>DATJWZ010000763.1:0-1626 GCA_035500795.1 Candidatus Eiseniibacteriota bacterium | reverse complement strand
TCCTCATAGACGAAGATCTCGTCTTCGGGCAAGCCTTCGTATGTCGCCATCTCGGCTTTTCCCCCAGCGGCAGCCCCAACAGTGGCGCCCGCGGCACCGAGAACCGCGGCCCCCAACAGACCGAGGGCGGTGACTGGACCTACTCCGGGGACCAATGCCATCAAGAGTGCCCCGCCCGTGAGGCCAAGGCCACCTCCCATCAATGCGCCAATGGCAGTGCCCATGCCCGGTTGCTCGGTCGCATCGGTAGGAACGGCTTGAATTTCTTTGTCGATCTTGTCGGCACTTCCCGGTGTAAGAAGGGTGATTTTTTCAGCGGGAATGCCGGCCTTGTGAACTTTCTGAAGGGCTTCCTCCGCGGCTGCCCGAGTTCTGAATACTCCGGTAACTGCTTCCATGGTCGCTCCTTAGGTCGTTAGAGATCGTCTGGCGGGACTTGGATGCGGAAAAATTATATTGCAGCTACTTTCAAAGAAACGAAAAAGTGCCGTAACCTTCCTTGGAGTCACCGGTTATACCTGGTGAACGGCAAGACCCGCGGAGAATTCGTTGAAGGCTTTGAAGAAAGAAGCGGACGAGCGGCTTCTGGTAGAAGCTGCACAGGAGGATCCCGCCCGCTTTGGCGATCTCTATGAGCTCAATTTTGAGCGGGTGTACGCGTACGTCGTGAAACGCGTCCAGGATCGCGCCGAGGCGGAAGACCTCACTGCCGAAGTGTTTCATCAGGCGCTTGCGAACCTGAAAAGATTTGAATGGCGTGGAATTCCGTTTGCCGCGTGGCTATTCCGTATTGCGGCAAATTTGATGTCGGATCGTTGGCAGCGATCGGGACGCGAAACGCAGGATGAGTCCGCTCTGGAAGCAGCTCAGGTTGCGCCGGCGGAGATTGAGGAAGTGGAGCGTCGGGCGACGCTGTTCCGCTTGGTCGATACTTTACCGGCTGAGCAAAAGCGGGTTGTGGTTTTAAGGTTCGTTGAGCAGAAAAGTATCAAGGAAGTCGCAAGCGCAATTCGTAAGACCGAAGGGGCAGTGAAGCAGTTACAGTTTCGCGCGCTGAGTACCTTGAAGGCGCGCATGGAGGGTGCCGGTGCCTAAGCGCTCTCTACATCCAGGAATGGGCGGTGAAAAGAAGTTCGAGCAGTTGAATCAGGCTCTTGAGAAGATGCTGGCCCTTAATGATGGACGGGTCAGCAAGGCCGGGGCGGAGATCGAGCCTCTCGTGCGCATCGCGGCGGACTTGCGCAATCTGCCGAGTGCGAGTTTCAAGGCACGATTGAAATCCGAATTAGGAGGCAAGAAGCGTATGTCCACCGTCGCCGAACCCGTAGCAGCCGCGCGCGTGACTGCAGCACCAAGAATTGCATTCCGAGATCCCGCCAAAGCCATCGAATTCTACAAGCGGGCTTTGGGCGCCAAAGAAGTCTTCCGCTTCCAGGTGGGGGATAGCATCCCGCACGCCGAGCTGATGATCGGTGAATCTCCGATCGACATTACTGGAGAATGGCCTGAAGGCGGCCGCTTCAGCGCCGAGACGCTAGGGAACTCGCCCATTTCGATTTCCGTCGAGGTCCCTGACGTCGATGCCTTCACGGAACACGCCGTGGCCGAAGGAATGAAGATTGTCCG
>DATJWZ010000762.1:0-1952 GCA_035500795.1 Candidatus Eiseniibacteriota bacterium | reverse complement strand
ATCGTCCTGTAGTTGGATCAGCAGGTGTGGAACGCGCGCATCCAATTCCCGATAGGCATCTTCCCAGTCCTGCTGGTCGTAGAGTCCTAGTTGTTCGGGCTGGGACTTTTCAGGCGGGGCTACCGGATCCTGAAATGGAATTTGCGTGATGGGCATGCGCTGGTTGTGACTTTGCCTAGCCTGTCCGCCTGTCGTTTAGACACGAAATGCACCCGCGGCGTTGCATCCGGCTCGTATGGGAGTAATCGCAAACGGCGCGCGCTGCTCTACTACCAATTAAGTCTATTCTCGCATCTTTTCGGGGAATACGCTCCCCACAATTGCGCGGTGACTTTGGTGTGTAAACATATGTAAATGCGGAGACTTGCGGGTGTCAGCAAAGAAGCGGACCTCACACGTGGGTCAGGCCAACCTTCTTCGCATGTTCGCGGATGGCGGCAAGAATCTCCAGGGCCAAGGCGAGTGCCTGTCGCCCTTCGTCGAGCGAGACCTCCGGCTCGGATCTCTCCTTCACGGCTCGCAAGAATGCTTTCAGTTCGGCGTGCAGCGGTTCTTCGGCGGCAACCGGCGGCTTTGCCACTCCAATCTGCGGATTAACGGAGGGATTCGCAACAGCGGCGGCACCTGATTCCACCGTGAACACCAACACTTCCTGCCGGCTGTAATCGATGGAGACATACTGCCTCGGCTGGAAGAAGCGCAGTTTGCGGACTCGCTCGGTCGACACGCGGCTTGCCGTGAAGTTCGCGATGCACCCGGACTCAAACTCCAACCGCACATTCGCGATATCAACCTTGCCGGACAAAATTGGCAATCCCACCGCCCGCACTTCCTTCACCGGAGACTTCGCAAAAACCAGCACGATGTCGAGATCGTGAATCATCAAGTCGAGCACCACATCGACATCCAATGATCGCGGCGTAAAGACACTCAGCCGGTGAACTTCGAAAAACATTGGGTGAGTCAGAATCGGCAGCGTCGCGCGGACTGCAGGATTGAAGCGTTCCAAATGTCCGACTTGAGCGATGCACTTGTGCGCCGATGCCAGCTTGACGAGTTCATCGGCTTCAGCGAGCGTCGTAGCCAGCGGTTTCTCAATCAGGACATCGACGCCGGCTTTCATCAACTCGCGGGCCACGCTCAGATGATGCACTGTCGGCACCGCGACGGAAGCCGCCTGGACTTCGCTGTGGGTCGTCAGCAGTTGATGCACCGATCCGAATGCCTTGCACTCGAACTCGCGAGCTACCGCGTCAGCGCGATTCGTGTCAGGGTCGACGACCCCGAGCAGCCGCACCGGCTCTCCCTGCAATTCGAGTTCTTTGTAGATGCGGGCGTGATTGCGTCCGAAGACACCCACGCCAATGACGGCGACGTAAATTGGATGGTGCGCTGCCAGAAAACTTTCTCGATGGCTAGTTGCCGGAGAAATTGTAAATGCAAACAACGCAAAGAGCACGATGCTGTCGTGAAGCTACCGTGGAAGAGCGGCGCTTTCGCGCCGCGTCCGAGTCATCTCGACAATGAGGGCTTTAGGCCCCGTGAACTTTTGTCCCAGGCGCCACCGCCTTTTTGAGGATCGCAATCTGCCCCGCATGATAAAGCTCGTGCTGCGCGATCCCGTGCAGCATGTGATAGAAGTCGTAGCGCTTTCCTGGCACGATATCCCGCAACCTGCCCGCAGACAGCTTCGCAACCGCATCGACCAAAGCTTCGTGCGTTTGCTTTGCTTTCGCAACCGCTTCACTCCAGGCTGCATCTGTCGGGTCGGGTATGGGCGGGAAATTTGCGGCAGCCTTAAGTTGAGCTTTCTTGCCGGCTAACCGGCGCAAGCCTGCCCCATCCCATGCAGCGATGTGCAACACCAATTCCCAAATACTATGCACATTCGCAATGGGGCGGGCGGCCGCAGCGGCCGCATCAACATCAGCCAGGATTTCCAGTAGGGCAGG
>DATJWZ010000761.1:0-20420 GCA_035500795.1 Candidatus Eiseniibacteriota bacterium | reverse complement strand
CGGCAGCCCGAGCGCTTGCACTCGCGCATAAACTCCTGTCCCTTCTCGTAGGTGGTAATGCAGAGAAAAGTCAACCGACGTTTTTCAGCCATGAGTCTCGTTCAGGTCAGGGATAGGAGAATACCACGCCGGGCAAATCCTCACGATTTATCCGGGACATCGACAAAATCGATTGGGTGAATCCAGTATTTTCATAGTCGCCTGATTTCCTGTATAGTCTCAACCCGGCGCATGCCCTTTTTTCGGGCGCCGATGGGAGAAAGCATGGCAACGCAGACTCGTACAGAAGGCAAGGCCCGCACATTCGGGGAGAACATTGAGAGCGATCTGGCATCACGTTTTCTGCGGGTGGTGGAAGTAGCTGCGATTGAGTCAGCGCGGACCATGGGCCAAGGCCAGCGCAAGCTCAGCGATCAGGTCGCGACCGAAGCCATGCGCCGAACGATGGACTCGATCCCCATGCGTGGGACCATCGTCATTGGCGAAGGCGAGCGCGACGAAGCTCCCATGCTTTACATCGGTGAGAAGGTCGGCGCCGAGTTCCCCGACGGGACCGAAGTTCCAGAGGTCGATATAGCCGTCGATCCCCTGGAAGGCACGAATCTATGCGCCACAGGCGCACCGGGCTCGATCACCGTTCTGGCGGCCTCGGAGCGCGGTGGCCTGCTGAACGCCCCGGATTGCTACATGGACAAAATCGTTGTTGGGCCATCCTGCAAAGACGCCGTCTATCTCGACGCGCCTGTCTCGCACAATCTGAAGAACATCGCCCGCAGACTGGATCGCGATGTCGATGATCTCGTCATCATGGTGTTGGACCGGCCCCGTCATGAAAAGCTGATTTCCGATATTCGCGCTGCAGGCGCAAGAATTCGGCTGATCGGTGATGGCGACCTTTCCGCCGGTATTGCAGCCGCCGTCATTGGCACTGGCGTTCACGCTGTAATGGGATCAGGCGGCGCTCCCGAAGGTGTCATTACCGCAGCGGCCGTTCGCTGCCTCAACGGCTATATGCTCGGCCGCCTGATCGTGAAGCCAGACCAGGAAGAGCGGCTCGAGCGCATGGGAATCAAAGATAAGAACCGAATCTACGAAGCGGAAGACCTGGCCCCTGGAAAGCAGATCATCTTTGCCGCAACCGGCGTCACCGACGGCGCACTGATGAAGGGTGTCCGTTTCTTCGGAGAAGGAACGCGCACAAGCTCGGTCATCATGACCTTACGCACCGGGAAAGTGCGGTTCGTGGAAAGCATCCACCTCGACAAAAGTCCGGACTTCAAGGTGCGCTTCACTTAACCACGGGATTAGCCGATACAAACCCCGGTCATTTCACGTACTCGGAGTTCTTTTTCAGATCTTCGGGTATCGGCGGAAATGGTGGCCACTCCTGTGAGTATCCCTTAAGCAATGGCGTCGCAACTTCCCTTCGCAGTTTGCCGTCGTGAACAACAAAGGTGTGCGGATTTCCGGCAGAGTATCCTTCCCACAAACTCACGCCCGCATAAGCACCGTCCTTGCGCAGGACGTAATACGTCATATCCATATACCGCAGCTTGTTCATGTCGCCGTTGTAATTGCGGATAATACGCTTCAATGCGTCCATTCCCGCTTCTTGCGGCGACATCCCATGCCGCATATTCTCGACGATCGTATGTGCTCCCGCGACCTTGATATTCTCTTCCCCGCTTCCGGTCGCGCCAGCCGACCCGACATCCTGATCGGTATAGCAGCCCGCTCCAATAATCGGCGAATCGCCAACCCGCCCTGGAAGTTTAAAGGCCAGCCCGCTGGTCGTCGTGATACCAGACATTTCCCCCTTTTCGTTGAGAACAGAGCAATGGATCGTGCCGGTCGGAGGAAACACAACACGCCGGACAGCAGCTAACTGAAATTCTGGCTCAATGCCAAGCTTCGAAGCGCGCTCTTGCAATTGCCGGATGCGCTCTTGCCACAACTCTGCCTGCGGCTTGTATTCCGACGGGCCACGCCAGTGAGGATCCGCGATGCCCGGCCCCCACCAGTCCCGATCGGAGTTGAATTCTTTCCAAAGCATCCAGATCTTACGGGAGCGATCCGTCAGCAAGTTTTCCCGCGGAAAACCCATGTCCACGGCGAAGCGCTCCGCGCCATCACCAACAAGCATGACGTGCCCGGTGTGCTCCATGACCGCCTTTGCCACCATACACACGTTTTTGATATTGCGAACTCCACCCACGGACCCAGCACGGCGAGTTGGTCCATGCATGCAGCAGGAATCTAGCTCGACCACACCTTCTTCGTTCGGCAATCCCCCAAGGCCAACGGAATCGTCGTTTGAATCGTTCTCTGGGCCTTTCACGACCCGGATACCGGCGTCTAATGTGTCCCCGCCACCTTTCAAGAAGGCGTAGGCTTCTTCGACGTACGCGTAGCCGTTGTGAGCACAGATGAGGATCGGCCGTTTCCCCGCACCTCCATTGGAACCATTCTCCTGCCCACGGACAGACGATTCTGCAAGGGCGGGATGACTTGTTCCAGCAGCAACCGCTCCTAACACTGATGTTTTGACGAAGTCACGTCTTGAAATTGACACGAAGAGACCCTCCGGCTCACAACCGCTCTATGACACACGCATATGGACGCGCAAAGCCGCAAGAATATCACGGCGACCGTGCGCACTGTCGCGGGTCAGTCAATTTTTATGGGATGTTTTCAGTTCAGCGCCGCGCGTACCGCCTCAGTCGCCCGGGATATTCTGCACCAGCTTTTTGCAGACGATCTGCCGCTGCTTGGCTGATCGGCTGCACCTTCTCTGCTCGATAGCGCAGCAGAGCAGCAATGTTGCCGATCTTGTCGAACTCAGGATCACTCTTCACGTAAAACGTTTCGATATCGCGTCGCACGACCCAAGGCAGAATCGCTTCTCCCACATCGACAATGTCCTGTGTGGCTCGTCCACAAACCGGACAGTAGCTGACGAGATGTGCGTCGATGTGTCCGCAACCTGTGCATTCCACCGCATGCCCCTGGAGATTCTCTCCAATGAGCAACGTCTGCACTTCTCCCAATTCGAGCGAGCGCAACACACGACGCAATCCGGTGACGCCCCGGTTGTGGCTGCGCGCCTGGTCCAGAGTCTCGCGAACCATCTCGCGGCGGCGCTGTTCTTGCCAACTCTCCAGGATCTGCTGCGCGTGACTGCGGATCTCATCTTTGGTAACGCGGCCCAAGTCCGCATGAAAACGTCCAATGAGCGCCTGGCTCACATAAGGATGCAGTTGCGGCTCAAACAACGAGCGGTGCGAGTCCGGACAGGCCAAAATCCATTTTTCGAAAACACCCCTCTCCAGCAACTCCTTGATGTTCTCTGCCACGTTCTTAAAGTGCTGTCGTACTTCATCCTCCACCCGTCGCTGCGCGTGGCCACCTTCGTATCCGCCAAATCCATCACTCCGGCCACGGCGCGGCACCGGATGGAACAGGTCTTCTCTTTCGGTCAGCTCTCCAAGCCGCAAATCGAAAATCCGGGCACGATGCCGATCGACCAAAACGATGCCCAACAAAGGAGAGGCTCCCAACAAATGCGCGAGTGGCTTTAGGTGAAAATGGCGATCAATGAATATCTGCGTGTTGCCAAGGGTCGGGGGCAGGTCGTATTCCTGCCAAAGGTTTTGAGCCGCACATGCGAACACAGCCTTACCATGAACACCGTTGCTGCGAAACTCTCCCGAAAGACGGACGACGCGTTCAATATCTTCCCGAGCAGACTCCTTCTTCCCTTTCGCTTCAAGGCTACGCATGGCTTCACGAGCAAGATCTTTGATTAGTATGGCGTCTTCTTTATGTGCCTTGTTGCGTGGTGTCGAGGGTTGGAAGTAGAAGCTGACAGCGCAGGACTTGTCGTCCTGAAATTCCGCCAACTGACGGATTTGTTCGCGAGTAATACTCATAGATTATCTCCCCACAGAATTAAGTTTTGGATTAGGCTGCGCCAGTTGGAGCAAACCGGCCATGGAATCGTCCGGCCAATCCCGGCGCTTTGCGCAGATGGTCACGCGCCGCCGACACAAAGGCGAGCACGCTGTCCGCAGTTTCCCCCGTAATAGCAGCAATCTCTTCTACACTGAAGCCTTCGATCGAATGCAAAATGAAGGCTTCGCGGGATCCCGATGGCACGTCCCGCAGGGCCGAAGCAACCATGCGAAGCAGTTCGTCAGAGGCAAGAATCTGCTCCGGATTGGCAGCGCGCGAATCTGGGATTACGTCCTCTCCTGTGATCGACTCGTCCGGCTGATGGAATTGCAGCTGCGGTTCATCGCTGCCCTTCACATTTGGCCGGCGCGCAGACTCTTCAAGGTGTACAGCGTTCCCGTTGCTTTCGTCTGTGCTGGCAAGCCGCTCTAACGCGCGTAACGCCTGCCGATACAGCCATGGCTCCAGTGCAAGTTTTTCCGGCTTCTCTTGCCCTTCGGTCAGCGCAGACGCGATGGCCTCGTCGATAACCTCCTCCTTCGAGATGGAGTTAGCGGCAATCGTTTCTTGCGCCTCGCGGATGTAAATCTCGCGTTCTACGAATCGATCGAGGCGGGCAAGGTTCGCATTCACATATGACCGGACATCATCGGAGGAGATCGTCTGCGGAAAAACAGCTGCCACGGTCTCTTCAAATGGAACTTCCTTCAACTTCGCACCCCGCCGCATCGCGTTTCCACGGCGATCGCGTTGCCACTTGTGCGAGGCACGCAGCATGTCCTTGTGCTTATTGAGTTGCTGCAACAAGTCTTCGAACCCAGCCTTAATGGCCCCCTCGGGCGTTGGAGCATTCTTCTGCACCGCCATTTGTCCAGAGGGCAAGCGGAGGTTAAGAGAAATGCTGATACCCTCGCGAGGCGAAAGCTCTTCTACGACGCCTCTCAGGTGAACCAATTCCGGCCGGAAGACCTGCAAACGTTTTTGGAGTTTTTCGATTTGGTGCTGAACGTCTTTCTCGACGGCGGGACTCTTTGCGAGCCTGTAACTGACGTGAACGTTCATGAGCGCCTCGGCCTTGCTGTACGAAGGTCGCGCAACCAAGTGCTATCTAAGGCCGATTGTACACCCGCCTTAAAAACGCAAATCGATAATTCGAAAGGTGCACTAGTATTTTTTCCACTAGTAAATCAGTTGTATTGCCAGATGCAAAACACCACGGTTTGCAGCCAGCAGCTCCGCAATTTATGATCGCTCGCCATGGGTTTCCCAAAAATCGTTTTGGCGCTGATTTTTTTCACTTCGGTTGCGTTTGCACAGACTTCACTTTCAAAAGAGTTGGAAACGGTCTACCCGGACGCTCACGCGTTCTATCTCGATCTCCACCAACATCCTGAACTCTCCGGGCACGAAACAGAAACCGCATCGAAGCTGGCTGCGAAACTACGGGCTCTTGGCTACGAGGTTACCGATCATGTAGGTCGCACAGGAATCGTCGCTGTGCAGAAGAACGGCTCAGGCCCGACCATCATGTTGCGCACTGAACTCGACGCTCTTCCGGTCGAAGAGAAAACTGGCCTTGCTTATGCCAGCAAAGTTCATGCAAAAGACGACGCCGGCCACGATGTTCCTGTCATGCACGCGTGCGGCCACGATCTTCACATGGCGTCGCTGCTTGGTACTGCCGAGATCATGGCGAAGAACAAGAGCACATGGCATGGAACACTAATCCTGATCGGGCAGCCTGCAGAAGAAACGATTTCCGGGGCGAAGTGGATGATCGATGACGGTCTTTTCACGCGCTTCCCCAAGCCCGATGTGATTGTCGCCCTCCACGTCCACAACATGGCCCCTGCAGGAATTATCGGGATCGCGCCTGGCATCTATGACGCGAATGCCGATTCTCTTCGAATCACGATTTACGGCAAAGGCGGCCACGGATCGGCACCGCACACTGCCATCGATCCCATCGTTATCGCTGCGAGGACGATCCTGGCTCTTCAGACAATTCCCTCTCGCGAAGTGAAACCGGGTGAGATGGCAGTGGTCACCGTCGGTTACATCCATGCGGGCAATAAGAACAACATCATTCCCGACACTGCAGAGCTTGGCCTTACGATACGAACCTATAAAGCAGTGGTCAGAAAACAGGTTCTCGCCGCGATCACACGCATCACGAAAGCCGAAGCAGCTGCTGCTAATGCTCCCCACGAGCCGCTCATCGAGCATTATGAAAGTACAGACTCTGTATACAACGATCCAACGCTGGCGCAACACTTAAAGGGCGTGCTTGAAGCAGCGGTCGGCAAGAACAATGTCTCCCTTGATGAACCGATCACGGCTTCTGAAGATTTCTCGTACTTCGTCGAACAAGGCATTCCGGGTTTCTATTTCAGCCTTGGAGGTGCAGATCCCGCAAAATTCGCCGAAGCTAAGGCCTCCGGAGCTACGCTACCCTCAAACCATTCGTCCTTGTTCGCACCAGATGTTGAGCCCGCGCTGAGAATGGGAATTACAGCGGAGGTAGCGGTTCTGCACAATCTTTTGAATACTTCTCCGCAGGACATTCACAAGTTCACATCGAATGCGCGGTGATGGCCTGTACAGCGGGAACATCACTGAATTGAGATGGAGGTTTTGAAGGGCTAGACCGCAACCGTGACCGAAGTTTCCGTGCGAGTAACCGGCCGATAAAGAGTGTCTCGTTCGATCGGAACACGCCCGGCAGCGCGGATCAACCGTTCCAATTCCTGTCGGCGCATTCCCTGCGGCGTAGTCGCTCCGGCATCGTGATAGATCTTTTCCTCAATGACGGTGCCGTCCATGTCATCCGCGCCAAATCGCAATGAGATCTGCGCGATCTTCGCCGTCATCATCTGCCAGTACGACTTGATATGCGGGAAGTTGTCGAGCACCAGGCGGCTCACCGCAATCTGCTTGATATCAAGCATCCCCGTGGTCTTCGGCAAGTGCTGCAGCGGAGTGTTATCCGGATGGAAAGCGAGCGGAATGAAAGTCTGGAATCCGCCAGTCTCGTCTTGCAGATCACGCAGCTTCATCAGATGGTCGACGCGATCCTCGTCATTCTCAACGTGCCCATAAAGCATCGTCGCGTTCGATTTCAACCCAATCTGATGCGCCAGTTTCGCAGTTTCCAGCCATTGATCACCATCAATCTTATGATCGCAAATGATATGCCGCACACGATCGGCAAAAATTTCTGCTCCGCCTCCCGGTAACGAATCCACCCCCGAAGCCTTCAGTTGCTCGAGTGTTTCGCGAATCGATAGCTTGGCGCGCCGCGCAAGATACGCCACTTCCACCATCGTGAATGCCTTCAGATGGACTTGCGGGAAGCGCTTTTTCAAACCAGAGCAGAGATCGAGAAAATACTGAAACGGCAGATCCGGATGCAGGCCGCCCACGATGTGAAATTCCGTCACCGCTTCGCTGTATCCTGATGCAGCCGTCTCATAGGCCTCTTCCAGAGCCATCGTGTAAGCACCGGGCGTATCTTTCTTGCGACCAAAAGCACACAACCGGCACGCCGCCACACATACGTTCGTCGGATTGATATGCCGATTAACGTTGAAGTAAGTCTTGTCCCCGTGCATGCGTTCGCGGACAAGATTCGCCATCCAGCCAACTGCAAGAATGTCGCCTGTGCCGTACAGCGCGAGTGCATCAGCGGCATCAAGTCGAACGCCGCCGAGCACTTTTTCATGAATCGACGTTAACCGCGGGTCGTCGGTCTGAAACGGATGCGCCTGAGACGCGTTGGGAGCCATCTCTTCGATGATATCAAGAATGTCCGGTTTTTCGACCTGTGACTACTTGCCCACTACGACTCGATCTTGTACCTGGGCGTACTCGTCTTCCGAGAGAATCCGCCGTGTCACCAATTGATGAGTATTCGCATACGGGCGTTCCGCAATAATCCGGTCGGCTTTCTGCGTTGTAACGCCCGGGAGCGAGGTCAAATCGTCCTTTGTCGCTTTGTTCAGATCGACCGCTCGCTTGCTGTTTAGCCCGTCTTTTAGCCCTTGGGCGACAGCTTTTGTATCACGCTTAAGGGCGGCAGTCTCCTCAGCCGTTTTTTGTCGAATCTGATCAGGATTCTGGTTTGTACAGCCCAGAAGCAAAGCGAGGCACAGGCCTGCCAGTCCATACGTAACGCGACGCCCAGACATGCTATTCGGATGCGGTTGCAACCCTTGCGGTTGGTCTCGAACATCCCTGCCCACCATACCGCGCCAAAACCGCATCTACTTTTTCACAGCCTGGTTGCGCGCCCTCACATCATGGAGGAATGGAAGGATGAAAACGTTATTCTCAGGAATTTGTACTCTCGCGTTGCTGTGCGGGACCATGCTGGCGCAGACAACGTCTTCAGCGCCGACCAGCGCACCGCAACCCCCTCAGGCTTCCCCCAATGGACAGCCGCAATCAACCGCAACCACCCCGGGCAATAATCGCCCAACCGCAAAACAGGTGGCCCCGAACGCCTTGAACATTGCTCCCGGCAGCGTTCTCCCCGTACAACTCACGAAAACTGTTGATGCAAAAAAAGCAAAGACCGGCGATGAAGTCGTCGCAATGGTTACGCAGGACATGAAAAACAACACTGGCGACGTGATCGTACCCAAGGACACGAAAATTCTCGGACACGTAACCGAGGCGCAGGCGCGCAACAAGGAGCAGAAAGAATCGCAGTTGGGAATTGCATTTGATCATGCAGTCGTGAAGGGCAATGAAACATCGCTCCCCATGTCGATTCAAGCCATCATCGCGCCGCCTCAGCAAAACCCCGCAGCTGCCGCCGGCGGCGGCGGTACTCCGGAAGCTCCTTCGAGCCCGAGTCCAAATGCAGGAATGGCTGGAAGTCAGGCAGGAAGTTCCCCAAAAAGCACCAGCACTTCCTCACCACAGCAAAATTATCCGCAAGATAATGCTGGTGCGGGTGGTGGATCCGAACCGGCGCAGACCAGCGCCCGGCCCCCGATCACAGGCAACACGCAAGGCGTCGTCGGAATGGAAAACGTAAAGCTCGAAAGCAATGCCCAGAACAACGCTCAGGGTTCGCTCGTGACCTCAGAGAAGAATAACGTAAAGATCGAAAAGGGCACGATGATGTTGCTGAAGGTCAATCAATAACCGGCAACAGGCAAGTTCTCAGTCATGCGCCCGTCTGCAGCTTCTTTTTGGCGAGTGGACGGGCGAATGCATTTGTTGGATTGTGAACATTGATGTCCAACACCTTGTGGTAGTAATCCTTCGCCTGAGCCTCATCCCCGGACTTCTCGTACGCCTGCGCGAGCATCACCAGAATAAACGGATCGCGCTGGTCAGCCTTCTGGAACTCGCTGACGGCCGTCTTGTAGTCGCCGCCGTAAAAGGCGACATACCCGACTAGATACGGATAGAAGCGCATTTGATCAGGATTGTTAGCCTTGTCGAGCGCGGGCTTTGCCGCCCGAACATGTTGTTGCGCTTCTTCGATATTTCCGCGACGAGCTGCTACACGGGCCTGCGCACTCTCCCAGCGAAACAACCATAAATTCTTGTCCGCGTCCGAGAGATCGGCCTTGCGCGAGACCGTGTCGTATCCCATCTTGTACCACTTGAAGGCATGATCCGGATCGCCGAGTTCCAGATAAATGCGGGCCAGCTCATTGCAAGCTTCCCCAGCGGCGACTACGTCACCTTTTGCCAATCGTGCATTGAAAACCTGCATCTCGGGCTCAGCCGCTTTAAACGCGTCGCCCTGAAATGCGTACGAGAAAGTGAGTGAGCGCAGCGCTTGCTCTTTCGACTCTGCTGGCGCAATCTCAACAGCTTTGTTGAAATGTTCTTGCGCCTTCGCGTATTCACCCTTCAGGTCAAGCGCGATCCCCGACTCGAGTTGTGCCTGATACGAGTTCGGATCTCTCCCCAGCGCCTGCTCATAGAGCGCAAGCGCGTCGTCCTGCTTACCTTCACGACTCAATTTCAGTCCGCGCTGTACTGGGTCCGCAGCGCTGCCCGGTGCGGGTGCTGGCTGAGTCGCGTCCTGGCCTAGGCAAACAACCGCGATGAAAACTAACGAGAAGAGCAGAATGAATACACGAGATCGCATGGATGCCTCCAGTTGCGCCACAAATTATGACATGTGTCTGTGCAGGAAAGGTCAGGATTACTTCCGAAGCAGCAAATCCGCCGCCACGAAGACAAAGAACAGCACTGAGATCACGCCATTCATCGTGAAGAACGCGGCATTTAACTTGGAAAGATCATAGGCCTTCACAAGAGAATGCTCGTACGCGAGCAAGAGGATCACCGCCAAGATTCCCACCGCAGTCAGTTTTCCCAGTCCAAAAGCAAGAAACAACGCAACCAGAAGCCCCACCATGATCAGGTGAAACGCGCGCGCGATCCATAAAGCCGCACGGATCCCGAAATAACGGGGCACGGAATGCAACCCGGCTTCTCGGTCAAAATCGAAATCCTGGCAGGCATACAGCACATCGAAACCGCCAACCCAGAACGTAACTGCTGCGGTAAGCAACAAAATGCGCGGATCGAGCGAACCCCGCACCGCAATCCATGCTGCAGAAGGCGCGATACCCAACGCAAATCCCAGCACAAGGTGGGACCATCGCGTCACCCGCTTGGTGTACGAATAAAGGAGAAGTACAGCAAGCGCGACCGGCGACAGCAATAATGCCAGCCGGTTCAACTGGCTCGCAGCCAGGATGAAAACCAAACTCGAAAGAATCACGAAGCTGACAACGAACGCGGGCGACAGATGTCCCGCTGGCAAGGCTCGCGTGCTGGTTCGAGGATTCGCGCCGTCAATTGAAGCGTCGGCCCATCGGTTAAACGCCATTGCCGCCGAACGGGCCGCAACCATAGCAACGATGATCCAAACCAGCTGATGCGCGGTCGGGAATCCTCCGGCTGCGAGCATTGCTCCGCATAGAGCAAAAGGTAGCGCAAAAATCGAATGCTCCCATTTGATCATCTCCAGCGTTACGCGCAAATTGTGCAGGATGGGCACGAATTCGATTGTAATGCAGAGGGAGAACGTCAGTTCTCGCGAGCGACCTTAGTCCCTGACGGCCAGTTCTAGTTAATCGAGTCCGACACCAATGGCACGAACCGGCAGAGTTCCCGCATTCTCGTGATGACTCGCCCATCTTCTTTGTAGATGAATTGCAATTGCTGCGACTCCCCCTCGCCAATAGGAATAATCATTCGCCCTTTCTCGGCAAGTTGCTCGATCAACTCTGGGGGAAGTCTCGGGGACGCCGCCGACACGATAACTGCATCGTAAGGCGCAAGTTCCACCAGCCCGCGACTGCCATCACCTACGATAACTTTGGCATTCGAGTATCCGAGCTTCGCAAGCAGTTGGGAGGCATGCTCAGCAAGCAATGAATGCCGCTCAATCGAGATCACTTCAGAGACCAATTCCGCAAGCAGCGCCGTGACGTAGCCCGATCCAGTTCCCACCTCCAAAACCTTATCTCCGGGCGACAGCGTCAGCGCTTCCAACATCAGCGCGACGATGTAGGGCTGCGAAATGGTTTGTTCTTCGCCGATCGGCAGCGGATGATCCTCATAAGCCTGATCGCGAAAACGTTCTGGAGCAAACTCGTGCCGAGGAACGCGGAGCATGGCCTGAAGGACCCGTTCGTCGGCAATGCCACGAAGACGCAATTGCGTCTCGACCATCTGCTGCCGCAGGCTGGTGTAGACATCAGTATTGACAGGAAAACGCACCGGTAGGCTACCTGGCCGTATTCTATTTCTTGCGCTGCCGGATGCGCACGTCAAAGCTTACGACGCCGTTCTGGTCGCGCGTCCCTTGCACCGAAAGATTGCGATTGAAATAGTATTCGCCCTGGATAATCTGCTGTGAACTCTGTGAAACGTTCGTGCTGTAGCTGAGTGAAAGGTTGTTGGCGAATTCCTGCTCGATCGTAATCTGCGGGCCACGGGCAGTTGGGTTCGTTTCCGTCGTCAGTCCCTGAGGATCAATTTTGATCCGGCTCACTCCGAACAGTTTCTGCATGCGATTGCTCACCACAGAGTTGATCGCCTGATTGATGATCAGATTTGTCGCTTCATCGTTGAAAAGCGTCTGCCCTGACTGCTGTTGCAACTGTTCGGATTCTTCACTGGTGCGTCCCAGCGCAAGCAGCGCGATGATGTCAGACTTCGGCAGCGGCGGTTCCGAGCGGTAATTCACGTTTAGCCGGTCCGGCGTTCCGGTGACAGTTACATCAAGATCGTAGTTGCGCACGTGGGTCGTGGCCTGCAAGTTCACCTGCGGCTCAATCGCAACCGGATTCGCAAACGTAACGTCGCCTCGCTCCAGGCGAAACTTGATCCCGTTAAATGTCGCATCACCTTCCAGAATGTCCGCGCGGCCCAGAACGCTCGGCCTGGCCACCGAGCCCCTCACCCGCAGATCCGCGTCGCCCGATAAACGTGCCACGGTGGTCTTCATCTGCAGTTCTGGAGCCGTCCGGACAGAAACATCAAGCTTGATGTTGTACATCGGTGAATTTGCCGCGGTCACCGACGCGGTTTGCCGGCTCCGCTCTAGGTAAGAACCAAAGTCAAAACCAGGAGTCACTGACAACTTCGTCACCAGGACATCGCCCGAAACCAGCGAAGCCGACTTCGTTCCGACCCAATGTAGTTCCGCGTTCGCAGTAGAACTCACACCTGGGGGATAGCGAAGTCTGACCTCTTTGCCCACCGCAGTCAGATTGAAGTTAAGTTGCCCGTTGTAGTTGCTGGCATCGCCTTTCAGGTCCAGGCTTCCCCCACCGGTATGCGCCGTAAGCTGATCGATGTGGAGACGATCTCGCGTGAACGTGATTGAACCAGTAATGTCACTCAAGCCGCTGGGCAATCCCGCGTAGTTTGCGGTTCCATTCTCGATTTGAATTGTCCCCTGAGGTAGCGGATCTTTCACAGTGCCGCCCATCGTGCTATGCACCGTCATCTGTCCCGTTGCTGTCAAATTGGGATCGACGCCGTCGAAGATGCGCATATCGGCGAAGCCATCAGCGGTGAAGTCGAGACGCCTGCCCTCTGCGTAATAAATCGACCCATGGCCCGTAATGTCGGTGCCGTCGCCCACGAGATGCGCCGGGCCGATCTGCAATACTCGGTCGGCGTAGACGAAGCTCGCGGGACCTTGATTGTGTACCTTCGCGTACTCAACCTCAATGTTCATATCGCTGGCCGTGCCGCTCAGTTTCCATTGTTGCGGATACCGCAGCGGCCCCTGCATCGTCATCACGCCGGTGACCGAGGAATGGCCGGTCAGCTGTTGCCCCAAATAAGCCCGCCACAAAGGATCCAGGTCGAGATTTTTCGTCTGGGCCGAGACGGTCGCGGGAAAATCGCCATGCATGCCGACGCTTCCATCCACCAGCAGGCTCCCCTTGATAAACGTGGAATGTCCGCTGAACTCTAGCTGGTCTTCCTTGCTCACCGCCCGCAATTCCATGCCCCCGGACAATTCACGATCAAACCTCAAGTCGCGTAGATGGACGCGTGCGTCAATCGACGGATGTGCAATTGCTCCTGAAGCCTGCAACGTGAAGTCCGCTCGTCCATCGATGGGGAGTTCGTCGAGATGGATCTGCGTTACCCGCGACAAGTCGAAATTCTTCCCCGCCAGATCGAGACGAAATTGCTTACTCGCTGGAGAGTAGGAAGCATCTCCGGATACTTCAGCATCCTGGTGAGTTAGTTCAATATTGTTGAGAGCCGTACCGTCCGCCGCGATGTGAAGGTCCGCTTCGAAATCCTCAATCGCCTCGCCGTATGCCGATCCATCCGCGGCGTGGATATGTCCCTGCGCCTGTGGACGTGCTCTCGTTCCCGTGATTTGCAAATTTACATCGGCGGTCCCCGAAATCGGATAATCATAACCCGCAAGGGCCGCCGTCGATGCCACGTCTACGTTATGTAGTGACACTCGCGCGGTGTACGGGCTGTTGGCGGTGAACTGGCCCTTCTGGAGCGTGGCGTCCACATCGAAATCCGCACTCGTGTCTCCCCGCCGCAGGCTCCCACCTCTAATGGAAACTTCACGCGAAGAAAACTGGATGTTTGCCGCGAGCGAATCCCAGTGAACGGGCTTGGCAGGAGTCCGCGAAGTGGCTGGAACCGTGAACTCGAAATCTTGCGCGACGAGTGTGCCAGATAGACTTGGGGACGAGAAGGTTCCAACGGCCGATCCGTTCAGTGTGGCGTTCCCATCCACACGGAACGGCAAATCGGTTGGGCCGCCCAATGCCTTCACCAACGGACGCCACTCTTCCAGGTTGGAGGTTGAGATCGAAAATCTCAATCTCGACGAGGCCGCCAGAATTCCATCGGCCGTTACTTTGGAGGATGGAGTCGTCAAATTGAATTGGGATAATTCCAGCGAATCGCTGCTCCTTCGGTATTTCCCTTGAATGTGTGCCGTTACTGGGAGTTCCCGCGGGTTCGAACGATTTGGTGGGGCTACATCGAATGTGAAACCAATATCGGCATTTGCCGGCGTTCCCTTCCAGGCCGCATCCACGTTCCCATCCGTCGACCCCGCCGGATGAAATCCATTGAGCGGATGCGCGGGAACATCAAGTGCCATCGCAGTCTCAGCTACTGAAACATCCCTTAGCCGGAGATGAACCGCGCCGCTTTGCACTCCAGGCGACTTCGGCTTTTCCCCTCTTTTCGGCACAGGCCTCGCTACCCCAATCACTGGGAGTTCTTCCCTTTTCGACTTTGCTTTTTCCGCTACTGGCGGAGGAATGCTGTGCAGCCAGTTATCAACCTGGGCATCGCCAGTAATAGCTCCGCCCAGTGCCTTCGTCTGCAATTTTTGGATCTTCATCTGATCATTCGTCAGTGAATAATCAGCCGAGCCATTGACCTTGCTCACAACAAACTGTTCGCCGTGCCACCCCAAATCGTGCAAGGCAAGTGCCCCAGAAGCGGCGAAGTCAGACAAAGACCAGTGTCCATTGCCTTTGACATCGGCAACACCTTCGCGCAATTCTTGGCGGCGCAAAGTAGCGGCGGCTTCCTCCAGGTTCACATGACCCTCATAGCTGCCATCGATGCGCGGATGCTGGAAATCGCTAATCCTGCCGCTCGCCTGCACAGAAGATCTGCCTGAGTCCCATTTCAGCGACTTGATCTCGGCGAACGTGGACGCCAGACTGAAATCAATCGACGTCATCCAAGAAAACGGCCGCAGATCCTGCACCGCCGTATCGACCTTCCCAAGCCAGAGACGGCCTTCATATCTTCCGCGCAGAAAGGCATAGTCCATCTGCAGATTCGTATCGTTCACCGCCAAGTCGAGCGGAATCTTTTGATCGCCCCACAGCAACTCACCATTTCGAATCAAAAGATGATCGATCGAAAGGTCAAATAGTCGCTGCAGTTGTTCTGCTCCGCTGCCCGCTGGCATTACGCGGACTGCAGGAATGTTCGTTGTGGCCCCATCGCGACCAATGACGATATGAACTATGGGATGTTCAAGAACCAGCGAGTAAAAACCGAACTCGGTCTTGAGAAAGGAGATGATTTTTAGCTGGGCGACCAGGCTATCGGCATGCGCCAGCGGTACATCAGTCGGTGCCTCTTTACCATGTACCGTGATGTTCCGAACTTCGACCTGCAAGTGAAACGGGACAACATGGAAACTACCGACTTCCGCACGGCCACCGGTAGCGCGTTCGATCTCGGCCACCATCCGCCGACGTACATAGTTCTGAAAGGATTGTGTGGTTGTATACCAGAGAAAAGCAATGATGCCGATGAGCGCCACACCGGCAGACGCCAACACAATCTTCCACCAGCGCCGCGTCTTGGCGGCAGATTGGCTCACCGGCTCTGAACTCCCTCGCCGGGAGAACCCTCCATTCCCGGTACGCTGACCTTGCTTTCGGAACGCAGAGACTGCAGCCAGGAAACCATCAGTTCGCTCACTTTTTCCTGAGTCAACAGTTCGCGAATTTTCGCAGACACGTCGGCGAGTGGAACTTCCTGCTCGCCGGATTCTTTCAACCGCGGGACAAACTTATCCCGGTAATAAGTTTCCACGCTCTTGGAGTCGATCTGAACGGCGGGACGAAGATGCGCATCCACAAGCCGCATCAGATCGATTTGCTCCCGCACGTGCTGCAATAAAGCGCTGTCAGTCAGGTTGTACTTCGCCAGCACAGACTGCCAACCTTCATCCGTACTCGCTTCCGGATACAACTTGCGCGCCGCGGCGACTTCTGCAGCTGCTTCCTCTTCTGTAGCGTGTTGGAACGAAGCAGCCTTCATTTGCTCATCTAACAATTCCTGATCGATCAGCCGATCCAACACGGCCCGCCGCTCTCCGTCATTGAAATCACTGAGCGTGCGTGCGCTCAACAAAGCTTCATATCGAAGCGCATCGTTCCAGTCGCTCTGTAGGATGATGTGTCCGTTGACGGTCGCGACGATGCGGTCAATTACCTCTGCGCGCGCGGAAGATGACCCCATTCCCAACAGGAATAGCAGCGCGACAGCGAATATATTTCGGCGAAAACTCTGCATTAAAATGGCTGACCTATACTGAAAAATACGTTGAAATGCCGCAGGTGTTGCGTCTCGAGTATGGAAACCGGCGGATTCGATCCTGGAACCGCAACCAACTGAAAATACTGGGTTGGGTTCAGATTGTATCCAAAGTCGAAGCGCAAAGGTCCGATCGGTGTTTTGTATCTTACGCCAACCCCGACCGCGTGCGAAGTGTAATCATAGCCTTTGTTATTGAACTCCGTACACTCCGGAGAGGTCAGTGTACCAGTGGCCAGACACCATTGGGGACTTGCCTGATGCCAGCGCAGTAGTCCCTTCACCATGTCGTGCGGCGCAGTGAAGACGTTGCCCATATCGTGAAACACGGCAAACCCAAATCCATCCCCAAGCAAGGGCAACGATACCTGCGGGAAGCGCAACTCCAGATTGTTGACGAATAGCGCCGTTCCGCCCACCGGAAATCCTGAACTCGGATCGCGTGGTCCTGCCTGATTTAACCCGAATCCGCGATGAGAGTTTCCGCCTCCCGCAAAGAACTGTTCCGACAAAGGAATGGTCGCGATGTTCGTACAAGTTACCTGACCGTTTGTTAAAGGGCATGACCCAGGAGGCAATATCTTGGTCCCTTGAAAAGGCTGCTGAAGCCCAATACTCGTGGAACGGGCAAATACGAATTGCCGGTTCCTTTTCCCCTTGGGACCGAACGTATAGTAAGTGGAATACTGCCCAAGGGCCCTCCCGAAATTCGTCGGCAGGCTCTCCGTAGATGTGTCCGACCGCGAACCGAAAAAGCTAGACGCCAGAAATGCATCGAGCGTGAAGTAGTCCCCTTTCGTGCTCTCCAACGGATTGTCGCGCCTGTCGTGAATGAAGGTAAAGCCAGGTCCGCCTATACGTGCCGGAAGGGACAAAACTGCAATTTCACCGGGCGAAAAATTCTCCGCAAAGTTGCTTGCCTTCACTAATCGATAGTCGAACCGGTAGGTGATCGAATCTGGTCCCGGACGCGTTCCGGGCTCCCGCCCCGTGCTTCCAAACTGCTGCCGCAAGTCGATCTTCCCTTCCAACCGTTGGGAAGTAAAGGTCGCCACATCCAGGCTGTTATCGTAAAAAACGGTATAAATCAGCTTGAACCGGTCACTATCGAGCAGCTTCGGGACTTCATAACTCAACAACCCTCTCTGCTGCAGACGCCCCACGTGCGACTGAAAAGTAATCGTCTGATCGCGGCCCGCAAAGTTTAGGCGGGTCACGTCGAACTCCACGCGTGGACTCACTCCAGTCTTCCCCTGCGGAGCCTGCGATCCAGAAGGCAGTCCCGTTTCAAACTCCAATCCCCCGCCATACGTGAATGTATACCTCTTGGCCTCACGAACCTGCACCAGCACGTTCTTCTGCGGATCCGCTCCCTCTGGATTTTGCACCGCCGTATCCACCTGGCTGAAGATGCCCAAGTCGTAGAGTCGCGTTTGAGTATTCAGCAGATCCTGCTGGCTAAGCGCGTCCCCGGGTGCTACCTGCAATTCGCGCTGCACAACGAAACTCCGTGTGTGCTCGGTTCCACCGACCATCACTCGATCCACCGTGAATTCCTCGCCTTCCTGGATCGTGAAGGTGACGTCCTCCCGATTCGGCTCGGAGGATGGATTGGTCGCGATCTCCAGCGCTGCATTCGGAAATCCATGATCGAAGTAATAGCTAAGGATTCGCTCGCGATCGTTGGCTAGGTCCTGTTCCGAATAAGGCTGATTCGGCTGTGTGGTGAGTTCGGGAAGGTCGCTGGTTTTCACCTTCTGGTTCCCCGTAATGTGCACTGTCCCAACTTGCGTTCGCAGTCCTTCATTAATCCGAATGTGCACTGCCAGCTTGTTCCGGTCGCCGTCATAGTTGTCATCGACGCTGGTTTCAATTTTGACCGCCCGAAAACCGTTCGATCGATAGAGTCCTTCCAGCGTCGCCACATCACTCCTCAGAAGTGCTTCGCTATAGCGGCCATGACTCAGAAGCCGGGTTGCAGGTTGAACTTGAAGATAGGAACGCAACGTCTGGGTATCCAGAAAGTTCTTGTTTCCCGTGATCTCAACCAGGACCAGCTTGTGCAGTGGGCCGGGGTCGATCATGTAAATCACCCGGGATATATTCGGAGCCATTTCTTTCTTGATGTCGATCGTCGCGCCGAAGCGGCCCTTTGTCTGAATGTAATTCAGCAAGTTCCGCTTGCCCTCATTTAGCAAGTCATCATCCACAGCGTTTTCTTCATAGACGGGGATTTCTCTCTTCAGAACACCCTTACTGATGTGAAAACCCTCCGCGCTGATCAAAACGACCGGCCCTGGATCAATCTGAAAGGTAAAATCGACGGCATTGGTTTCCGGACGGTAAGTCTGCTCCGCGATCGAGACCTGGGCAAGCGCTCGCTTCTGCTTCTGAAACTTTTTCCGCAGCCGCTGCAATGAGTTGTTGACGCGCGCCGACGTAATGCGGTCCCCCGGGCTCATGTGGACGATTTTCTGCACCTCTGCCGGTGAGAGTTTCGAACTCCCCGTAACCTTAACTTCGCCGACGTGCGCTGGTGCTCCTGCGTCGATGTGAAACAAAATGTCCACCTGCTGGGTCGTCGGATTCGAGGTGCTCTCCGCCGTCACTTTCGCCTTGTAATAGCCATTCTCCTGCATGATTTGGTGGACGTTTCCGATCGCGCGATCCAGCTTTTCCTGGCTGTACGTCTCGCCCAGCTGGAATTTCGACGCGTTCACCACCTGATTCGCATTTGGCCGATTGGGAGCTCCCTCCACGTCAATAGCACCCACAAAGAAATTAGGTGACGTGACAAAACTCAACGCCACTCCATCTCCTGACGGGCTGACCTCGGCCTGGATATCGGCGAATCGTCCGGTTGCAAACAGTATCTTGATACTGTCCCGAACCTGGTCCTTCTTGAGCGGCGTATCAACTTTCACAGGAATGAGGCCAAGCAGATGCGCGCGATCCCGCTCTGCGACGCCTGGAAGTTCAATCGCCCGCACCATCTTCCCTTCGTATGCCGTCGAAGGTGCGGAAGTCTGTTGGGGAGAGTTGCCCGCCGACCCGGTGTGACTTGACGAAAGAAGCGCTTTTGCACTTGCCGAGCGGACACCGATTCCTGACGGAACCGCGAAAATCCACAATAAGACCGCCGCGGTCAGAAATGTCGCGTACCGTTTCGTCAAAGGTGTCCTTAAGGCTCTGCTGTCTTCGATGGGAAGCGCCCAAACTCTCGTTGTACAAAAGGCTAGCCGGCCTTGCGGCAGGAGCGCGCCCGCGGAAAGCTCTACTCGCAGTCCAGCCCCTTATAATAATGGTTTTGCTGGCCTCAACTGATGACGTCTTTGGATCAAGAACAACACGACCGTAACTCAGGGCTCGCCCCCAAGCACCCGATGCTGGATCGTTATTCTCGCCAGATCCTCTTTCACCCAATCGGCGAAGATGGCCAGAAAAAAATTGCAGCCGCCCGCGTCGCGATTGTCGGTTGCGGTGCTACCGGATCGGCCTTGGCCGCTCTTCTCGCGCGCGCAGGCGTCGGAACTCTTCGCATCATCGACCGCGATTACGTCGAGCCAAGCAATCTACAACGCCAATCCCTCTTTGACGAAGCGGACGCCGCAGAGTCCCTTCCGAAAGCAATTGCCGCTGCCCGAAAGATCGCAGCCTTTAACTCAGACATCATTGTCGAACCACACGTTGCGGACTTAGTTCCATCGAACATCCAAGCATCCCTTGAGGGAATGGATCTCATTCTCGATGGAACCGACAATTTTGAGACTCGCTACCTCCTCAATGACTATGCGGTCGACCGCTCGATCCCTTGGATATACTCCGCTGCAGTCGGAAGCTATGCCGTCACATTGAACGTGATTCCC
>DATJWZ010000760.1:0-2359 GCA_035500795.1 Candidatus Eiseniibacteriota bacterium | reverse complement strand
ATTATGGAGATACCAGATGATCGTTTTTTTTCTTTTGCCGGATGGCGGATTTGTTTGCGGGAACACTGAATCCCGCGTTACGTCATATGCCTACCCTAGCAGCCCCTATGCTAATTGCGCCATTAATGCGCCAAAAACCGCAGCTATTCGCATGTTGGAAGATGAAAGCGCCAATTTGCGGATGAATCAGGCCGTGCGGAAATATGATACGCGCAATTGGCGCCTTATGGCGGATGCTACGACCAGCTCCATTGCCGCAATGGCATTGCGAGAAATTGCCCATATGGTGGAAGTCTAAAACCACAAAAATCATCGTAAACAGGTTTGACATTCAAACCCCGATGGACTAGAACAAACTCACACGCCGGCATATTGCCAGCGCCAACTAGGAGATACCTAAATGACTGAGATTACCAAATTTGACGATATTATTGACCTGCGCGACGTCATCGCCCGTTTTGAAGAGCTGGAGGCTGAAAAGGAAGCGCTTTCCGATGCCTATGATGAGGCTCAGAAAGGAACGCAAGATGAGATTAATGCCCGCGCCGCGCTGAATGATTGGAAAAATGGAGATGAAGGGGAAGAATTTGATTCTCTTCGCCAACTTATCCAGGATTGCGAGGGCAATGGCGGGGATGAACAATGGCGCGGCGATTGGTATCCAGTGACTCTGATTCGGCATAGTTATTTCAAAGACTACGCGCAAGAATTGGCTGAAGAGTGCGGGATGATCCAGGATAACGCCAAATGGCCGTACACTTGCATTGATTGGGATCGGGCGGCGCGTGAATTGTTGATCGATTATACAACGGTTTCATTCCGTGGCGTTGATTATCATTGTAGGTGAGTCACGGGCATAGGCGCCACCGCCATGGGCATGGGGGGCGCCATGCGCTCCACTTGCTTCTAGAGCTGCTTCACATCATCCTTCACCTGGTTTTGCATTAATAAGGGTAACGCATGAGTCATAAATTGATTGATATTTTTGCCATTATCCTCATTGCTATTCTGGCAGTTATGATTGTGATTGCGGTGAGGCTGTTCTTTATCTGACAATTGACGATCATAGGCGGGGGGCGATGCGCCCCGCTCAGTGACCGCCACTAGGTCAAAGGCTGGAATTGTCCGGCCTTCACATGGAGTCAAACCATGCCTGACGCGATTAAAGTTTATGACGTATCGCCGGTTTTATCGGACATGAAGCGCAAAAGTGCCCGGATGTCACGCCGCGAGATCGTACAGACCATTTACCAGCTCCAGGACACGCTGGGGGAGGATGGCGTGATTAATGGCACGGATCAGGGAATTGATTGGCTTATTGACCATCTGAAGGATCATCCCGTAATGGTTAAGCGCTTTCTCTGGCTTGCGGCTGGCTGGCTGGCATTGGTTGCCATGGCTTTCATCTATCACGGACTCGCCGTTTAATTTTTCTCATTTGGAGTTACCAAAACATGGAAAATCGCACCGCCCTTCTTCGCCGTATCCGCGCCCTTGCTGCCAAAACCATGGATAATGGATGCACGGAACAAGAAGCCCTTGCCGCCGCTTCCCTTCTCGCCCGCCTTGTTGATAAGTATGGTTTCACCCCCGCCGATTTGGATGATCCCATGGAGCCTCTGACGGAGGCAACTATTGACGTGAATCGGACCATGAGCGGGAATCAGCATTTCGCCTTATCGATTGCCAAATTTTGCGATTGCAAGGTTTTTTACCGCGCCGCCAAGTTTGGCAAAGAGAAGGAAATCGTATTTTTCGGACATGAAACCGATGTTCTCATGTGCCGTTATATGATGGATTTGCTCGGCACCGCGAATGAGTCCGGTTTCAAAGCGTTCATTTCCGAAAAAAAGGCGGCGGCGGATGGCCGCAAGATCACGCGCAAGGAAGTTAACGCGGATCGGCGCGGTTTTGATTGGGGCATGGCCAGCCGCATTAAAGCGCGTTTGGAGGCCATGAAGGCAGACCGCAACGGCGCGGTGGATGAAAGCACGGGCAAAGCTGGCGCCGCTCTGGTGGTGGTTAAAAACGCGGCGGTGGAGGCCGAATATGCCAAGCGCTACAAAATCAGCACCAAAACCGCCCTTGTCCGTCGCGCCAATCTGGACGCCTATAATGCTGGCCAGGTGCATGGGGACCGCGTGGCAATCAATCCGGGGGTAAATGGTGGCGCGCAATTAGCTCTGGTCTGAGAGGTGTCTAAATGACTAAAAAGAATGGGGCTTTTGCCCCCATCAACGAGGAATATAGCCATGCCATCCTTGGCATTTGATACGCTCAAATTGGCCACGGAATTAAGGGATAAAGCCGGTTTGTCTTACCCGCAAGCTGAAGGGGCGGCTGAAGCCATCACGCAAGC
>DATJWZ010000759.1:0-11755 GCA_035500795.1 Candidatus Eiseniibacteriota bacterium | reverse complement strand
GCCCAGACGCACGGTCGGGTGCTTTTTGCGCTTGCGCCCTATCCGAATTGTGGCGCACCCCTCACTCCCTTGATCGCCGATAAATTTGGAAATCTCTACGGCACGACTCTGTCCGGCGGCGAAGCAAACGACGGATGTGTCTTCGAGCTATCGCCCGCCGCAACCGGCTGGCAGGAGACAACGCTTTACAGCTTCAGCGGAATCGACGGAAACGGGCCGCACGGCGGCTTGGCCCTCGACGTCTCAGGAAACCTCTATGGCACCACGGACGATGGCGGTGCATTTAACCGGGGCGTAGCGTTCGAGTTGAGCCCGGCCTCCGACGGTTCGTGGACGGAAACCGTGCTTCACGACTTCGGCGGCGAGGGCGACGGCGCCACTCCGGAGGGCAATCTTATCTTTGACCGCTACGGGAACCTATACGGTACAACCACAGCAGGGGGATCTTACGGAAATGTGGGCACCGTGTTCAGGCTAAGTCCCTCGGGAGGCGGTTGGACCGAAACAGTCCTCCATTCGTTTCAAGGAGGCATCAACGGGCCAGGTCCGATCGACCCGCTCGGCGGCCTCGTTATGGATCGCGACGGCCATCTGTATGGAGTTGCTTCCTACGGCGGCGAGTACGGCGGCGGCGCCGTGTTTGAGCTGAGTCCGTCCTTCGGCACCGCATTTGCAGAGAGGGTGATCCACAACTTCAAGACGGACGGAAGCAATCCGAACTCTTTGGCGATGGACAAAAGCGGCAATCTTTATGTGACCACCGAATTCGGTGGGCTCGGCTCTGGAACGGTGATCGAGCTAACAAAGCAGCCTAACGGGAACTGGGGGGAGAACGTCCTGCACATGATGAATTTCGACGACGGCTTCTGGGTTGTCGGTCCGGCTGTGTTCGATAAGGCGGGAAATCTCTACGCAGCGGCGGAGTTCGGTGCGATCAACGGCATGGGCTCGGTCTTTATGCTATCGCCCACCCAGAGTGGCCCGTGGACCGAGACCGTGCTGCACCGCTTCAATTTCCAGTTCCCTGACGGAAAAGATGGCCGGAGCCCATACGCAGGAGTGATCATCTCGAACGGCAAACTCTTCGGCACAACCTCAGGCGGAGGGATTAACAACGACGGCATCGTCTTCGAAATCACTCCCTCGCCTCCCGAAACACCTTTTAGTCCACAATGAGGAAGTGGACGGGAATCACGAAACTTAGTCAAAGACGGGGACCGTCCTGCCAATTTCGAACCCCGCTTTGCAATCACACAGCACTGTGATCCCATTCCTTGTGCTCGCTACCCAGATAGCCCCAAACTAGCCAAGGCGAAAGCGGTATACGAGAGAATTCGTCGATAGGAGCTAACTCCTTGCGGCTCAATATTTTACCCGCAAGTTGTTGAGCCCCATAGATTACTTTGCAATTTCCCGCTAACTTGATGATTCCAGAGATCGAGGGGGAGGGGGGTATACCCCAAAACTCCTCCGGATTCCCAAAACGGAACTACTCTTTCTCGTAAAACTTCAACGCCATCGCGCCGTGCGTCGCTGCGCCTCCGGCACGCAACGCCGCCGCGAGGAACGAGCTTTCAACGATTTCTTCGCGCGTGGCTCCGGCTTTCTTCGCCCCTTTGGTATGCACCTCGATGCAGTACGGACATTGCGTGGTACACGCAACCGCCAGCGCGATCAGCTCCCGATATTTCCTCGGGATCGCGCCGTCCTCGCGCCCCACGATCTTGTCGAGGTTGAGCCACGCGTTGAATTCCGTCGGCGCGGCTTTGCTCATCTCCTTCAGCAACCGCAGATCCGCCGGATCATGGTAGTGATCGGACATTCATTCCTCCTGAAGATAACTGCGAATCAACTACGAAATTCAATTCGGAGCCAGCGCGCACCTCACTCGCCGAAACCCATTCATGAGGCGACGGCACAAACCGCAAAGCCTATCACAACGGCGGATTTTTCGAGGAATTGTGGATGTCGTGCCGGTTGCGCTTGACTATCGGGAAGAAATGCGAGAACCTCAGCGACACTTCCTCCACCCAACGGGAGCGGTCTGTTTGGAATCCAGGTTATCGTCGTTAATCGAAGCTGCGGAGACAGGTAGCAGCTCCGATATGGAAGCGCTGTTTGCCGCCCTCTATTCCGAACTGCACCGGCTCGCGCGGCGGCAACTGGCGGGCAATCGCGAGCTCAGCCTGAGTGTCACGACCTTACTTCATGAAGCGTATCTGGATATGGCAAGCCGCGAGTCGCGGTTTCCCGACCAGGCTCGCTTCATGGGCTATGCTGCGCGAGTCATGCGGGGATTAATCATCGACCACGCCCGAAATCGCCAGGCGCAAAAGCGCGGCGGGAAGTTCGAAATCACATCGCTGGAAAATAACGTCGCGGCAGAGCTTGCGGATGAAGTTGAGCTGACTCGCGTCAGCGAGGCTCTCGACAAGCTCGCGAACGTGGAAGCGGAGCTCGCAGAAATCGTGGACCTGAAGTTCTTCTGCGGTTTTTCGTTTGCCGAGATCGCCGCCATGAGAAAGCTTTCGGAACGCACCGTACAAAGGAAATGGGAAAAGGCGCGCATCTACTTGCATCGGGAGTTGCAAACCGAGTTGTGAGAAGGCTATGTCGACACTGAATCCGGAGCAATGGCAGCGTGTCAGTCCTTATCTCGACAAAGCGCTGACTTTGGCCGACGAGGACCGTGCCGAGTGGCTGGAAGCATTGCGCCGCGAACATCCTGATATTGCCGGATACCTGCAGGAGCTTTTGGATGAGCACCGCGCGGCGGAGAAATCCCGGTTTCTGGAACACAGTCCATCCATTGTCCGATCGGCTCAGAGTCTTGCCGGCCAGACGCTCGGATCCTACCGCCTGGTTGCGCCGATCGGAGTTGGCGGCATGGGAACGGTGTGGCTCGCCGAACGCAGCGATGGGCGCTTCGAGCGCAAGGCTGCTGTCAAGTTCTTGAGTGTCGGATTACTTGGCCGAGTCGGCGAAGAGCGGTTTCAGCAAGAAGGCGCAATACTCGGCCGGCTCAGTCATCCGAATATCGCAGAACTCCTGGACGCGGGAGTCTCTTCCGCCGGACAGCCATATCTCGTCCTGGAATACATCGAGGGCGAACCGATCGATGTGTACTGCGACAAATGCAAGCTGGACGCGCCGGCAAGAGTCCGCCTGTTTCTGGATGTGCTCGGAGCCGTTGCACATGCGCACGCGAATCTCATCATCCATCGCGATATCAAGCCGTCGAATGTGCTGGTCAGCAAAGATGGAACGGTGAAGCTGCTCGATTTCGGAATTGCCAAGCTGTTGGATGGAGAGGGACAGAGTGCCGCCGTCTCTTCACTGACGCACCAGGGCGGATCGCCGTTCACGCCGCAGTTTGCCGCACCGGAGCAGCTCACGAACGGCGCAGTGACAACTGCAACCGACGTTTACGAATTAGCTGTTCTCCTGTTCGTGCTTCTGACTGGGCAGCATCCTGCCGGATCGCGCACGCATTCGGCAGCGGAGCTCGTGAAGGCGATCGTGGAAACTGTCGCACCGCGCGCATCGAACGTGATCACGCCGGACATGAGCAAGGCGGTAGCCGAAAAGTTTGGGACCACTCCGGAGCGGCTGCGGCGACAGGTCCGTGGAGACCTGGACGCGATCGTGCTGAAAGGATTGCGCAAGCAGCCATCTCAGCGATACACCACCGCGGAAGCGTTCGCTGAGGACCTCAAACGATACCTCGCCGGCCAGCCCGTCATCGCACAACCAGAGAGCAAATGGTACCGGTCGAAGAAGTTCCTTTCGCGGCATCGATGGGGAGTTGCATCTGCGGCAGCGGTAGTGCTCGCCCTGACCGTGGGACTGGGTGCAGCGTTGTGGCAGGCGCACATCGCGCGCCGCGAATCGCGCACGGCCACCGCGATGGAGAAATTTCTGGAGGACATTTTTCGCGCCAATAGCGCGCATCAAGACGATCCGGTCAAGGCCCGGCAAACTACCGCGCGGGAATTGCTGGATATTGGTGCGGCCAGGATCGATAACGAGTTAGCAGACGTGCCCGAAGCGAAGATCAGAATTCTGAATACGCTCGGCGACATGTACTTCGATCTCGGCCTGGGTGATCAGTCCGTTGACATGCGGCGCAAACGCGTGGAACTGGTCCGGCGGCAGTATGGCAACAGTTCGATGGAGCTCGCCGACGCCCTGGCTGATCTTGGGTCGGCAATGCACACCTCAGGATCGGTGGGGGAAAGAGAGTCAACGCTACTCGAAGCCAAGCGCATCCTCGACCAGCGACGCGATTTCATCTCGAAGCAAAGAGGATCGCTTTCGATGATGCTGGCCGAACATTATGAAAGTTCGGACCTGGACAGAGCTCTCGACTATTCAGAGCAGGCGCTCCAGGTGTATCGAAGATATCCCAACGATCCGGCGCTTGCCGAAGCACTTTATTGGAAGGGATTGCTGCTCACCACTTTGCGAAAAGGACGTGAGGCGGAGCCGGTATTGAAGGAAGCCATTCAGGTCTCTGCGAGGATTGACGGCGATCCTAATGCAAACCTGCCTCGCTTTTGTGCCTACCTTGGCCAGGACCAGCAAGACCTGACGGAGTTTGCTGGCGCGGAGCAGAGCTTTCGGAAGGCGCTGGAGGCAGCGCGCAAGTTCAACGGTGAAGATCACATCGACACGCTCGAGACGGAAATGCGGCTGGGAATATTCCTGGTCGCGACCTCGCGCACTTCGGAGGGTCTGCAGCATGTCGAGAAGGCGAAGGAGATCCTGCTGCGGACGCGCAGCCCCGACGATCCTTTTTATGCGCCGCAGATCTATCTTGAGTACGGACGAACTTTGGCGTACGCCGGCAGACTGGAAGACGGGCTTGCCTACGTTGAGAAAGCTGTGGAGAATCGCCGCAAGAATAGGCCTGGCACACGCTATCTGGCGCAAATGCTTCAGCTCCAAGCGAACATTCTGGTCGACACGGGTCAGTATGCCGAAGCTCAACGCCTGATGGACGAGGCGGATGACATCTCCACAAAAACAAAGTTCCCTACTCAATATTTGGCGGTCGATGAGCGGGCGAGGTTGCTGATCGCCACCGGTCACGCCAACGAAGCCGATGCAGCCTTAGACGCATTTCATCCCGCCGCTCCGTTGCCCGGCACGCTGGGAATTGACTCCTTACGGATTGACGTTTCGCGGGCTGACAACGCCTTGGCCTGCGGCGATTATGAGACTGCGCGGGGACTGTCTGCAAAAGTGATGCAAACGCTTTCAGCGAGTCCTGCCCGCGATTACATGAAATCTCTGGAGGCTCGAGCCGCCCTCATCGAAGGACGCGCGTATCTGGCGGTCGGCCGATCGGCTGATGCCCTCCCACTTCTACAACGATCGGTCGAACTTCGGCAGAGCACCCTCGATTCCATTAGTCCGACGCTTGCATTGACGCAGGTCGCTTTGGCCGAGTGCTATCTCGATCTCGGCAATCGAGAGCAAGCCCAGGCGCTGGCTGCCAACGCACGAAAGGCGCTGGAAATACATAAGCAGGTCAGCAGCGTGTATACCCGTCCCCTGCAGGAGCTCGAAAAGCGGCTCGGAACTCCGAACTCCGCCCGCCACGGCTGATGAGCAGGGCGAAAACTCTACAATCAGTCTCCTTCGCCTAAATCGCTCCATACTCTGCCATCACAAAAATTTACCCATCCCTGTCGTGTTCCGTTTGCTATTTGCGCTATTCCCTGTAGGGCAGGTTTTCGGCCCCCTCCTACGTTGCGGACGGCAGCTTTCAGCAAGAGTTCACCGGAGCCGAAGCTGCGCTAACAGAGCGGTTTCGTTGGAAATCGCTGGAAGTTCTTTTGGGAGGATAGGCCTCCCGGAAAGCACTGCGGCTGTAACGAACGGGAAACCAATGCCACTATCGACTTAGTGTTGTGAGAGAGAGGGTTTGTATGAAAATTCTGCCTTTGATTGGCCTGACCAGCGCGGTGTTGGTCGCGACGATGCACGCGCAAATGATCGATAACACCCAGGCTACGAACACGGCGCAAGCCGGGATTAACAAATCGCTCACTGATGAGATCGGTGCGGGCCGCGGCAGTACTCTTACACCGGGGTCGTCGCTTTACATCATTAATCGCGATCCGTTCCGCTCGATCCGGCGCGGACGTCAACTGTTCCAGAGGAAGTTCACCGTAGCGCAAGGCGTAGGGCCGATCGAAGGCGATGGTGTTGGAGATCTGAACACTGATATTGCCATTGGTGCGGGCCTTTCGGACAGCTGCGCTGGATGCCACGGCCGGCCGAGGGGGTCGGCCGGCTCAGGTGGCAATGTCGCAACCCGGCCTGACAGCCGCGATGCTCCGCAGCTTTTCGGCCTTGGTTTGAAGGAGATGCTCGCTGACGAAATGACTACGGACTTGCGCGCGACACGTGACATGGCAGTGGCTCAAGGGCAGCAGAGGAAGAAGTCCGTGACGCTTAAGCTCACCAGCAAAGGCGTCCAGTTCGGCTACATCACTGGCAATCCCGATGGCTCGTCAAACACCTCCCAAGTGGTTGGAGTCGACAGCGATCTGCGCATCAAGCCATTTTTCGCGGAGGGATCGACAATCTCCATTCGCGAATTCGTGGTGGGAGCGCTTCACAAGGAGATGGGACTCGAAGATGCGATCGATCCTGATCTGACGACGGCGAGCCAGGGCGGGCGAGTCGTTACTCCTTCGGGCATGGTGCTGGATGGATCGAGAGACAAGATCAGCCCGCCACCCCAGCCGGATGCAGTCAATGGAAACGAAATCGATCCGGCGCTCGTCGATCATCTTGAATACTATCTGCTCAACTATTTCAAGCCAGCGCACTACCTTCAGAACGCGATTACAGACCACGGCCGGACAGTGTTCACCAGGATCGGATGCGCGTCTTGTCATGTTCCGGACATGATGATCAATCACGATCGTCGCGTGGCCGATGTGGAAACAAACTATGACATGGTGAACGGAGTGTTCAACAGTCTGTTCGCCACGCCTACAACGCTTTTCTACACGCAAGACGACGGTAGCGGATATCCAGTACTGAAGTTGCCGCTTGGGGGATCGTTCGTGGTGAAAGACATCTTCACCGACTTCAAGCGTCACGATCTGGGGCCGAAGTTCTATGAGCGGAACTGGGATGGCACGCTGCAAACGCTATTCCTGACGCGTCCACTGTGGGGGGTGGGGACATCGGGTCCGTACGGGCACGACGGCCGCAGTATCAATTTGAACGATGTCATTCTCCGCCACGGAGGCGAGGCGCTGACCTCTCGCAACGCATTCGCAGGACTGAATTCAAATGACCAGAACAGCCTGCTGATATTCCTGGACTCACTTGTGTTATTTCCGCCAGATGATACGGCTTCAACGCTCGATCCGGCGAACCCGGCGGCGCCGAACTACCCGCAGTTTGGGCATGGCAGTATCAAGTTGACGGTGTTGTTCAACGATCCGACCGATTTGGAGTAGCTGTTCGACAAGGGCCCGAGTTCCCTTTCTGTGGGACTCGGCCCCGGATTTTTTGCTGCCTCAGCTGTGATCCTGCTCACCCACCGCTGTGAACCGACGTGCCGACATCCGTCTGAGCCTTCCCGCATGCTGAATCCGCCGGCACACGCTGTAACGAAATGTCCAATTCCCCATCGGCATGAAACCCGTAGATCAGACTCTCGTCTCGCTGCGAGAAAACCTCCCGGGGATATGCCTCGGTTCCATTTTCTGCTTTATGGCGATCTGCGCGTGCAGTGTGACTGCAATCCGCCGGCGCCGGGAGTTCCTGGTTTTGTTGTGGTCGGGAAGCTTTATCGGAATGTATGGCGTTCGTTTGCTGGCGCAGTCGTTTCGGTCACTCTCGTTGCTTCCGAATTCTCGCTGGCCCGACCGAATCGATGTCTTCATTACCTATTTTTTGTTGGCTCCCGGAGTTCTTTTCTGGGTTGAGTTAACCGTTGGCAAACTCCGCCGCTTTCTCTGGTTCGTGGCCCTGCTTGTCATCGTGGTCGGGGTCATAGGAATGGGATTCTTCGCAATCACAGGCTCGCCCGACAAGGTCGAATCGTGGAACCATGCACTTGCCATTGTGTCGTTGGGGACGATTGGAATCATCGTCGCGGTCCCAAAATTGTCGAAGAAGTATCTGATGATTCAGAGCCCAGTTGTTGCCGTGTACATCCCGACGGTTGCTGTCGTTTCCCTGTACTACAACCTGGCTGCGCTTCTCCGTTTCAGGACCCGAGTCAATGTGGAACCAGCAGCCTTTGTGGTGTGGACGCTTGCCCTCGGATATATTGCCGCGCAATACGTTTTCGCCAACGAACGCCGACTGTTGTCGATCGAAAGTGAACTGGCAACCGCACGGCAGATCCAGTCTTCTATTCTTCCCGCCAACGTACCCAGCATCAGGAATCTGCGAATTGCCACGACGTACCGCCCGATGTCCGCCGTGGCCGGAGATTTTTATCATTTCGTTCAAAGCAACGATCACTGCCTTGGCGTACTCGTCGCCGACGTCTCAGGTCATGGTGTGCCAGCCGCGCTCATCTCATCGATGATCAAGGTAGCGATGCAACCGGCGACTGGATTCGCTGAAGATCCTTCTCGAGTTCTGCGCAGCCTCAACCGAATACTTACGCCCGAACTGCAAGGACAACTTGTTTCTGCCGCTTACTTGTGGATCGACGCCAACGAGAGGTGCGCGCGTTATTCGGCGGCCGGTCATCCACCGCTCCTTTGCTGGCGTAACCGGCGCGGCGAACTGGAGAAAATTGAAAGTAACGGATTGCTGTTTGGAGTGATGGAAGACGGTGAGTATCCGGTAATGGAACTCAAGTTGGATACTGGTGATCGAGTGCTAATTTACACCGATGGCTTGACAGAGCCGGAGAATCTGGCGGGCGAGGCGTTTGGAGAACACCAAATGGAGAACGTACTCCGAGACAACCTCTCGCTTCGAGCACCGGACTTGTCGCTGCGACTGATTTCCGAACTCCAACGCTGGCAGCCGCGCAATTCCCCGCAACAGGACGACATCACGTTTGTCGTCGCCGACGTTGTTTCATAAGACCTCCTTCAATAAAGCTTCCTAGCCAATCGCCGATCAATACCTGTTTCCTTCGTGCGAATTCGTTTGAGCATTCTTATTTTGCTGCGATTGGGAACATTGACCCGCCGGGCCAGGAAAGTGAAATTCTGATGACATTGCTCCGAACGTTGGCAATTGCAGGTCTCGCAGTTCTCATTGGGTGCGGAGGGGGTACCGGGAATAACGGAAGCGGGTCGAGCGATCCACCACCACCCGCACCGGACAGTATTTCAGGCACGGTCACTTTCAAAGGTGCGCCGCTCGCCGGAGCTACAGTCACAAACTTTCTGACCAACAGCAACGTCGTCTTTCAGACAACGACGACGGACTCGGACGGCAAATTCACGCTTAGTGGAATGAGCGTGACGGGGAATGTGCCGGGCGATTACCAGATCTATGCGTTCAAAGATGGCTATGGATTTTACCCGTCGGTTGGCAGTGGCGCCGCCGTCAAACGATTCGACTATACCGGTCAGTTTCTTGCGCAGGGCTTGCCCCCTTCAGGAATTTTCTTCAATGTGATCGATTTCATTGCGCTGCCCAATTCTTCTGTCACGGACGCCAATTTCGCTGGCTACGACGGCTCCAATCCGCCGCTGACCTTGGCTGCCACAGGACAGCAAGTCAGTTCCGTCGCGGGGGACGATGGCTCTCTGAAAAAGGGAGTGCCATGGAACGGTGCTACACGGTTTACCGACAATCAGGACGGAACCGTCACAGACACGCTTACTGGCCTGATGTGGCTGAAAGATGCTGGATGCCTTGGATCTGATGTTTGGAGTCGTGCCCTGACGGCTGTGAACCAACTCGCGGCTGGTAGCTGCGGCTTAAGCGATCAATCTGTGGCTGGCGATTGGCGGCTGCCGAATATCAACGAACTGGAAAGCTTGATCGATGTCTCGGCCGCGAATCCAGCGATCTCTGCTGGGAATCCTTTTGCAAACGTCTCCGGCGGAATTTACTGGAGTTCGACCAGCTACTACGGCGGAGCAGGCGGTTCCGACAAGGCTTGGACGATTCGACTCAGCGACGGCCGCTACATGAACGACACAACGAGTAACGTGAAGGCCTCAGCCACGAATGTGATCTGGGCGGTGAAGGGCGCGGGGACCAGCGGCGCTGTGCGACTCATGTCTACTGGCTTCCACATTCCTTATTCCGCTGGCGACGATGGCACTGTGCAAGCGGGCGTGCCGATGATCTTTCCGCGCTTCATCGACCATCACAATGGGACGGTCACCGACACGATGACTGGACTCGTGTGGCTCAAGCAGGCGGATTGCATCCACGGAACCTGGTCTGACGCGCTGACGACGATCTCCTCGCTGGCTACGGGACAATGTGGCTTGAGCGACGGCTCGACGGCTGGACAGTGGCGCATGCCAAACCGCAACGAACTTGAGAGCCTGGCTGATCGTGCCCAGACCAACATGGCGCAGTATTTCGACTACACCTATACGAATAAAGACGGATCGACGTTTCAGGCGCCGATCTTCAACAACTATACGGAGACGCAGTATTACTGGACCTCGACGACCGACGCTGCGGATCCGACCGAGGCATGGACCGTCTATAGTTGCGATTTTGGGGTGTATGATCTTCCGAAAAACAACCTCGGCTACTCTTTGGCGGTCCGATGATATCCGCTAACTCCAAGTAGCTATGGTACTTGCAAGTTCGATGTGATTTGAATCACATCGAGCTGTGAACCGGCGTCCCGACAGTTTGCCCTTCCCTGTCGCATCCTTCTCATATCGCAGGACCACGCCAGTGGTTCCCGTCGAAAAACTGAACGGGGGATTTCATGAAGCGCAAGTTTAAGACCATGGACGGCAATGAAGCCGTTGCACACGTCGCTTATCGGGTAAATGAAGTCATCGCGATTTACCCCATTACTCCTTCGTCGCCGATGGGCGAGTGGGCCGATCAGTGGGCCAGCGAGAACGTCCCCAATGCCTGGGGCAGCGTACCGCATGTGGTTGAGATGCAAAGTGAGGGCGGAGCGGCTGGCGCGGTACACGGCGCTCTCCAGACCGGATCGCTCTCCACCACTTTCACGGCTTCTCAGGGATTGCTATTGATGATCCCAAATATGAACAAGATTGCGGGCGAACTCACGCCGACGGCGTTTCACGTTTCTGCTCGGACTATCGCGACGCACGCGCTTTCGATTTTTGGTGATCACTCGGACGTCATGTTCTGCCGCACCACCGGATGGGCGATGCTCTGTTCGAACTCTGTTCAGGAAGCGATGGACCTTGCGCTGATCGCGCATTCGGCATCGCTCGAGACGCGAATTCCCTTCCTGCATTTCTTTGACGGATTCCGTACGTCACACGAAGTAAACAAGATTGAAATGCTGAACGATGACGACATTCGGGCCATGATCAACATGGATCGCGTGATTGAACATCGGCAGCGGGCGCTGTCGCCGGACCATCCGGTACTGCGCGGGACGGCGCAGAATCCCGACGTGTTCTTCCAGATCCGCGAAGCCGCAAATAAGTATTACGACGATGCTCCTGCGAAGGTACAGGCGGCGATGAACAAGTTCGCCGAGGTTGTGGGACGCCAGTACAAGTTGTTTGATTACACTGGCGCGCCGGACGCCGAGCGCGTGATCGTCATGATGGGATCGGGCGCGGAAGTTGCGCATGAG
>DATJWZ010000758.1:0-2234 GCA_035500795.1 Candidatus Eiseniibacteriota bacterium | reverse complement strand
AACAGCAGTAAAGAAACTCCGACAACAATGATGAAGACGTTGAAGACGCGTCCGGCGTGCGAGAGCGGATGCACTTCCTGATAGCCGATGGTGGTCAGCGTGGTGATCACCATGTAGAAGCCGTCGAACCAGGGCCAGCCTTCGATGTAGTGATATCCAGCGGTGCCGATCGCCATGACCAGCACGAGAAGCGCGCCGATTTTGCGGAGGTGGCGGAGGGCGGGCATGTGATCCGTCAGCTTTCAGCTGTCAGCTTACATCTGGAGGAGGGAATGCGGGGTGATTATTGAAAGGCCTGCGGTGGTGCAGGGCGATTGAGAGTAGGGAGCTGACAGTAACTCTCGGATTCATCCGCCCCTTATACTGGGGTACTTCACGCGGAGGTGAGATTTGCGCTCGACTCTGATGGTCCTTGCATTCACAGTAGTCCTGACGTTCCAAACCTCAGTTACGAGAGGCGCCTCTGACAATCTGGAGCTAAGCCAGATGTACAAGCTGGATCAGTCCGAGCGCGAAGGCGCCAACGTTGATTGGAGGGCGCTCTATCGACATGACACGGAGCGTCGGGCGCGATTGAAGGAACTGCTGCAAGAAGGAAAGGTCCAATCGGCTACAGACTATTTCCATGCCGGAATGATCTATCAGCATGGTCAGACTCCAGATGACTATCTTCTTGCTCATCTCCTGGCGGTAACTGCGATTAGCAAAGGCAGCAAGGATGCGCGATGGCTCAGCGCCGCAACCATGGACCGTTATCTTCGGTCGATTTGGCAGCCTCAAGTTTATGGCACCCAATTTTCAAAGTCGTCAGACAAGGAGCCTTGGTCTCATGAGTCGATGAACAAGGATCTTGTGAGCGACAGTATGCGAGCTGCCGTGTGCGTCGTGGCGCTGTCAAAGCAAATGGAGGACCTTTCCAAGGCCGGGACAAGAGGCGTACCCGGGCGAACCAGTGTTGAAGACTGTGATTGAAACAACAGGAAGGGAGGCCGACAACGCTCCTATTATCGGCAGGCGGCTCATCATGCGGATGCGTATGGAACTGGTAGGTCTCGGCTTCTGTTGACCAGCCCTGATCTGAACCGTACCCGGCCTACCTCATGGGAGATGTCAGTGTCAGCCATCAGCTTACATCTGGAAATGGGAATGGGGAATGATCATCGAGGGATTCGAGTCAGCGCTAAACCTCCTCATCCGAGGAGTACTCGACTCTATACTGGAAGGAAGTTGGGATCACCGTGGGCTGCACTTTCGGTCCCCAGCTGCTTGAGGACTTCATGGCCGCGCTCATTGATGCGATTGATGTCAAACGAAAGACATTGTTTGAGTTTGAAAACACTCCTTTCTGCTGTCTGGAAGCGGACGTCAACACACCTACCGCTCGCGGCGGCCAGACTCTAGTACGCCTGAAGATGCGCAACCTCCTCACGAACGCTGTCTTTGAGAAGACCTTCAAGGCAAGCGACAAATTCAAGGAACCGGACTTGCAGTCCGTACAGGCTTCTTATCTATATAGCGATGGCGATGGTTCTCATTTTCTGGACCAAGAAAGCTACGAGACACTCACTCTTAACGGGCAGATGGTCGGAGACGCATTGGACTTCCTAATCGAAGGCGCGTTGATTGAACTGCGCAAATACAACGGCAATCCGATTGGTTTAGAGCTGCCAATATTCGTTGAGCTGGACGTTGCCTACACGGAACCTGCGGTTCGAGGCGACTCGTCAGGCGGCGGAACCAAGACTGCCCGACTGGAGACGGGCCTGGAAATCCGGGTTCCCCTTTTCATCAAAGAGGGAGAAAAGGTGAAAGTGTCCACGGAGAACCGTGAGTTTGCGGGGCGGGCATAAGTGCCTACCAGATCGATGGCGGGTCGTTCCGAAACATTGCCATCACGATCATCCTTGGCGACAGTCGCTGAGAGAACTGCGAAGGCCCTCGGGGCAGACATCGCAACGGCTCACCGCTGAGACCTTTCCTTTTCAATCTCCCATCGATCGCTACGGCGTTCGCGTGTCGTTGAGGCGGCTTTGCACTTTGCTGTGCTTGCGTCCGTAGAAGAAATAAATGAACAGGCCGATGATGAGCCACACGATCAGGCGGACCTGAGTCGCCGTGGGCAGTGTGACGATCAACGAGCCGGAAAACAAAATCGCAAGAATTGGGACGGCTGGCACCCAGGGAGTGCGGAAGGGGCGGTTCACATCGGGATGAGTTCTGCGCATGACCCAGAC
>DATJWZ010000757.1:0-30394 GCA_035500795.1 Candidatus Eiseniibacteriota bacterium | reverse complement strand
TTGAACCAAAGGGCGAGCAGCGAGGCGAGACCCACCCACACGGCTGCCAGCACCCAGACATTCTCCATGATGTACCCCGTACTTTGAGTTTTCGCAGGAAGGCGAGCGCCGGAAGGATACGACTCCGCGACACTGGTCTTCCTACGTGTCAGGAGTCATCATCTGTCCCGGCTTAAGGTGGGACAGCAGTTACTGGCGAACTCCGTCGCCATCCTTTATTTTAGCAAAACGGACCCGCGCGTCAATCGCAACCTCACGAGGTTACGCCGGCCGTGAGTGCTCGAATCTCCTTCTCGACGACGGCAATGCGCGCCAGTTTTTCTTCGACCGCCGATTCACCGCGACTTCGCGCCTCCCGTGCATGTTCAAGAGCACTCGTCGCAATGCGCGTGACTTCGTGCAGCAGTTTGCGGATCTCGGCCTCTAGTTGGCCTTGGCTTTCCTCCACGCGGTCCATCAAATCCGACTGCACGCGCGTGCTGTTCATCTCCAGCAAGTACTCCAGGAACTCGATCGCGTCCTTCTGGATGACGGAAAACGCGCGCACCAGGCCTAGGATGGCGTCTCCCAAATAGCGGAGCGGAGACGCAGGCCGCGCCACATTGATCAGCCCTTCGAACTGGAAGTGCGAAACTGCCCGGAATCCTTTCTCGGAGTTCAACGCATTCGGCATGCGCGAGAGCTCCGGAATTCGCGATTCCGCGAGTTTCTGCAAAAAGTCATTCCCGATCTGCACAAACCGCCCAGCTACGTTGCGATATTCGTCTTCCGCCCGGGCCTGTTCCTGGGCGAGCCAGGGAAGCACGCGTTCCGCGGCAATCTCTTGCGCCGCATGCATCGCTTCGCGGCGGAATTCCGGGCCGTAACGCCGGGGCAGCGCCAGCATGGCCTCTTCGGCTTCATTCCGTGCCGCCCTGTGAATCTCTCCCAAGAACCCTTTCCTCCGCTCCAGGAACAAGTCGGACAGACGGTGTTTTTCAGCCATGAACAGGTAGCTGATTTCTCGCAGGGACCGTTCCGTCTCCGTGATCGTCTCTCGCATCGCGGCAATGCGTCGCTCCGACTCTTCAATCGGGCGCAGCAGCGCTTCGCGCTCTTCGAGGGTAATCGAGAGCATCTCTTCACCAAGCCGACGCAGTCCTCGTTCCCCGGCAGAACGAACCAGGGTTCGCCCCGACTGCTCGACGAGCTGTTGCAGTGCGGCGAGAAGCGCGTCCCAATCCCAGTTGGCCTCCTTGCGCTCCATTCGCTGAAATGCGCTGATTTCGAAGATCGGCCCAACTGGCCGCCCTAATCGCTTTTCTAGCACCTTTCGTGTGAAGGGCACCGCAACGCGCCGCTCCTCCTCCGACGTACGATCGGCCTTATTGAGCACGACCAGCAGGTGGCGAATTTGCTTTCCCACATTTGCGACCAGCGCCAATTCTTCCCCGGCAATCGGCGGGTCCGCTCCTACGACAATGATCGCCGCATCGATATGCGGCACAAACGCCTGCGTGGCCGCCGTGTTGCCCGCAAAAATCGAGCCTAACCCCGGGGTATCCACAAAACACATGCCCTCGGCCAGGAGAGCACTCGGAACGAACACCTCCACACCAGCCACGCCCTTGGCGTTTTCGGGGTTGTGTTCCTCGGAGACATACTCCATGAGCTCTTCGGGAGCGACGAACGTCCATGTGCCTCCCTCGAACCGAACGCGCGCCCTGCGTGTCTCGCCGAAACGAATCACCGTGGGAACGGTGGTGATCGGCACCACGCCCGTCGGCAATACGTTGTCTCCGACCAGAGCGTTCAACAGCGTGGACTTCCCGCGCTTGAATTGGCCGATGCACGCGACATAGAAGCGGCCTTCCCGGAGCCGATCCCCCAGGCTTGCGGCCTCTTCGCCTACACGATCCGAACTGAACTCCTTTGCCAACTCTGCCAAACGGGCCAGCTTTCCGGCTACATCCGGCGCTTCACCCGCCAAGACGGTTGCCTTCGTCCACTCGGAAGGCCTCGCACGTTCGACGCTGTTCTCAGCAGGAAGGTCCATAGAAGTCTCCACCCTCATCGCACGTATTCCTGCACTACCGTATTTCTGGCATCACCCTCCCTGAAGGGAGTCCCAGTTGCCCGTTCCCGCGGCAGTGTTTCATCAGATAGTCCACGTGCAACAATTTCGTTTTGATTCGTCCTTCGAACCGATAGCGGCTGTCGGAGGCGGCGGCACACATGCGCAAGATAGCCCCGGGCAACATCCCGCTGAACTGCAGGATGTCCTCTCGAAAGCCCTCCAGATCGAACTGCGCAAGACCGAACCTCCGGATGCACCACTCCACCAGTTCTTTCGCCGCAGCAAGCGGCAAGCCACCCACCGCCAATCTTTGCCCATCGTTCCAGTACAACTGCGACCCATGTCCAAGCTCTTCATAGGTCCATCCGCGGGCGATTGCGTACACGGGCGTCTCTTGATTCAACATCAATTCCTTCACAATACGCGTCAACATATGCGTCATCGGGGCGAGGTCTTCGAGGAAAATCCAGTACTCCCCTTGACCCGCGGCGCGGTACAGCAGCCCACGCAGGCGCAGGCTCGATTGTTGTCGTACCCAATGCGAAAACGACGCCCCATACCCTGTGTCTGCGCGAAATTTCGACTTGAACAGCGGATCTTCCGCGAATCCGTGTGCGATGCTCCGCAGGATATCCTGCGGGCTGCTATTGCCGATACCACGAATACAGCTCCGCACCATTCTTTCGGGCATTTGCGAAATGGCGTGTGTCACCAAGGTGCTCTTGCCGGCATCCGCCGCACCCCAAACGAGCAAGCTCTCGCGTTTGCGCATCGCCTCCTGCAGGCGCACGAGTTCCGAATGACGGCCGACAAACATTCCCGTCTCCGGAGCGAACGCCAGCGTGGAACCCGATGCGCCCATTCCTCACCTCAAGAGCGTGCCGCGTTCTGGTGCACGTACTTGATGACTTCCACATTCGACATCGCGATCAGTCCTTCATCTACCATTTCGTCCAGTACAGGAATTAGTTCGCGAATCTTCTCTTCGGCATCTACGATGGTGACCATGATGGGCGCATCCTTCGAAGCTGAGAACACATGGGCCCGCCGAATGATCGTGCTCGCCCCGTAACCTTCGATTCCCCGGTATACCGTCGCTCCGGCAATATCCATCTGCCGGCACCGTTCGACGATGGCTTTATAGAGAGACTGTCCGTGCCACTTGTCGTCCTCCCCGAAGTAAATGCGCAGCATTTTCGCCTTTCCCTCAAGCTTCATGACCGCGCCTCCTTTCTTCGTTCCTCGGCGACGTAGTTGTGCGTGTACTTGATGATGTCCACGTCCGACAAGACGACGAGACCCTGCTGCACCATTTCGTCGAGCACAGGGGTCAGTTTTCGCAGTTTTTCTTCCGTGTCTACGACCGACAACATGATCGGGTAATCGTGGGACAGGCTCAGCGCCGACCCTTTGTGCATGCGACGGTTTGCCCCATACCCGAGGATGCCCCTGTACACGGTCACGCCCGCGATGTCGTTCGATCGCAAACACTCCACAATCGCCTTGTAGAGCGCTTTCTCATGCCATTTATCGTTCTCCCCCACATAGATGCGCATGAGCTTGGCCTTGCTCTCACTGCGGAGTGCAGGTGATTGTTCCCCGCGAAATTCCGACTTCCTCGCAACCTCGGCGGGCTTTACGATATTGGTGTCCTGCACCTCGATCAGTCCCGTTCCGGCCATTTCGTGCAGTTTCGGCAACAGCTCTTCGACCTTTTCCGGGGTTTCAATGAACTCAATCTTGATGGGCAGGTTCTCGGTTAATCGCAGGATACGCGTGCTATGCAAATGGTGGTCGGCCCCAAAACCCGCCATCCCGCGAACCACATTCGCGCCCGAGACCTTGTGATAGAACAGGTAATCGAGAATCGCAGTATAGAGCGAATGGCCGTGATACTGGTGGTCCTCCCCGACATAAATGACGACTTTCTTTGCTGGTCCGGCTTTCAGCATGGTGCCTCCTCTCCAGGAATCCCTCGCTGACAAACAAGATACTCCGCAACTCGGCCGAGCACCCCTCCCCCAATGCTGTGTTGTTCTCGGTCCGAGTTCGCCACACATTTTCTGAGATCTTCTTTCAACTCCTCGATCGTTCGCGCAAGAATCTCGTCGACGATGGGTCGCGCTTCCGGTAAACGATTCGACAAGCGATCCGCGTGCCACAGGCACAGCGTGCCGCTCCGTCTCATCCATTGTGCGAACGCGGGTACCCTCATCCGTTGCACGAGCTCATCGAGCCTCACTTTCTCTTCGCGACGCAACTCCACACAAAACGCACACACATGCTCCTTCCCCGGTTCTGGCTTGCGCTGGGCCTCCAGAACCTGCGCGTAGATTTGGCCTGCCAGAGCTGCAGGTGCCGACCTTGCCAGCAGCCATGCATGGTGGTTGCAGAGACATGTAACGGTGGGCAAGCCAGTTACCTCGACGAGTTGCGTTTGGTAATGGCGAAGAAGAGTACAAATGGCACAGGCGCCGTGCGCTGCTGCCTCGGACATCGCTACGGTTCGTATTGCTTTTGCTCCACTCATGCGTTTAACCTCCCGACAATAACCCCAAGCCAAACCGAAACAAATCCCACGAACAAACTGAGAACGACGTTGAGGAATGCGATCAGAAACTCACCATCTTGGATGACTCGAAACGTTTCGTACTCGAATGTCGAAAAGGTCGTATATGCGCCGATGAATCCGATCGGAATCAGATACCGCCAGTTCGGGCTCCAATGTGTTCTCTCGGCAAGGAGAGTGAGGATAAAGCCGATCAGAAAGGAACCGGAGCAGTTGATGAGAAACGTTCCGTACGGAAACCGGCTGCCCATCTTCGAACTCACGTATCCTCCCAGCCAGAACCTTGCGATTGCGCCCAGAAAGCCTCCGAGCCCCACTACCAGATACTTGACCATCGCACCTCTCTCTGCTCGTATCGTTGTGTGTCGCTACCATTCCATGCACCACGGTTCAGCCCGAAGATCCTACCGAAACGTCCAGCACGGGAGAGCCTCCCCCCAATTCGCGTAAATCGCCGAGAAGCACGCCCGCCTCGGTGTCGCCGAGCGTCGCTGTACTTTGAGCGCGTCCGGCTTGGGCTCGATAGCCATCCGCCGAAGCCGCAAACTGTTTTTCGATGACCTGCAATACCGAGGTTGTCCATTCCCGCAGCACGCCGGAGTAGACGAACAAAGTCTCCGCCAGAGGTTTTTCGAGCCGGGTGTTCACGAGCCGCCTGGCACTCGCGCGCAAGCCCGCCTTCCCCAACAGGCGCATCAGCGAGGGAGGCGATGTCGGCAGATTGCGTGCCACGGCGAAGTCGAAGACCGGCATCGCGCGGATGACCGAGGTGAAATCGTCAACCGTGGGGCTCGCCGGGAGTCCCAACACCTTCGCGGCTTTCTCCAGCTCGGCGTGCGCGTCGCGCGCCACGATTTCCATCTCTTTGCGATACAGAGTCGCCTGTTGGTGGATGTCCGAGATGATGCTCTCAAAGACCACTAGGTCCCGGGCGGCCGCGTCGCTGTCGGAGTTACTCGCCCATTTTTCGGCTAGGCGCTGCGCCGCGCGTTCAAGCAGCAAGCCACTAGCGCCTTCGAGCAAACGGATCTCACGCTCGAGATGGTTTCTTGTCTCGGACATTTTTCCTGTCGCCTTTCGCAGATTGGCTTCGACTTCGCGCAACCGCTCGCGCTCGCCACTCGAAACCCCCTTGCTTCGCCGCACCTGCATGGCGAGCGCGGCGACCACCGCATCACGCAGTGCACCCACCTTCCGTCGCACCGACGCCGCCTTCAGCTCTCGACAGCTCTCATACAACGGCAAGATCTCCGTTTTAAACCACCCTTCGAGCATCTGACGGTGTTCGGGCACGGCGCTGACCGGATGGACCGACAAATCGATCCGGTATTGCTCGGCGATACTTTTCTTGATGTAGGCCAGCATGCGCTCGCGGTCCTCGGGGGAGAGCAGGTCTGCTTTGCTCAGCAACACTTGAACGGGAATCCCAGCCCGGTAAAGGGCTTGAATGGTTTCCAAGTCCCCGTGCGTGATAGTTGAACCGGCATCAATCAACACCACACCCAGGTCGCAGTTGGGAAGGTAGGCCAGTGTTTCCGAGGCTCCCGTCGTCGCGAGCGACCCGAGTCCAGGGGTATCCACAAGCGTGACGCCTTCGCGCAGCCGCGCTGAGGGTAGATGTACGACCATGCGTGTCACGCGCTTCTCGTTATTCGGGTTGCCGTGCTCGCTGGCAAATTCTGCGAGTCGCCGGATCTCGAGAGTCTCCGGAAGGCGCCCGGCGTACCAGACACTCAGCAATGGGGCGTCGTTGTAGCGAATCCGAGTCGGCACTGCGGTGATCGGCGTGACACCAACCGGCAGAATCTCCTCTCCGAGAATGGCGTTGAGCAATGAAGACTTGCCCGAGCTCACCCGGCCAAAGACGGCGATTTCCAAGCTCTGATCCTCCAATCGATCCGTGATCCCTGCGATCGTGCTTCGAAACTCTACGAGTCCCCGTTCCCGGACGACGCGTTCGATCTTCGCGAGAAGTTCGAACTCCGAGGAGGTGCTTTCGAGCCTCGCCAAACGCTTCTCGAGTCCCTGGCCCGCATCCTCAAAGAGGAATTGATTGACGCGGGCCACTAACCCTCGTAACTCCCCGCAAATTCCTTCGAGCTCCGTCACCAACTCAGGCGATACTTCGCCGTAGCCGCGCATGTAGGAAGGACCCAACTCTTCCAAAGCGATTTCGATGGTCAGAAGACCCGTATATAAGGCTCGCGATGCAGGTATCGTCGCTTCGGGGCGGGGAATTCCCTGGCCGTCCAGCACCCTCGCCAGCTGAGCGCGAATTCGAGCGAAGTAATCCTCGAGCGTCCGTTGCTGGGCTGGAGAAACATCCCCCACGAATTTCGGGAACGCGGCCTTCGACGCCGCGGCATTCAAGACCTGTTCCATCTCGCCGAGCGTCTTGTCGATGTACCGACAGGTTACTGACAAGTTGCGCGCCTGATATTCGTTCAGGACCGACGGCGAATTGTAGTCCCCAGAACTCATGGTTCCTTCCATCATGTGTCGGCCTACCCCTTACCAAATCGAGGCTGCACGTTGCGGTGTCCCGCAAGAAGCGTGAGCGCCTGATTCGGTGCTTGCCATTCCTCCTCTGTAATCAGGTCGCTGCGCCGGCCTTCATGTTTCAGCGCGTACCGTTGAAGGTTCTCCGCAACGCGACGGAAAACCTCGCTCTCCCGCAGAAGCAGTTGCTTCGCGACCGAACCATTCCGGAGTCGCAGCAGCACCTCCTCCAAATGCGTCAGGCATAGACGCTGCCTTTGTCCCACGCTTCCTCCTGGCTCCGCTTCCAGACGATTCGCTACGTTCGCCACCGCCTCCCTGGCGGCTTCGCTCGCCCTCCGACAGGCCGGACAACTCTCATCCGCGGGCAACGGTGGTCCCGCGACTCCATCGGTCGCGTGTCGCGGAGCGCGTCCTTCGGCGAGATCGCGTAGATCCTCGCTAAACCGGAACACTACCTGCGGGTAGGCGCTGCAAATGCCCTGCGGCGACGCCAGGTTCGCATACTGCCAGGTATGCATGGGGCAAAAGCCCCCGGCTTCGGCGTGCGTGCGCTGCACCTCGGCCGAAACGTAGAGGTCGTATTGGTAGCTTCGGAGAAAATCCAGCATCGCATCGATTACGCAGTCACAAACCACGCAGCTGACCCGCACAATCGAGCCGCTTAGCTTGGCTGGCTGGAGCGCGGGACGGGGGCGGCCCCGTCCCGCTTCCAGTATCTCCGGCCCGGGGTGTAGGGCGTTTCGAAGAGACTGAAGGCGCGCCAGCAACGCGTGCCTCTCTTGCAGGTCCGTTCCCACCAGCAGGTCTGCCGCTCGGTTCAAAATCTGCAAAAGGAAATCCCGCTGTTTGTGCTCCGTGAGGTAGGCAACTATCTCCGCTTCGAGTTCTAGCAGGCCACTACGTTCGAGCTTCGCTTGGTCTCCGGCGACGCGGGCCGCTAGCGCGTCTCTGGCGGACACACGGTATACACGCACCGCGGCACCCCCAAGTTCCTCCCGAATCGTCGATTCCACAAATCCGACAACCGTGGTCCGATCCGCGTCCGGAACGAGGTCCATTTTGTTGACCACCAGAAATAACTGCCGAACCGAGGACCTACACTCTCTGAGATAGCCGAGTTCAGTGGATGTCAGGGGCGCGTCACAACTGGTCACAAACACGATCGCGTCCGCGCTCGGCAAGAACTCGAGAGTGGTCGCCGTGTTTTCCTGAACCGCGGAACCCAATCCCGGAGTATCCACGAGGAAAAACCCGCGCTGCAGGATCTCCACGGGAACCTGCACCTCGGCCATCTCGATCCGATCCCGATTTCCGGGGTTGATCTTTTCGGTCACAAAATCAGCAAGTTGCTCAACGCGAATCTCACTGGTGAGGTTGCTGTGGGGCCTGCGCAGCACCACCTTCTCCCGGCTTCCGTAGCTCACTGCCGTAATCGCGGACGTGGTCGGCACGATTCCCGAAGGCAAGTAGTCCTTGCCGAGAATCGCGTTCATCAGCGTGCTTTTCCCCCGACTGAACTGTCCCACCACGGTGAGATAGAACCGTTCGCTCGCCAGTTTGTTGGTCACATCCGATACGGCACGTTCGAGGTCCTCATTCTTGGAAGAATAGGCAGCACTCTTGATTTCGCGCAGAATCTGGGCAATCTCGTGCGTATGCTGCTCGTAGGTCGCGAGGTCTTCGCGGGCATCGCTTCTCGCCGTCGCGGCAAACGAAATTCGCTTGGCGTCGCTCTGGGTCATGCCGAGGCGTTCTCCCTCCGCTGGAATTTCTCCGCCTTCGATTGCACGCGTTCCAGCATCCGAAAGACTGGATCGGCGAGGGGATTTCCCTGGACATGCCTGCGGCGCTGCGCACTCGCCTTTTCGAGGACTTCCCGGACTTGCGGATAATTCCGGCAGAAACAGTCTTGAATCCGAATCTGCATGAACCAGTGCGCCCTTCCGAGATAGTCGACGAGCGATCGCGCCGCCGTTTCTTTCTCCTTCGCGGATGCCCAGTCCACAGCGATTTCCGCGACCATCATCGCAATTTCCTCGTCCCGGTCTTCAAGCAATGGCCGGAGTTCGCCCCACTCCGCTTCGCTGAACTCTAGTTCGGACAAGATGCGCACCACCGAGCGGCGTTTTTGCAGTTCGGAAGGCTTCTCCTCAAGGCCCTTCGACTCGGCTCGGGCCGCGCGGAAGAGTTGCGGCTTCGTTCGCGCCGCGATTCGCCGCACTGCTTCTTCGGCGATCGGCCGGCAAACATCGTCTTCCAAAGCCTTTAACAACACCGCGATTGCTTCCGGTCGATCGAATTCGCCAATGGCGTCCACGACCCCAGGCAGCATTCGTTTCTTGCCGAGCTCCAGCAGAAACTGAAACACCTCCTCGGTGTGCCAGCGTGCCAACTCCCGCGCCGCTGTGCTTTCAACGGCCTCTTCGCCGAAGCGCACGATCGCATCCGGAATCACTTGTCGGCGAAACAGGTATTCCATCAACACTTCTTTCGCCTCCAATTGTCCGAGCGCTTCCACCGCGTGCTGCCTCGGCTGAAATACGCCGCGCGGCTTGCCGTTCAACAAGAAGTCACGCAAGGGTGCGACGGCGCGTTGGCCACAACCTACCAGCAAGGCCACCGTCAAATCCCCGCCCGGCAGAGACTCCAAGTCCTCCACAAACGAGCGGATTTCTTCGTCCGTGTACTCTCTTCCCGTTGTCGGCACGCGTGAGTCCATGGTTCGAAACAACACCTCACCGCGCCTCGGCGTGCGCGGCTCTACTCTGATAGGCAGCCCGGCCCGCATAAACCGCATGCGAACCTAGTTCCCTCTCGATCTCGATCAGCCGGTTGTACTTCGCCACTCGCTCGCCGCGGCAGACGGAACCCGTCTTGATCTGGCCGGCACCCGTCGCCACCGTCAGGTCGGCAATGGTTGTGTCGTCCGTTTCTCCGGAACGATGCGAGATCACGCACGTGTATCCGTGTTCTTTTGCGAGATCCATGCAGGCAATCGTCTCGGTGAGCGTCCCGATCTGATTCAACTTGATGAGGATCGAGTTCGCAATCTTCTTCGAAATGCCTTCTCGGAAAATGCTCGTGTTCGTGACGAAGATGTCGTCGCCCACGAGCTGCACTTTCTTCCCCAATTTGGCGGTCAGCTTTTGCCATCCGCTCCAGTCGTCTTCGGCCAGACCGTCCTCGAGCGACAAGATTGCCGGATATTTCTCAATCCAGTCGGCCCACAACTCGACCATCTCGTCGGAACTCTTGCATTCGCCGTTCGACTTATGGAACACATAACCGCCGTCCTCGTAGAACTCGCTGGCCGCGGGGTCGAGATGAATAGCGACCTGGGAACCTGCCTTGTACCCGGCCTTTTCGATGGCTTGGAGCAAGAGCTCCATCGCCTCTTCGTTCGACCGCAACTCTGGAGCAAAGCCCCCCTCATCTCCTACAGACGTTGAGTAGCCAGCCTTGTGTAAGAGTTCTTTGAGGGCCTGAAACGTCTCCGCCGTCATGCGCACGGCTTCGGCGAAAGAAGACGCGCCCACCGGAGCCAGCATGAACTCCTGGAAATCCACGTTGTTGTCCGCGTGCTTTCCGCCGTTTAGGACGTTCATCTGCGGAAGAGGTAGGACGTATTCGTCGCGCTTCTCGAGGTGCTGGTAGAGCGGCAGACCTCGTTTCTGGGCCCTCGCTCTCGCAAACGCAAGGGACACGCCCAAAATCGCGTTGGCGCCCAGTCTTGCCTTATTCGGCGTGCCATCCAGTTCGATCAAGACGCGATCCAACAGACTCTGCTCGGTGAAGACCTGCCCCCGCAGAGCCGGAGCGATGATCTCTTTGACGTTGTTGACAGCTTTCAGTACGCCTTTTCCGCCGTATCGCTTTTTGTCTCCGTCACGCAGTTCCACTGCTTCGCGCTTTCCAGTCGACGCGCCCGATGGGATTTTCGCCACCCCGACAGCGCCACCATCGAGCGCCGCCGCAACCTGGATAGTGGGATTGCCTCTGGAGTCCAGGATTTCGAATGCATCAAGATGAATGATCTTCGACATGTTTCGCCTCTCTCTCCGTCATGGCCATGGTTCCTGTCCGGATCACTTTGGCCAGAAATTCTTGGGTGGACGCACTGACCGGCATCGCCCGGATCCGCGCCACGGTTTTTTCAACTGGATATTCGTATTTGCGCAATGTGATGAGGCCGTTCTCCCAAATCGCATACGACGCCTCAGGCGAGCCGGACTTGGGCTGCCCGATACTTCCGGGATTCACGACGAACTGGCCTCCCTCGTGAATCACGAATCGAAGATGCGTATGACCGACACAGAGAAAATCGCTGCCTGCGGTAGCAAGTTCCTTCCGCCACCTCGCTCTGTGGTCCTCGCCACAGTACGCATGCAGGGGATCGGAGGGCACCGCGTGGCAGTTGTAGAATGTCCACCGCCCGCGGCGCACCCAGCGATAGTGAGGCAGGTCCGCGAGGTAATCCTTGTGCTCGTTCTTCAGAACCGAAGCCGTGAACCGTCGCGTTTCTTCCGCGGCCTCCCGAAAGGCCAAAGAACAACGCGGGTCGCGGTCAAAAGCCACCGCATCGTCGTGGTTTCCGCGGACCACCACGCTTGCGTTCTTGCTCACAAACTCGATCACTTCGGCCGGTTGCGGTCCGTAATTCACCAGATCGCCCAACACCCACAGCTCGTCGTAGTCCCGAGGCAATGCCTTGAGCGCCTCGAAATTTCCGTGAATGTCGGAAATCAGAGCAATCCTCGGCGTGCTCGCGGAGCCGCGCGGTCTGCGACCCGCTCCGCTTTGCTCCCCATTCCGACTGGCTATCCCGTTCCCCATCGCTAACCTCTCGAATAAACCCCCTCGGTGCGCCGCAGGTTCACGTCTGCGACTTGTCCCGTGCGCAGCAACGTGACCAAGTCGACCTGCACGTCGAGCGAAACGGGCATGGCCTGCACCTTGCCCACAGTCGTCTCGACGTCATACAGCGTCGAACGGAGACTCATGATTCCGTCCTCCCACACGGCAAAACAGGCCAGGGAACTCCGGTTGTTGGGCAGTCCGAGGCTTCCCGGATTCACAACCAGACAGTCGCCAATCTTTCTCATAAACTGCCCGTGCGTGTGGCCCACCAAGAGAATGTCCGCGGGAGGAAGGCAGCATTCCTCCCCCCAGACGTCCGATCTTGGCGGGGCATAGCCGTATAACGGATCGGAAGGTGTTGCATGACACAACCAGAACTGCGTCTGGTTCTTTTGCACGTGAATCTGCAGCGGCAAGCCGCGCAGATATCTCCGGTCGGTCTCCGAGAGTTGTTGCTCGGTCGCCTTGCCAGTGGCTTCCGCTAACTCCTGGAACCGCCCATAGCATCGCGGGCTCTCCCCGTAGCCTGCCGCATGATCGTGGTTTCCGCGCACCACGCGAACCGCCCGCTCCCGCACGAACTCCACCACTTTTCCGGGGTCCGGGCCGAAATTCACCAAGTCACCAAGAATCCAGAGTTCGTCGTACTCCCGCGGGAGCACGGCCAGCGCCTCCTGATTTCCATGTAAGTCTGAAGCAATCACGATTCTCACGACTCCCTCGCCGTGCTTTCACCAAAGCCGTTTCTTTCTTCGCTGCTCCCGCGAGGTCCAGCCGAGAGCGCCACGCTCAAATGCCCCTGATTTACTAGGAAGTCGAAAATCTGTTGCGCCCTGGCAAAGCCATGGAAACTTGCTTGGCGTTCTTCCTCTCGCTTGAAATCGATTTCGACAAACCGGTTTTCGTGCACGAAAAACGCATACTGAATGGCCTGGCTGACCTCCTGCGGCGCGTCTCGGTTCTTGTCGATATGAAGATTCAATAGGTCAATCTTGGGGGTCGCGCCGGGAAGCTCGCGCGAGCGCGATTGCATCAGTTCCGCCAGTTGTTGTGTTCCCGCCCAGTCTTTCGAAAGAACCAGTGCTACGTCGAGGTCGTACTCGATATCTCCGCCGCCCGTGCAGTGGTGCATGGTCGGGCGTGGCCGATCCAAGAGTTCGTCGAGATCCGCATCCCCGGCGGGCTCGTCATCCAGGCGGCACCCTTCTTTGTCGATCGCCGAAATCACCACGACCGGGCAATTCAGTTCGAGACTGAGGTCCGCAAGACCCGTCGAAATATCATCCACTCGCGCTCGCGGGTCGGCCACGGGCGTCGACAGGGGAACCTTTTGCAAATAGTCGAGGAAGATCGCTACGGCGTCAGTGCGGAAATCGTGCATGAGGTTGTAGGCCATCGCACGAATCCGTTCCACCGTATCCTGTCGTGAACCCTCAAGAATAAACAGACATCGCCCGTACCTCTGGACCTTGACAAGCCCCTTCGCAAGACGGTCACCTGCCGCGACGTCTCCTCGTAGTTCTCCCGTCAGCATTTCAGTCGGATTGACGCCCGATTCCTTGCCGATGAGCCGTGCACTCAACACGCGACGAGTCTGCTCCCAGGAATAAAAAAGAACAGGGATCCCATGATTGGCGGCAACCTGAGATGCCAAATGCAAGGCAAAGTTCGTTTTGCCCCGCCTCGGTGCCCCCGCGAGTCCGTAATAGAAGCCACGCCTCAATCCAGCTAGGGCATGTTCCAATCGCACGAAAGGCGCCAGAGAGTAACCCAAGAGAGGCCGTTCCGGCTTGATTTCAGTCTTTGGTTCCGTCATCACTTCGCGCACCGATTCGTTCAAAGGAACGAGTCGTTTCCTCGCTCTCGACCGCTGCAAGTTCATCAACCGCTGAATGCATTGTTCGGAATAATCCATCACCGAGAGCCGCTTCCCGTCCGTGCCCTCAGAAAAAACCTCCATTTCCTTGGCTAGGCCACCCAACAGCTGCCGCCCTGCTCTTTCGCGCAAGAGTTCGATATAAGAAAGCAAGCGATCCCAGGATTGGGAAGGCACACGCGACAGTTCTTCGAGGTAAAGCACAGTCTGCGGTGAGAGTTGGCCCCGCTCGTCCAAACGGCTTCTCACCAACAACAAGTCCGCACTGTGCACTCCGTCTTCTCGGAGTTCCATCAGTAACGAGGCCACACGTTTCGCAGGCCCGGAGCGGAATAGCGCCACATCGAAGCCTTCGTCGATTGCCCGGACAAGAAAAACAGGCTCCGCGACCAAGCCCGCAAGGACGTGCATCTCCACTCGGATTTCTTCGGAGGCACCGAGCACCTCTCCTCTGCCTGTGATGACCGATTCGCTCGTCACCAATCCGCACCTCCTAGAGAGTGCAGCGACTCTCTCTGAAATTCGCCCATCCAGGAGATATCGGCGACAACGGCCCGACGACGTTTGTTTCTGAGGAAATGAATACGGTCGCGGGCGGGGCTTACTAGGAAGAGTACCGCGCAGCCGCGTCTGCTTGCGGCCTTCGCCAACAGTGACAGCCCAACGAGTTCGGTTGATAGAACAGGGGTGTACCTTGACCGAACCCAGGCGCAAGCCGGGACCCACATACTCTCCATGGGCTACTCCAGTTCCAGTTGTCAGGATTCTTGCCGGTGGATGACATGACTCCGCGACAAGAACCCTTGTCACTTGTCAGGAGTCATCATCTGCCCCGGCTTAAGGTGGGACAGCGGTTATGAGGCGAACTCCCTCGCCTTACGAGCACATTCTATCAGCTTGCGCTCCGCTGTCAACTTGCCCTTGCGGTCAGTTTTCGTATCCTTACCTCCGCCCTCCGATCTTCAATTCTTCCCGCACCCATTGATTGTTTGCCGGGCCTGAAGGATAATGACCTTCGAATCGGTGTTGGAGTTCCACCGTTAACCGCCCCGTCCTGGGGAAAATGACTCCTATTCGAGAGATTTCTCTCAATGGGAGTGTTGCCACCTCGTTCTCCTTCCTCTGAGAAAAATCTCCGTCTTCAATCGGCATTGCCGTCGCGTGCATGTGCCGCGCCCCGGCGTGCTTCCGTTTCACAACTCGGAGCCACCATGACTGTGATGGGATTCATCGACGAGAACAAGCAACAACATCTTGAGGAGCTGAAGGAATTTCTCCGCATCCCGAGCATCAGCACTGTTCCGCAGTATCAGCCCGAGGTCCAGCACGCGGCGCAGTGGCTCGCCGACCATCTTCGTACGACGGGCATGCAGCACATCGACGTCGTTCCGACCCCCTTACACCCACTGGTCTACGCCGAATCTCCGCGTCAGGACGGCCGACCCACAGTCTTGGTTTACGGTCACTACGACGTCCAGCCGGCGGAACCACTCGAACTCTGGTCCTCACCTCCGTTTGAACCCGAGGTCCGCGATGGGAACCTGTATGGTCGCGGTACAGCCGATGACAAAGGCCAGCTGCACACGCACCTCAAGGCACTCGAAGCATTGCAGACTTTTTACGGGCGGCTGCCGTTGAACGTGAAAATCCTCATCGAGGGTGAGGAGGAGGTGGGCAGCAAGAGCTTGTGGCAGTTTGTCCGCGACAACCAGTCTCGCTTGGCCTCCGACGCCCTTGTTCTTTCCGACACCAGCATGCTCGCACCCGGCGTGCCTTCGCTCACCTGCGCGCTACGCGGGTTGAACTACTATGAGGTCGAAGTGACCGGACCCGCTCGCGACCTCCATTCCGGCTTGTACGGCGGCGCCGTGCCCAACCCCCTCACGATCCTCGCTCGCGCCCTCGCGCAGTTTCACGACAAGAATTTCCGCGTCACCGTTCCCGGATTCTACCGTGACGTCGCACGTCTGTCTGCCGCCGAACGAAAAGCGCTCCGAGCTTTGCCTTGGGACGAAACGGACTTTCGCAACAACGTAGGCGCGCCAGCCCTCAGCGGAGAGAAAGGGTATTCCATCCTCGAGCAAATTTGGTGTCGGCCCACGTTTGAACTCAACGGACTTTGGGGCGGTTATATCCAGGATGGTGCCAAGACGGTCATCCCATCCAAGGCCTACGCCAAATTCTCCACGCGACTCGTGCCAAATCAAGACCCGGACGAAATTGCCACGATGGTGGAAGCGCACTTTCGCAAGCTTCTGCCCAACACGGTTTCGTGCCGCTTCACAGTTCTCAGCACGGGAAAGCCGTGGATCGCCTCATCCACACACCCGATCGTGCAAGCTGCGGCTACAGCCCTCGAACAAGGCTTCGGCCAAAAGACGGTCTTCATCCGCGAGGGCGGTTCCATTCCGTTCGTCGCTGAAATCAGCGCCCTGTACAAAATCCCGTGTGTACTGATGGGCTTCGGTCTACCCGATGAAAACGCGCATGCCCCGGATGAGCATATCTCCCTCGACAACTACTTCGGAGGAATCCGTTCCGCGGCGCTGTTCTACGAACGCCTATCCACACTTCAAGGAGAACCCCAATGACGACTGCTTTAGCAAAGACAAAGTCCGCCACGCGACGTTCGGCAGGCTCGCGCGGCATCACGTACCACTTCAGTTCGGAGTCCGTGTCCGAAGGTCATCCGGACAAGGTTTGCGACTATATCGCAGACTCCATTCTCGACGCGTATCTCACCTGTGACCCCAACGCCCGCGTCGCTTGTGAAGTGCTCTGCAAGCAAGACACCGTGGTGCTCGGGGGAGAAATCACGGCGGTGTGCGAATTAGACCATGACGCCATAACACGAAAGGCCATTCGCGAAATTGGTTACACTCATCCTTCACTCGCCTTCCATGCAGACCGCGTCAAGGTTCTAACGATTTTGACCAAGCAGTCTCCGGATATTGCACAGGGTGTAGATCACGAGACGAATAGTGAAAGAGAACAGGGCGCCGGAGACCAAGGGATTATGTTCGGCTACGCCACGCTCGAAACGCCCGAGTTCATGCCCCTGCCCATCCTTCTCGCGCATCAGCTCACCCGCGGCATGGCGGAAGACCGGAAGGACGGCAGCCCCGACTGGCTTTGCCCAGACGCAAAATCCCAGGTATGCGTCCTCTATGACGGCCACAAACCACTCGCAGTCACCGATGTCTTGGTCTCGACGCAACACCTTCCCGACGTAAAGCAGGAAACCATTGCCTCCTATGTGCGCGATGTGCTGGCTCCTCGCGCCCTCGGCCGCTGGTTTCGCGAAGACATTCGCTTTACGGTCAATCCCACCGGGAGCTTTGTGCAAGGCGGGCCCTCGGCGGACTGTGGAGTGACCGGAAGAAAGATCATTGCGGATACGTACGGAGGTGCGGCGCACCACGGGGGCGGCGCGTTCAGCGGCAAGGATCCCTCCAAAGTCGACCGCAGCGCCGCATACTTCTGCCGCTATGTCGCGCGTCAAGTGGTGAAAAGCGGCCTGGCTGAGCGCGCCGAGATTCAAGTTGCCTATGCCATTGGTGTCGCCACGCCATTTTCGGTCCGCGTGGATACTTTCGGCACCGGCGATGATCGTGCAGCAGCGGACTTCGTGCGCAAATTCGACTTCCGTCCCGCCGCGATCATTGAAACTCTCGGTCTCTTGCGGCCCATCTACCGTAAGACAACCAACTACGGTCATTTCGGCAAACCTGGACTTACCTGGGAGGGCTGAACCGAGACGCGTTCCACGCGAGACGCGAATCCCCGCTCACGACGATTGGTTCCGACCTCCGCTCCCAGGCCGTCCCAAACCGCGGCGGCCTTTGAGAAACTCGGCAACGCGGCTCAATAGAACCGGTGCGCGCTGGCCTGCCCCGGCTTCGGTGAGCATCGCTCCCAACGCGTCCCTCAGCCTTTCGCGGGTTTTCCGCAGAAGGGCGAGAACCAACTGACGGTCGGGACCACTTAAGCGCGGAAGCAGCCGGGCCGCATGCGGAAGGCAAAGTGCACCTTGCCCGACCAACCAGTTTCGAAATTCATCATCCTCCAGAAGCTGGACGAAATCCTGGCATCGCAATGATTCCTCTTGCATGATCCGCTCGCAAATGTCGCAACGCTCGGATTCGTTCTCCTCGCCGAGCTCCCGCGCATCGAGCAGTTGCGTGAAAAGACGGGCCGCTCTATCGCTCTCGGCCCCACCCGCAACGGCCCAGATATGAAAACTACAAAGCCTATCCACCCGTACGATCTTCCCGCTAAGAACACAGGACGATTGAAACCGTTTTGGGAGCGAACAAAGGACGCAGGCTTCCCGTTCGAGGATCGGCGCGACGTCTCGATAGCCAATCTCTTTCGACTTGAAACGCTGCATAGTTCGGGCCCCTGGCCGCATGCCTCCGTTAGTCGCTCCTCGTCGAGCCCACGCCGTTCAAAGGAACTTCCTGGGTCTCGCCTGGCGACTCAAAGATCTTCTGATACAGATCTTCCCCATAACTCGTTTCGAGCGGCTCTCCTTCCTGTATGCGAAACGTGCGTGTTCCGTCGTCCTTTCGTTCAGCCCGCAGGAAAAAGGCGTTGCCGCTGTTGTTCTCCGCGAAACTACGCGCGAACTCATAAAGATGCGTGACGTAGAACACTTTCATTCCTTTGTCGAGCAATGCGGTCACTACCTGCCTGGCAATTTCCGAACCCTCTCGCTCGTTCGTCGCGGCGAAGGATTCGTTGAACAGCAGCAGGGAATTCGGCTTGAGGGCGTCGACAATGTCGCTGATTCTGGCCAGCTCTTCGTCCAGCTTTCCCTTCGTCATCGTCGCGTCCTCAGCCCTTTTGTAGTGGGTGAACAGGGCCGGACAAAGATCCCCTCGGAACGACTCCGCGGCGACAAACATGCCGCATTGCATCATGACCTGCGCCAAGCCGACACTGCGCAAAAAGCTCGACTTTCCCCCTTGGTTCGCCCCGGTGATGATGACGAGGCTCCGGCCGTCCGCAACCGCCCGATTGCCGACCACTCTTCCAGTCATATGGAGCGAGAGGCAGGGATCATAAAGACCTTCAAACGCGCGCGCACCTGAGCCCGCAGGCTCGGGATCGGGAAAGCACATGGGCTCGCTCTTGCTCGAAAGCCGGTCGTACAGAGCCAGGCACGCAACATAGAAGGCTAGCTCCGTTCGCAGCATCCGGAAGAAACTCAGAACGTGGTCTGAGGACTGCGCCATTGCAATGGCCACCCGGCTGATTCCTTTTTGGCGCATCTCGCCGAGAATTCGAGCACCGGCTTCATCCCGCTCGTCGAGCTCGAAGGTCAAACCGGGCACTTTCTTTCCGAGAAGCCGCTGGAACCAGTTGGGATCCTTGCCACGGACGAGGCGCAGGACGTAATTCTTGCTTTCGTTCCAGTCACCAAGCTCCGCGCTCATGAGAACACCCTTACGGAATTTAAGGTCCTTCAGATAGTGTTCGATCAAAACCAGGTAATCGTCATCCAGTTCGCGCTGCAGCATCGCGAACAGGTTGGTGAACGCCTCCGATACAAAACCGGTCTGCGCAGCGGCCATGTCCCTGAGCTTTCGCAGCATGACCAGCAAGACCTCCAGCATGTCCAGAGCGTTGTACAGCATCGAGCCTGCATAGTGAGACGTTAAGCTCCATCCCTTCTTGCGACACGCCTCGATCGCTTCCACGGTCAGGTTGTAAAAGGCTCGTGCCGCCTCTGGATTCTTCAGGCAATCGCGCAACGCTGCCTGTCGGTATCGCACGGTATCGAGATCATTTTCAAATCCCGTCAGCACCACTTTTCGCGCCACATCGAGCACAAACTCATCCTCTCCCGCCATGGCGCCAAGTAGGGTGTCGAGTTCGAGATCCTGCACGAGCGCCCTCACAGCAGGCAGCAATCCCCGATGCCAGTCCACTTCTTCCCGGCGAAATCGATCGCGCAACAGGAAGTACGGGTCAAACGCCCGGTCGCGAAACAGCAAAAGCGCTCTCATGCCTGGATACGCTCCTTGAGATGGTCGAAGGTGACCCGATACTTCTGCGCAATCGCCAAGGCGTAGGCGAGTCCGTCGGCGGGCCGGCGCTCCAACTTGTATGTCCGCACGGCTGGATTTGCAGGGTCAATGGTGCTCACAACACTCACGGTCTTTTCGTCGAACGAGGCGAGTTCCTCGAGAAACGTTACGCAAACCGCGAGCGCGTCCAAAGCCGAGATCCGCTCTATGATCTTGCGGCCTAGGTATACGGCGTCCTTCACTGTGGTCGACGCGAAGATTTCGTTCATCACGATCAAACTATCCGGTGTCGCGGCATCGAGAATCTGTCGGATGCGCACGAGGTCGTCCTGCAGCTTGCCCCGGAGGTTGCGAATGTCCTCTTCGCGCTCAAAATGCGTGAACAACTGGTCAAACAGAAAGAGATGCGCTTCGCGCCCGGGCACAAGGCATCCCAGGGAGGCCAGATAATGCAACTGACCAATGGTCCGTGCAAACGTCGTCTTTCCGCCCTGATTCGGACCGGAAACCACAAACACCCGCTCGCAGCCTCGGAGCACGAAATCGTTGGTGACAACACTACCCTTCTTCGGAACCAGCTTCTCCGCCAAGGCAAGATCGAAAACGCGCACCCCAAGAATCTCTTTGGACTTTTGCGAAATCTGCGGCTCGCAGAACTCAAGCCCGGCACGCCGGAATTTCTCGATGTAGTCGAGGTAGGAAACGAAGAACTGCACTTCGCGGTCAAACTGGGCAATCACCGGCTCGACATACTCCGCATGCGTCTTGCAAAACCGTTCAAGGGATGAGAATGCTTCCGGAAACAACAGTGCCACGCGGGTCTGTATCTGGGCCTCGATATGGTTCATTCCTCCCCATTTTTCTGTTTCGACCCAGTAGCTCTCGGATGATCTGGTTCTGAACTTTGCGAACGTCTCTTCGACTGCAACACTGTAGTCGTACTCGTCTTCCCGATACCGCACGGTAACTTTGCCGTCGCGCAGCAGCAACGAATAACGGATCGCACCAAGATCCGCTTTCGCTCTCCGCATTTCCTCCGCGAGCATCCGAAATGACTCGGAGCCGACATAGTGCGCCAGGTGGGAACGGAATCTCTGAAAACCGCGTGACTCGATTCCGATTCCGTGCAACCGTTCGAAAAGACCTTCGACGCCTTCACAATAAATCTCCACGGCCCCGAGAAAGCATCGCTCTCGCGTGTAGGGGTAGTAGTCGAGCTTCTCCGCCTGTTCGAGGCTCTTCCGCATCGCGCGCATGCGAGCCGAGAAGTCCTTCACACATGCCATGACAGCCTTATTCCCAAGATCATCCATCACTTCTTGCCGGTAGACGACTGTTTCGAGGCCCTTGAGCTTGGTGTAATAAATCGGTTCGAGGTTGTATTCCTTCCAGTCGGCGGTGATGCGATTCACGATCTGATCGAGATTCAGGTCCCGAAAAAAGGCCGGCGCTTCCGGCAGCTCCTGCGTCGGAGTGTCCTCAGGCCTTTCCCACAGTAGGCTTGGGAAGATCATCGCGTCTCGCCTCCAAAACGGACATCAAGACACCTTGTACCGCGAGGAAACAAGTCGAGGCTCTGTCTCTGGAGCTTTACTGCGTGATCCGAGCAAAAGGGAGGAGGCAAATAACCCGAGGCCAAGATAAAACCCTCGCAGGAGTCATTTGCCCAGTGGGGCGGTTAAAGGCGAACTCCAACACCCAATCGCAATTCTCTCCGAAACTAACGCGCTACCGTGTTCCTGTCAACCGATCCTTGCTCCTCCGGAACACGGTGGAAGATTCCGTGAAACGCTTCTTCGTGTTTTCGAGTCCTATACTGAGGTTCAACCCACAATCCTATCGTCCACCACCGTGTAGGCATCTGTGCACGCACGAGGGGTGACAAGCCGGCCATCCTTACCCAGGATTTGTGATGCAGGTCACCAATCTGCCCTTCGCGTAGGAGGACGCGTACATGCTCAAAACGGAAAATGCGTTTTTGGATTTGAAGGAAGCCGCGCAGCTCTTAGGTGTTTCCGAGACTACCGTGTTGCAATTGGCGGTTGAAGGCTCTCTCCCCATCAGTAACCTTCGGCCCACCTCGGGCCTGCGCATTGTCTTTCGTAGGGAGGATCTCTTGCAGTTCGAAGCCCAATGCTCCGACTGACCGGGAAACACTTCGGGGAACCACATGGTCTCTTTTGAGCGTCGCTTGAGAAAAGTTGAGCAAATGTCCGATGGCGTTAGCGACTTCTACGATTGCGCCGCATGTTTGTGGCCGGGCGCCCGCGTCGACAAGGGCGATACAGACAAGGCAAAAAAGGAGTTCGACGCCCACAATTGCAAGGACTACCCTCCACTCCACAACTAGCCATACTTCAGCCCCTGACAGATACTAAAGGCTCTTCGGAGCTCTCGCGGCAGCAGCAGAATCTATGGAACAAACCAACTACACGCTCGGCTATCACCTCGTGGCGTTCCTCGACGTACAGGGCCAGCGTGATAAATTTCGCCAGTTAAAGCTGCCCAAGACACCGGAAGAGCATGTCTATACCCAACAGGTCCTAACAGACACCGTGGGCTTTGTTTTGCAGTTGCGGGACAAGTTTCGCCAAGAGTTCGTCGCCTGCGAAGCAGGGGTTCTAAACGGTCGGCCACAACCTCCCGAGCCTTTGCAGCCTCGCTTTGTAGGATTTTCTGATTCGTTTGTCGTCTCGGTGCCCCTCCGCCCCGTAGGTGGAGAGGCGACTCCCCTCGTGAGGATCTTCTCCGCCCTCTCGGCGGCGTCGCTCGCCATGATGACCGCGCTCGCCAGCAGACACGCCCTTCGTGGTGGAATCGATGTGGGCCTTGCCACCGAAATCGGTCCGGACGAAATCTACGGCACAGCGTTGGGCACTGCTTACAAATTGGAATCCGAACGCGCGAAATATCCGCGTATCGTCATTGGAGAGATGCTCTGGAAATATTTGGCCGACAAGCTCGCAGAGTTCAGCAACCGTCCTCCCAACCTAGCAGCTACATCATTGTGTTCTCTCGTCCGCCGGATCATGGATCTCACCGGCACGGATAGCAACGGCGAGCGCTTTCTTGATTATCTCGGCAAGGCGATGGCGCAAGTCGCAAAACCCCAGGACGCACAGCAGGTCGTAAAGCCCGCTTATGAGTTCGTGGTTGTAGAACACGAACGGTTTCTTTCCAGTGGGGACTCAAAATTAGCCCCTCGATACGCATTGCTGCGTTCCTATTTTGAATCTCGACTGCCGCTGTGGGGTCTCGAACAAGGACCCGCGCCACCTTTCCAGCCCTGACCTCGACCGTGCCACATTCTCACATGCGCACGCGTGGCCCTTTTTTCTCAGGCATCCGGCCGTGTTGCAGTCGGTAGGCCAGCTCCTTTCGGACGTGCGTTCGTACGTGCGTTGGGAGAGACGACGACTCCGCGAGAATGCGCAAATCTGTCGTGGAAATGCTGGGTAAGAACGAAAGCACGATCCCAAGCGGCGTCTGTCCATTTCGTACCAACGCCAAGCGCACGCTGTAGTGCTGGTTCCAACGCCCGCTTTCTGCGATGGCCAACACCACGCGCGCGTTTAAGTTAACCCGGGACAGCACGCGCAAAATCTGGCCTTCATTAAGAAATGGGCTCTCTAGAACAATTGGAATCACGTCCCCTTGCCCGTCAGCCAGAAGAGCGCCCGCAATTCGGACCGACCCGCGCCGCGCGAGAATCATCTTCTGCGCGGAGGGAAGTTGCGGCAAGCGCGCGAGCACTAGCTCCTCCGCCAAGTGTTTCACTGGCGGCGCCACAGAGGGCTCCATCGCCAGATGCACCAGGTCGCCCACATACAGCTCACGCGCCAGACGAAGCCCCACCAGTTGCGGAACATGCGGGTGAAATACCAAAGCGCGCTTTACCTCGTAACTCCGTGTCCAGTGCTCCCGACTCACCAGACTCTCCAAAAAAGTCGTGGAGAGCTCCTTCCGCAGCAACAACAGACACACATGTCTTTCGTTGAAAAAGGGATTCTCCAGAAGACCGAGAAGAACTGGCTCTCGGACGTCGTGCAGAAGGGCGGGAATCTCTCCCTCTGAAGCAGCTCGTGCTTTTTCGGGACCTATCTGGTTGTTGGGCAGCGTTTCCATTCTCACCTCACCTCCGGATTTGCGGATGCGACCGCATCCTGTCCGCATCACCAACGATGCTTTCCCCCGCTCCGCTCGTTTTGGCAAAGCCGCACCACCAGAAACTCCAGGATCGTCCGCTCGTCGACACCACTCGACTTCAACAAACGATCTGCGTCCGCCAACAGCACCAGACCTCCCAACGCGCGGCCGCCGTCAAACCGGTGCGCCTTGTGAATGAGCGACACCGCAGTGTCCGGGCGCATCCCCAGACGCTGGGCCGCTTGATAGCCCGCCATGGATTCTGGAAGGTCCCTCGCTTCAATCAACTTCCGGTAGGTCCAGGCCAGCGCTCCCACTAGCTTGACTCCGCTCTCCCCTCGCAACAGCAGCCGGTCGACAAGCTGCAGACTCTCCCTCACACGCCCGGCCAAAAGCGTGTCCGCCAAATCCCAAGCCGATCCTGATTCCGACGCCACCACGAGCCGCCGGACATCGTCTCGCGTGATTCGCCGACGCTCCCCCACGAAGGTCGCGAGCTTCAGGACTTCTCGTTCCATGAGACCACCGTCCGCTCCGCACATTTCCACGAGCAGTTCCGCTCCTTCTGCCTCAATCCCACATCCCGCTGCTCGTGCCATTTCGATAACCGTGCTGGTCCCTTCCTGACCTTCGAGCTCCACGACGAGTGCGCCGTCGCGGATCAGCCGGAAGAATTTCGTCCGCTGGTCCCAACCCTCCGCCTCGAAAAGCAAAAAGGTGAATGGCGCGGGCTGGCTCAGGTACTTCCGAACCAATTCGCACGCTTCCTCACGTTCTTTTTCCCCGCAGCCCTCCAGCGCATCCACGGCTTCAACAATCACGACTTGCCGCGCGCAGAGTAGCGGAGCGCTCTGCGCCTCTGCGAGTGCGGCTGCGAGACTCGTTTCGCGCAGCGAGACATAGCGGACGCTCCACGGGTCCCCGCCCCCCGGCACCCAAGAAGAAATCACCTTCTCGCGACACCTGTCCCTCCAATAGCGGTCCCTTCCCACGAGGAGCACCAGCCGTGTCTCGCCATCACCTACTCCACGACCGACGAAGTCCCGCGCCTTGAGGACACTCATAGAGAGCTCGCTCTACGCGTGGCACGCGGCGTGACCGCATCTACACTCGTGTGTCAGTCCAATTCCTCGCTCGGCGCAGTGTTCGCTGCAATACACCACTCCGCGCACCGTGATGTCGCGCTTCGGGTCCACCGGACACCCGCACCCTGGGTGAGCACAAACTTGACGTGTCGCCATCATCTTCCTCCGGATTAACAATCAACTTTGGGATCGGCCTCGGAGACATGACCCCGTGACACGATCCGTGTCAGGAATCATCATCTGCCCGGCCATACGGTGGGACAGCGGTTAACGGCGAATTCCTTCGCCGCGCAAAGTCTACCACTCCCTTGCGAGTTTCGAAATCTTGGAACGTCCTCTAGTGACTGTTTCCGTAAGCGGCCGTCGCTGCCCGAATGATTCCAAACGCGGCTTCGGCCGACTCGAAGTCGTCCACCTCCACGGCCTTGCCCTCCAACTGCTTGTAGTCCTCAAAGAATCGCCGAACGGTCAACAGTTTGTGCGGTGGCAATTCGTGTGCATCCCGGTACCGATTGAACTCCGGGTCTCCGAGCGCCACGCCCAGGATCTTATGGTCCTTCGTGCCACCATCGATCATGGTCATCAAACCGATAACGCGAACCGGAATGATCGTCAGCGGAATCGCGGGCTCTTGGCACAGCACCAACACATCGAGCGGGTCTTGATCCTCCGCCAGCGTTCGAGGAATGAACCCGTAGTTTGCCGGGTAGTACACGGCGGAGTAAAGGATGCGGTCCACACGTAATAGTCCGCTCGCCTTATCCAACTCGTATTTCACGTTCGAACCCAACGGAATCTCAATAATCGCATTCACCTCGTTCGGACTCTTTTCCCCGGACGGAACGTCGTGCCACGGATGCATCGCCAACTCCTCCCTTCAAAGCAATTCATTGCCAAACCTCACTGCAAAACAGATTCCGCGATACGATGGATTTTGAGCGTATTGGTGGCTCCCGGCGTTTCCGGCTGATCGCCCGCCACAAACAGCACCTCTTGTCCCGTTCCGACCTCTCGGCTCTGTCCTAGCGCTCTGCTCATATATCCCAGCATTTCATCGATCGAAAACAGGCGCGGCGCGACCATCGGCCGAATGCCGTACCAAACACTGAGTTGTCTCGCAATCTCGTCCCGCGTCGTGAACGCGAAGATCGGAACAGCCGGGCGCTCCTTCGCAATCAGTTGTGCACTTCGACCGGTCATCGTGAACACCGCGATGGCTCTGACGCGTGCCCGTTGAGCTGCAAGAACGGCTGCGTCCGCGATAATCCCTGCCTGTGTCGGGTCACTGTCGTCCACTTTGGTTAGAGTCCCGCACAAGACGCGCCCCTCCGTCACGCATGCAATTTCCGACATCACCTCCACAGCCTTCTTCGGATGGTCGCCTTCGGCGGTCTCACCGGAGAGCATCAGTGCGTCGGTACCGTCATATACGGCATTCGCGACGTCGCTTACCTCGGCCCGCGTCGGCGACGGATTTCGCGTCATCGATTCCAACATTTGTGTCGCCGTAATGACGAACTTTCCGAAGCGCCGGCACTTTTCAATAATGGCCTTTTGCATGTGCGGCACATTTTCGAGCGACAGCTCCACGCCCAGATCTCCGCGCGCAATCATCACTCCATCGGAAATGCGAACGATGTCATCGATGTTCCGCCAGGCCTCCGCGGTTTCAATCTTCGCGATGACCGGTATCCGCGCATTCCTTTTCTCGATCCATTCCCGCAACCCTTCGACGTCCCTAGCGCTCCGCACAAACGACAACGCCACCAAGTCAATCCCCCGCTCGAGTGCACAATCGAGGTCGGCTTGATCCTTCTCCGTCAGCGCAGGCAGACGTACATCGACATTCGGCAGATTCACGCCTTTGTGGTCCCCAACATATCCTCCACGTACGATTTCGCACTCGACGCACCCGGCTGACGCCGTATGGACTACCAACTCCACCGTCCCGTCAGCCAATAGAATCCGGTCTCCCGGATGCACATCGGCGCAAAGCCCCGGATAAGTTGTCGAGGCTTGGTTCTCTGTTCCCACGACCGGTGCCGCGAGAATCTGGAACTGCGAACCTTCCTTGAGCAACACCTTCCCCTTTGCGAAGCGCCCCAGGCGCACCTTGGGTCCCTGCAGATCGAGCAGAATTGATCGGATTTCTCCCTGTTCGGCACTGGCTTGCCGCACCTCCACGATCCGCGAGGCGAGTTCTTCGCGAGTACCATGGGAAGCGTTTAGCCGGAACACATCCACACCCGCGGAAACAAGCTTCCGCAACATCTCGCGTGTGTTGGAGGCGGGCCCGACGGTCGCGACAATCTTGGTCCGCCGTGAACGCGCACACCCGGGCCGGGATGGGTCCTTCCTTGTTTTCTCGTTTGTTAGGGATTCAGCAGCCAGCGTCATGGGCGCCTCCTCAAACACAAATGCTTAGTTTGAGGGGTCATTGGCTGCGGACGCAGCGATTGAGCGAACCCCACCGCTACTTCAAAGCTACGTACTTGCAGTCCGGATGTAAAGGGCTGAAATCACCAAGTTGCAACTCCGCGCACTACGCGCTACTGTCAGCAAGCTTAGGTTGAGCTTCCCCATTTTCAAAAGGCCAGCAGCGCGCATGACTACGAACACGATCCAAGAATCCGAGACCAACGCGAGCGCCACGACGTGCCGTTCGATGACCGGTTACGCAGCGACCCGACGCGAATTCAAAGGATGGACAATCCGCGTCAGCGTCAAGAGTGTCAATCACCGGTTTCTCGATGTGAAAGTACGAATTCCTGAATCCTTGGAGTCATACGAACAACGATTGCGACAGGCTATTGCTGCCAAAATCCATCGAGGCCACATTGATCTACAGGTCGCGATCGATCCGGGCGAAACGGCCCCGGTCCGGCTGAATCGCGAGGTATTGAAGGCGTACGTGGCCGCCGCGCAGAAGCTTGCCGAAGAAGCGAACGCAAAGGCCGAATTGGACACGGTGGCGCTGCTCCGTTTACCCGGCGTCATTGTAGGCTTCGCCAGCGAATTGCCGAAAGCCGACGACTCACGGAACGAATTTACCAACATCCTCGGCGGGGCCATCGACGAAGCGCTTACGAAGCTGGATGAGATGCGCCGCATCGAGGGTCAGCACTTGCAAGAGGACCTGGATGCCCGCGCGGCAGCAATCACCACAAAAGTTGCGCAGATCACGGAGCTATTGACCGCGCTCCGTCCGGCCTTTGCGCGCCACCTACAAGCACGGCTGAAGGTCTTGCTCAATGGCGCAACGATCGAACCTGCCCGGTTGGCACAAGAAGCCGCTCTATTGGCCGAACGCTGTGACGTTAGCGAAGAATTAGACAGGCTCCGAAGCCATCTCCGGCAATTTGCGACTCTCCTGCATGCTTCGGGCGAACATGGGAAAAAGCTCGATTTTCTGCTGCAAGAAATGCATCGCGAAGCGAACACCATGCTCTCCAAAACTCCTGGCGTTCAGGACGAAGCGATCGCGGTTGCCGCGTTGGCCGTCGACATCAAGCTCGAAATTGAAAAGCTTCGCGAACAAGTTCAAAACATCGAATGATCGTCTCTCTTAGCACTCCCTCCTCGCACGATTCCCATTAGCCAACATTCATCGGTCTCTGCCCTAGGTTTTCTCTTCCGCTCTAAGCAAATGCCCTTCCTGGCTAAACCCTGCGCCTGATCCGCCCGCTTCTTCCGTCAAGGGTTTCCGCTCCGCTCCAATGAACGCCCCACACCGGCGCCCTTGACGGCGCGGCCGGACATGCGCCAACCCGCCGCCACGAAGGGCATTTGTTTCGTATGCGCGGCTCCGCCGCGCCTCCACGAAGCAAAAGTCGAATCCGAAAAAAGGGGAAGCACAGTCATGCAAAAAATCACTAAACAACCGTTGTTCGATTTGGGCCAACTCGTCGCCACACCGGGCGCGCTGGCCGCACTGGAGAAAACCGGACAGAACGCGCTGGAGTTCCTAGCGCGCCATGTTTCCGGGGATTGGGGCGAACTCCCCAGAGAAGACAAAGACGAAAACCAACTGAGCCTCGAAAAAGGCTTCCGCCTGCTGAGCAGCTATCGAACCTCGTCGGGCGACAAAATTTGGGTCATTACGGAAGCGGACCGGTCGCACACCACGTTGCTTCTGCCGGAAGAGTACTAAGGAAGCCCAGAGGAAAAGGAGAACATTCGATGACTACCACTCTCGTAACGAAATGCACATCGCCTATGCCCACGATTCCGCACACCATGCAAGACATTCCCCTTATCCGCATTCAGGAATCGAAAACCAATCCTCGACGGGAATTCGATGAAGCCAAACTCGCTGAGCTGGCCGATTTTGTTCCCAGGAACAAAATCGGCCTTATGTGGCGAAACCCGTTATGTGGCGTCCGGGCTTGAGCCTTTTCCGTTGGCTGACTAGAGACTACGCCAGACTTTGGCTCTACCCTAGCGCGTATCTGGTGAGACTTCCCAGAACGGGACTTCTCGCCCGCAAATAAATCTCCAGTTAGCTCGTGCTGCACACGTCCGACATCGGAAAGTGCCGTTGCCCCCGAATCTTGGTGCGGAAGGCGGTGTGAATAGAATTGGAGCGACAGTTCCGATCTGTGCCCGATTGCTGGCGCTCGGCCTGGCTTGCCGGAAATCTTTTATTTCACGCTGTTATAGTCCTTATCGCTCACAGGCTCTAACCAGATTGTCTTTCCTTTTTGGGTGGGTGTAACTGCCAGATAGGCAAAGCTGCTTTTCGGGGATGCACCGTGCCAGTGCTCCACACCCGGTTGGCATTTAATGACATCTCCCTTGTGAACTATGCGGGCCGGTTTTCCGCGTTCTTGGTAGTAGCCAGTGCCTTCGGTGATCAACAGAACTTGGCCACCGGGGTGAATATGCCAATCCAACTTTGCGCCGGGACCATAGGTGGCTTGGGCAATACTGGGATCAAAGGTACTGTCACCCACGTTGAGCTCATTCAGCCAAATATCCCCCGTGTGATTCTTAGTGGAGGAGAGGTCTCCTTTCGGGAAGAGTGGGTTCGCTGTTTGCGCTTGGGCCAAGCAGGTAAATAAAAGACCCGCTGCGAAAGCGATGACTTGAAGTTTTGTTCTCATGGTTCTTCTCCTTTGGTGTTTTTCATAAGGTAAGTGTTTCACAAGCGGGAACACTATCATTAGTCGGCGCGCTTTCCCGATTCGGTGGCTAACTGCGTCACGTCCAGCCTGGCTTTCCAGGGATCTGGAACTGCACCGGCCGAGCCATCGGGATGGAAATCGAAAATCA
>DATJWZ010000756.1:0-12196 GCA_035500795.1 Candidatus Eiseniibacteriota bacterium | reverse complement strand
TCCCCGCGGCGGATCATCCGTGGAGAAGAAATCGCTATCAACAAATGAAAACACCGATATTTTCTGCGGCTTGGTGAACCTATAACTGGGGGACATTTCTATTGTGGCCAAGATGGGGACATTTCTATTGTGGTATGACATAGCTGTTCACCAGACCTCGCGCTCGCGCAAGGATTGACTTACACTCTTCCTGCCACAGGAAGGGAAATCATGAACGTGCTCAAGCTCACGCCCAATCTCATCGTCAAGGACGTCACAGCCAGCATGAAGTTCTACGAAACTGTGCTCGGCCTGCAACCAGCCATCAAAGTCCCCGATGAGCCGCCCTATATCTTTGGCTCGGTCACCAACGGCAGCGTAGAAATCTTCTTCAACGATCAGAAAATGGTCGCGGAAGACTACCCTCCTCTCGGCGCCCGGCCAATCGGCGGTAGCCTCACGCAGTTCATCGAGGTGGAAGGAATTCAGGAAGTGATGGCAGCCGTCCAGAAAGCCGGCGCAAAAATCGTCATGCCGATCAAAGACCAGTTCTACGGCATGCGAGAATTCGCCTTCGAAGATCCCGAAGGCTGGATCATCACCATCGCCGAAAAAATAAAGTAGATGTGTAGTGATGGGTGCGCCATGTCTCGCGCGCTTCCTGCGTGAAAAGTGGGGAGTTGGACTTGGACTACTTGAGAGGAATCCGGTAGAGATTCCAGTGTGAGCTCACTTTGCTAAAGGAGTACGACGAACTATCCGGCCCGGGAGAAGCCGCGGCTTCGATCATCTGGGTCGCAGCCGCGCGCAATTCCTGCTCTGATCTATATCCTCCATTGGGAACCTTCGGCAGACCTGTGCCGTGGACGATGGGAACCACATACGTTCGATAGTCCGATGCTGTGCGCCAGTGGAAATACATGTTTTTGCTGTCGCGAGTCCAACTGACGTCGCACCAGCCTGAACAGAGCGGAATTGGCTGGCCCCCGGCGATGGGAACAGCTTCAATCTCGAGCCAGCGATCATCCTTGCTGGAAGGGTGATAGATAGCCATGAAGCGTTCATCTGGTGAAATCGCCGCGAGATAACTATTTGCTTCGCTGAACAAGGTGTGTTGCTCATTGCCGTCCGGCTTCATTCGATACAAATCGCATTGCTCGTTTTCGCTGCTGCTGACGAAGATATCCCCTCTTGCTGAATACATTGCATTAGTGACGTCTTGGTCTCGCCCGACTCGTCGCGGAGCAAAACGGTGCTCCGTCGAACCAATCCAAAGCCTACGCTGCCCGTTCGGCTCCGGGCTTGCGAAAACAACTTGTTTGCCATCCGGGGAGACATCGAAACTCCACATTATGATGCCGGGCAACACTTTCGACGCTTCACCACTCGTCAGGTCCGCCACCCAAAGCTCGCCACCCCGATCGGCCGCGGAATCATTCACTGCTTGCAGATAAAAAACCCGGCTACCGTCGCTTGAGAGCCTCGCCTGGTACGAGTAACCTCGTGCCGACACTTGCCGCTCACCCCGTCGATCATGTACCCATGCGCTGCGCTCAAACGTCCCAACCGAACTCACCAGGTATGAACCGTCCCGCGCCACGGCTATGCTCTGTTCTTCTCCCAAACTTGCCGTCAATTGCTCCGGCACTCCGTCTGGAAAGCGCTGGCGCCAAATGTGATACCCCCGCCCGCCGGCGTCTGTGTTCAGGTACATCCATCGTCCATCGGGCGACCACGCAGCGGCAATGCAGGAAGCGTTTTCAGGACCTACCGCTCGAGCGGTTCCTCCGGAAAACGCTACTAACCGGCACGGCAGCATGCTCACATGCTCCCCCATCTCCGTCACCAAGACCCATTCATGATCCGGCGAGAGATAGGACTCATGCGCCATATGGGTTACGTTTGGCGGTACATAGACGTCGCGCTGCTCCGCACGACTCTCCGTCGATGCCACCACGGCCAGATGGATTCCGGATTTGATTTCGCTGAACATCACATGCTGCGAATCGATCCACGTGAAACCCGTGGCATTTGACAGCAACAGCTGAGGCTGTCCTCCCAGCACTGGAACCACCCACGTCTGCCAGGTGAGTCCTGACGTTCCGTATGCGATGCGCGAGCCGTCCGGTGAAAACACCGGATCCTGCTTCTCCAGGTCATCGTGTGTCAGTGCAACCGGCTCTCCGTCCGGGAGAAGCTTCACATAAAGCTGAGACGACCCTCCGGAGCCACGCAAAAACGCAAGCATGCGCCCGTCGGGTGACAGCGCCGGTTCAAAGCTTTCATCGCTAAAGTCCGTCAGGGGGATCCATTCCGACGAGTTCGGCGCCGTGGGTGGCCGTGATCGCCGCCAGACCAGCACTCCAGCAACTGACAGTGCAATGAGGAACAGCAAGACGGCTGCGGCCCAGATTCCTTTCGTGGATTTCCTGGCCCCTGCACTGACCGCTATCTCGGGCTGGCTTGCCGAGTCGGTGTCGCGCTTCAGCCGTTTCAAATCGGCGCGCAACTCCGAAGCATGCTGGTATCGAACATCCGGATCCTTTTCCAGCGCCTTCAAAATGATCCGTTCGAGGCTGTCCGGAATATCCGGATTCAAGCGCACAGGAGGCGACGGAGCCCGGTTCAGAATCGATTCGAAAATCACCCCCGTCGTATCGCCCCGAAACGGCAGCTTACCGGTCGCCATTTCATACAGCACGACTCCTAGCGAAAACAAATCGGTACGCGTATCGACGCCGCGATTCCGCACCTGTTCGGGGGACATATACGCAACCGTCCCCAAGGTCGCTCCTGGGCTCGTGAGGTACTCCGGCTCGGTCTCAGTGAGAGTCGCCTCAGCTTCGCCAAGGGTAGACGTTCCCCCGATCTTGGCAAGACCAAAATCCAAAACCTTGGCATGTCCGCGCTCGGACACAAAGATATTCGCGGGCTTGATATCGCGATGGATGATGTTCTTGGCATGCGCCGCATCCAGCGCATCCGCTACTTGCGCTCCGATGTTCAGGATCTGATCGAGAGTCAACGGCCGTCCAGCGATGAGATGCTTGAGGGTATTCCCTTCCAGAAACTCCATCGCGATGAACAGTCGGCCGTCTTGCTGCGATATCTCGTAAATCGTGCAGATATTGGGATGATTCAGCGCCGACGCGGCTCGAGCCTCGCGACGGAATCGCTCCAGAGACTGGGGATCTTGCGAGACGTCATCAGGCAGGAATTTCAGCGCTACAAAGCGGCCGAGTTCGGTGTCTTCAGCCTTATAGACAACTCCCATCCCGCCGCCTCCGAGCTTGCTGACGACTCGGTAATGGGAGAACGTCTGCCCAATCATGGAAGGTCTTCGTAGGCTGTTCTGAACCCCAGCCAAAATACCACAACGCGAAGCCTTCGGAATGATCCCTAGAAAGAAGAAGAGCACAGAGGCCGTCGGAGCGGTCGACCCTCTGTGCTCTTCTCTGTTGCTCGCCATGCGCTGTCCCGGTGGTCTGTTGTCCACGCAAGACTCAAAGACTTTGTCATCCTGAAGCGGGCGCTGTTTGCCCACCGAAGGCCTGAGCGAGCCGCGCGAATCGACGGCTGTTTTGCCGGCGAAATAAATCGCGCGTTTGGCTCGCATCATTGTTGGACGTTCTGTGTTACTTCACCATGATTTTGTTCGTTGCCGGATCCAGCGTGCCCTGCACGCGCACGCGCTTGCCGTCGAACTTCTTCACTTCATCCTGGTGATCGATGTCATACGTTTTGCCGGAGTCATCCTTCAGTACGTATTTGTCGCCCTGCTTCGTAACGGTGCCCGAGAAAGTCTGGCTGCCGCTATCACTGGGTGTGCCGCTGGCCGCTGATCCCGACTGCGGAGTCCGGTTCGCCGGAGTTCCCGCTTCCGGGCTCTGATTCGAATTCGGCATCTGCGAATTCGGCGCGGTCGTATCCGGAGTCTGCGATCCCGACTGTGTGCTATCCGGTGGCGGAGTGGGCGTCGTATTCGGCGTCGAAGACGGTTGCTGCGTTTGGCTATTCGGGGTGGTTGAGGGAGTTGTATCTTGAGCATGGAGCGCGCTACCCCAGGAGATCATTCCAATTGCAATCGCCAGGGTGGCGAGAAACGATAGCGTCTGAATCTTCTTCACAAATCCTCCAGGAGCCCTGCGGCTCTCCGCGGAGATATTGCAAGCGGTCTGCCATCAAAACGTCCGGGCCCCGCCGCACACTCATCAGTCATTGAAAGCACAGCACTTATTCCAAGGTCAACCTTGAAAGCCCGTCCGGGCGTCAGGAAATATTTTTTAAGGTCTAACCGAAATGCAGTAGCCAGAAAAGAGCAGCAAGAGAATTCGGAAGACTAAATCCGAGCATTTCCTGCCCGCGGCCGAGAAAAGTATTCCGACCGTAACGCTGGCGTCCCGCACGCTGTTCGGGGCGGCATTTTGCGTTCCGGCTGAAAGCCACAAGAATGTAATTCGGTTTTAAACCCGCGCCCATCTATTGCCATAGTTCGATCCGCGAAGTCCGCGCGAATCGGCGGAAAAGCGAAAACAAGTTAACGCTCGTATTAATACTCGTACTCGATTGCAATGTGGTAGCCTTCTTCTCCCCTGCTTTTTCATCCCATAGGAGACTTCTAGAGTGACCCGTTCAGTCGGAATCTTTGTGGTTGTCGCCCTTTTCGCAACGCTTATTCCCAATTGCAACGCCCAGTCTGTCCCAGCAATCCCCAAAGTCCTCTCCGTAACCCCGTTAGGCGCGGTCGCACAGAACCCCGTCATCTACGGACGCGACGGCACCTTCAGTGCGCTCGTCAACGGCGCCTCCGTGTGGACCTTCGGCGATACTCCAATGTCAGTACCAGGCGTGCTCGGCAATTATTGGGACGACAATTCCCTCTCCTGGACCACCAATCTCGACGCGTCGCATGGCATCAACCTGAATCATGATCTACTCGATAAAACAGGAGCCCCCGCGGAATTTCTTCCTTACCTCTCCTGGGAACGCAAGTTCAACTACGAACACGACAACAACCATTGCACCGTCAAACCCTGCGGCGCTCAATTCGCCATGTGGGACGGCCCAGTCATCAACGATCCCGCCCGCAATCGCGTTCTCTTCTACTACTACGAATTATTTCGAGGCGTGAAAGGCATGACCGGATGGGACACTGTCGGCGGCGGCATCGCCGTCTACACGCCCGGCAAAGGCATCACGCGCCCCATCGAGAATCCCAACAGCAAGACTCCAACCCTGATGTGGGGCCCGAAAGATCAGGAATACAACTCAGGCGCCATTGTCGTAGACGACACCCTCTACTCCTACGGATGCAAGGGCGGTTTCCTTGTCGACAATTGCATGGTCGCGAAAGTCCCTCTGGCCGATGCGCTCGACATCACCCAGTGGACTTACTACGCAGGCAACGATAACTGGAGCACCAATCCGGCTGACGCCACAATCATCTTCCAGGGCGGAGCCGCCGCCAACCAGGTCTTCTACAACCCATACCTCGGCGTCTACATGAACATCTACAACCCGGCGCTCAATAACGACATGTACTTCATGGTCTCGTACACGCCGTGGGGCCCGTGGTCTCAACCTACGTTCCTCTTCAAAGGCGAAACCCCGTACACCAACTCGGTCAACTACACAGGTCAGGCCCACGTAGAATTCGCCCAAGGCAACGGCCAAACTCAATACGTAACCTACGCCCACCCGAATGGCTTCCTCCGCGAAGATCTCCCGTTAGTCCAGGTAGTATTCGGAAAGTAACCGCAGCCTACCACAACAAAATGGGATGCCCCGTGTCTCGCCGCTGTTGCGAGACATGGGATTCCATGCTGCACATGATCACGCAGAATGAAAAAGGGCCGCGACGGAAAGTCGCAGCCCAATTTTTTCAATCGTCAATCGAAAATCGCCAATTCGGGTTAGTGACGGCCTCCGCCGTGGCCACCGTGTCCGCCGTGGCCACCGCCGCCGTGACGTCCACCGCCACCGCCGCGTCCACCGCGTCCGCGACCACGTCCGCCGCCACCGGGACGTCCTCCGCGACCGCCACGATCTCCACCACGTCCACGGTCACCGCCCGGTCCACGATCGCCGCCTTGCGGAGCGCCGCCTTCGCGATTGAAGTTCGGCTCATCCGGCTCGTCCGGAAAATCGCCGCCGCCCTCGATCACCAGCGTGCCGCCCGCTACCGGTTCACCCTCCGGTGCTGGAGCCGCAACACCGCCCTCAGCAGGAGCGCCTCCTTGCGCAGCCATCTTCGCGCGCTGCTCTTTCAGGATCGCCTTGCGGGATAGCCGGATGCGGTTGCCTTCCACCGCCAGCACCTTCACCAGCACCTGGTCGCCTTCCTTCAGTTCGTCGCGAACGTCGGCAATCCGATGCTCCGCCACTTCGCTGATGTGCAGCAAACCTTCGGTCCCGGGAATGATCTCGACGAACGCGCCGAAATCCGCCAGCCGCGTGACTTTTCCGAGATACGTCTTGCCAACCTCGGCCGTCGCTGTGATGTCGCCGATAATCTGCAGCGCCTTCTGTGCCGACGCCTGATCGCTCGACGCCACCTTCACCAGACCGGAGTCTTCCACATCGATCTTGACTCCCGTCTGCTCCACGATCGACCGGATCATCTTTCCGCCGGGCCCGATCAGGTCGCGAATCTTGTCCGTCGGGATCTGCACCGTGTAGAAGCGCGGCGCATAATCGGAAATCTTCGCGCGATGCTCGGAGATAATCTCCTCCATCTTGTCGAGGATGAAGATTCGTCCCCGCTGTGCCTGGGCCATCGCCTCGCGCATGATGCTCGCCGTAATCCCCGCTACCTTAATGTCCATCTGCAGCGCCGTAATGCCTTCGCGAGTTCCGGCAACTTTGAAATCCATGTCGCCGTAGTGATCTTCCGCGCCCGCGATGTCGGTCAGGATGGCGTAGTCGTCGCCCTCCTTCACCAATCCCATCGCAACGCCAGCCACCGGAGCCTTCAACGGAACGCCCGCATCCATCAGCGACAGCGATGCTCCGCAGACCGTTGCCATCGACGACGAGCCGTTCGACTCCAGAATGTCCGAGACCACACGCATCGCGTAAGGCCACTTCTCTTCCGTCGGAAGCACAGCCGAAATTGACCGCTCGGCCAGTGCTCCGTGGCCGATTTCGCGTCGTCCGGCACCGCGCAGAAATGCCACTTCTCCAACGCTGAACGGAGGGAAGTTATAGTGAAGCATGAAGCGTTTCTTGGCTTCGCCTTCGAAGCCTTCCAGCCGCTGCATGTCGTCGCTGGTGCCGAGTGTGGTGGTAACCAACGCCTGCGTCTCACCGCGCGTAAAGACCGCGCTTCCGTGGGTGCGCGGCAAAACTCCCGCTTCAATCCAGATCGGCCGGATCTCATCGAACGCACGCGCATCCGGACGACGCTTCTGCTTCGTCACTTGCTCGCGGAAAATCCGCTCGCGCAGCGTCTCGTAATAGTGACTGAGCTTGTGCTGCGCCTCGTCATCGTCTTCCGGAATTTCGGCCTTCAGCCGCGCCTTAATCGCATCCACCAGGCCATAGCTCTCCAACTTTGGATGTTTTTTTGTATCGAGCGCGTCGGTCAATTCCGCACCGATCTTGCTCTTCAGTTGGTCGTAATACGCCTGATCGAACTGCGGAGGCTCAACCTTCCGCTTCGGCTTCCCTGCCTTGTCTCGCAGATCATTGATTGCGGCGCAGATCTTCTTGATCTCGGTATGCCCGAACTCGATCGCGTCGACGACCGTCTCTTCTTTTACTTCCTTCGCGCCCGACTCGATCATCACGATGCCTTCGGCCGTGCCGACCACCATGATGTTCAGCAGGCTCTCGCGCATCTCGCTGTACGTCGGATTCACGATGAACTGTCCGTTGATCAGTCCCACTCGCACCGCGCCTACCGGCCCGAGAAATGGAATATCCGAAACATGCAGCGCCGCCGACGCTCCATTGATGCCGGCAACGTCCGGATCGTTCTCGCTGTCGGCCGACAATACAAACGCAATGACCTGCGTCTCGTTCTTGAATCCTTCCGCGAACATTGGACGGATCGGCCGGTCGATCTGCCGGCTCGTGAGCACTTCCTTCTCGCTCATGCGCCCTTCGCGCTTGATGAAGCCCCCGGGAAAACGTCCGCCGGCATAGGTGTACTCGCGGTAATCCACGGTGAGTGGGAAAAAGTCGATGCCCTCGCGGGGCTCGGGGTTCGCAGTAGCGGTGGCGAGAACAACGTTGTCGACGAAGCGTACAACCACCGCTCCGTGGGCCTGCTTGGCCAATTTGCCGGTCTCAAACGACATCGTCTTTCCGCCGGCCAGCGATACGGTAACTACTGTTGGTTCTGGTTTCATTGAATGTCCTTCGAAGTGCGATCAGCAGGAAGTGTTAAGTGAGAGAAATGAAAGAGAAGATGGATGCCCCGTTCTAAAATCGCATTCTTGGCGATTCTAGGGCGGGAACTACGGGCCCGAGCGCCATCGGCTCTACGCGATTCTTGAACCATCATGATCGATGCCGTCAACGACGACACCTGACTCGACGTCAAGCCGTGGTAGGAATCGCTTGCGCTCAGAAAACGCACGTGGGGATAGTTCCTCAAGCTGCCCGCTTCGCCAGAAACGGTTCTCAGAAAAGCCCGGAGACTGAACCACAAACTGGGGTACCCAAATACAGAGTGGGACGCCCCACTTCCCGCCAACTTTGCGAGAAGCGGAAAAATTTCCGGGACGACGACTTCTACTTGCGGATGCCGAGCTTGCCGATCACGGTCTTATAACGCTCGGTGTCGTATTTCTTCAGATAGTCCAGCAAGCTACGGCGCTTGCTGACCAGCATGAGAAGTCCGCGGCGCGAGCCGTGGTCTTTCTTGTGCGTCTTGAAGTGCTCCGTCAATTGCCCAATCCGTTCGCTGAGCAGAGCGATCTGTACTTCCGGGCTGCCGGTATCGCTCTGATGCGTGCCGTACTGGTCAATGAGGGATTTCTTTTGCTCTCTGGCTAACACTAAACTGGTGCACTCCTGTCTTTAATCGATTGTCTTTGTGACGTTTAGAGAATATCACGCCGTTTGTGCACCGTAAAGGCTGCGCTCTCCCCCCACTTTCGAGGCCACGAGGCAGTGTATAGGCAGACTTGAAGTGATTCGGCACCGCCAAGGTCGGTTTGTATGAGGGCAAAGCTTCAGCGTTGCCGAAGATGCAAGGAATTCGAATCACGGCAGGGCTTCAGCCATGCTGAATGGCCGCGAGGGAGAAGGGATTCGGCCCCTGATTCGACAAGCTGGGCTCTGAACCAGACATCCTTACCCACATCTGTCAATTAGACTCGTCCGTTTCTCCCGCTCGTCCCGGACCGGCGCCCAAAACGTCCTTAACCAGCGGACGCAGCGAGTCCACCGAGATCCCCAGAGTGCTGCCGGAAAACCCATCCATATATGCGAAGTTCACACCAATGACCTCGCCTTTTGCATTCAGCACCGGACCTCCGCTTCCACCATGCGCGCTTGATGCGTCGTAGACAATCTTGTCTCCGACGATGTCGCCCAGATGCCCATACGTGGTCGACGGACGAATCAACGACATCGCGGCCAGTTTGCTCACGGTGTCGATGTCGTTGTGCTTGTACGCGAGCCGCTCGTAAACATCGGACGGCGACTTAGCCACCATCCCCTGCGTTCCCAGCGGATACCCAATCACTACAACCATCTGTCCGGCAGGCCCCGCTGATGCCGCTAAGGGCAGCGCCGGCAGATCGCCAGTGACATCGGAATGCTCGGCTCTCAACACGGCCAGATCAGACGTCTTCGAAATGGCCCCGGGCAGCAGCTTCACCGCCTTAGGCGAATTGGGAAAGAACGCTACAAGATCCTCAAGCGTGGGCGTGGCGCCGCGATCAATCAATCGCTTGGCGTCCGGATCTCCATACCAGGGCTGGGCGACATGGCGGTTCGTGGCAATCAATCCGTCGCCCACTAGAAAGCCTGTGCCAGAGATGCGCGTCCGCATCATCGGCCGATCGTTTCCGAATCCCACACGATAGACGCCATAAATGTAGGCGATCGAATTGCGATATCGATTCAATACAACGGAAGGGGCTGCTAATTCTTGCTTTAGCTGCTCGACTTCGCCCGTAAGCTGTCGGACCTGCGCTTTCAGATCATCGGCAGGAGTTTTTTCAGAAGTTTTCTGAGCGGATTGGCAACCGACCCCGCTCACCAGCAGAATGGCCATGGCGAACATCGCTGCCAGCTTTGGCTGGGGCCTGTTACAACTGACAGTTGTGGCCTGCGTCTTTTTCAAGTTCAAGCTCAGAGGCTAGATGCACAAAATGCTGCGCGTCGTTGCTTCGAATCAACTCAATCCTAAGGCAGGAGTCCGGCAGAAAATGTCACCGTCTTGTTTTCGGGAGTACGAAAGTAATAGGGGCATCGCAGAAAGGCACCATAATTCCGCACCCGGAAAACCTTCCAGTCTTTGGTGCATTGCGCCCCATAGCTTTTGTCATTCCGAAGCGCCGCAGTTAGGCGCGAGGAATCCGCTGCTTGCCCTCAGCTCAACCTCCGCCGTCACGCCACTTTCGCAGCAACTCATACAGCACCACTCCGCCCGCAGTCGCGACGTTCAACGACTTCTTCTGCCCCTTCATCGGAATCCGCACATGCGCATCCGCGATCTCCAGCAGTTCCGGACGCAGCCCATCCACCTCATGCCCAAACATGACGCATACCGGGAACCTCGGACGCCACTCAAACATGTCTACAGCGTCCTCCCCGGTCTCAATCGCGGCGATCTGAAACCCGCTCCTCCGAAGGCCCTCTGCGATATGGACGGCCTCCCAGTCGTGCTCCCACGCAACCGTCTCCTCCGCACCCAGCGCTGTCTTCGAGATCGCCTTCTTCGGCGGATGAGCCGTGATCCCGCTCAGATAGAGCTTCTCTAGCCCGACCCCATCGGCCGCCCGAAAGAACGCGCCCACGTTGTACATGCTCCGTACGTTATCGAGCAGCACGGCAACTGGCAGCTTCATCCTCTCCATATTCGCTGGCTTCCCGTCAGAAGCGTATCAATTGCCCAAAGCATGTACAATATTTTTATATTGACTTTTAATATAGCAATATGTTTTTATTTACTCATCCAATTTTCCAAAAACGCATCCCCATGACCTCTCCGTCTAAGCTCCGCGACGCCCCGTGTATCGCGCTCATCGCCGATATGGTCAAATCGCGCGACGTCCCCCGCGTCCAGCGCCCAGGCGTCCAGCAGAGCTTTTCCGAATTCGTCGCTACTCTCAATCACAAATACAAGCACGCCCTGGTCGCGCGTTTTGTCGTCACGCTGGGCGACGAATTTCAGGGATTACTCTCCGATGCCCTTGTCCTTCCCGACCTGCTCTGGGACATGCATTATAAATTTGATATGCGTCAGCTTCGCGTCGGCATCGGCTTCGGCACCATTGACACGCCCATCGGCAAGGATGCCATCAACGTCGACGGCCCCGCCCTGCACCACGCGCGCAACGCCATCGACATCGCTAAGAAAGAAAAATTGCTCGGCGGAGTCTTTGACGGCTTCGGCGCAACCTACGATCCTGCCTTCAACGGGTTCGCCCGCCTGCTCCAGCATCACCGCGCACGACTGAAGCCGCAGCAACGCAAGGTGATCGCGCTGTTGCGTCAATCGCTGACGCAAACCGCCATTGCGGATGAACTCGGTATCACCCGCCAAGCGGTCTCCCTCTATGCCGCCGCTGCCGGATGGCAAGCATATCGCGAAGGTGAAGCAGGTTGGCGCGCCCTTCTCGCCCAATTCTCATTCGGAGAGTCTCCCCGCATATGACGCTCTCCGCTCTCTTTGCCACATCGCCCGGCTCGCTACTGCTCATCTCTGAACTCGTCTTCGTCTGGACACTCGCCAGCTACGCCGTCGTACCCGATCCCGTGCGACTGATGAACCGCCTTTCTCCAGACCAGCCCGTGCCAAGATTCTGGTCGGCACTTTTACTCATCAGAATCCTGGCCATCGCAATCATCACTTTTCTGCTCGCAGGCACGAACCGTCAGTCATTATTTCTCGGATTGTTCCTCGGCACAGCGTCTCTGATGTTGCCGATTGCGCGTCGCTGGTGGGTCGCCCCTGCATACGGAGCCGAACTCGAAATTAGTGCCAACGTATTCGTCGTCATCTTGATAGTCGCCTGCACCGTGCAGTGGCATCTGATCG
>DATJWZ010000755.1:0-10241 GCA_035500795.1 Candidatus Eiseniibacteriota bacterium | reverse complement strand
CGGTTTGCGAATGGCCTCCCTCACAAACTCGAACGATCCCATGGCGCCAAGGGCGACCAGAGCAACGAGCAAGCTAAACGAGAGGTGGAGGCGTGCCGGGCGAAGAAGAGTGATCAACGCCAGCACGAGCGTCACTGGCAGAAGTACTGCTCCCAAGTAAGCAAAGTGAGTTCCCGTCGGCATAGGGCCGCGTGCACTCGCCCAGACCTCAGCAGGAATCTTGTGGATATACCACCGGGCCAATGGAACGAGGACGGCGAGCGAGGGCACAATCCAGAGCGCACTCCACCGCACGATCCGCGCTTTCAGATTCGTATCTTTCTGCACGCTAGCCGTGATCAGGGCATAAATGCCCGCAAGAGCCAGAGAAATGGCGAACCGAAAAGCCAGAGATGGCCAGTAGGTTGGATTGAAGAAGCCGGTCCAGAACTGGTGGTTCTCCACCCACTTTCCGGAAGTCAACATGAAGGTGATGATCCCGTTGATGATCACCATGCTGGCAAAGGCGGCAATGAAGTAGATCCACCCGTACCACTCGTGGAGACGAGGCTCCAGCTTCTCCCAACCGTAGAGATAAAGAAGTGCTGCCGTAATCTCGATGAAGAAGAATACCCATTCGATCGCCCATCCCCAGACGTAGGCATGAATCAGGTTGCTCGTCGCCAGCGGGCTGATCAGCGCGATCGTGAACCAAATTCCGACTCCGCTCACAGCGCCGTAGACGACTGTGACCAATACGAAGAATTTTGTATGGGATTTCAGCCAATTGAGAAGTGCAGAGTCATTGCTGCGGCGAGCCTTTCGTTCCGTCAGAACCAGAAAAAGGCCACCACCGACTGCGAAATGCGAAACAAACACATGAAGCACCGCTACCAAAGCAATCAATAGGCCGGCGCCAAAGGCGACGTCCCAGACCGGGTAGTTCATTCTGTTCCTCCGAACCGGGCAGAGGGAGGCCAAGTTTCAGAATTTCGTGGACTCCGCTCGTGAGCAACTCAATCCTTGTTCATCAAAACCGGGGATGCCATGACCCTGATCACAAATGTTTCCGGGATGCACCGTGCACCCTTCGTCGTAAGGAATGCATTTCGGTTCGGTTGTGTTACAGCCTTTTTGGACCTAGCTGGTTTTCTTCGGCAACTCCTAACAAATGCAGCGACTTGCCAATCTGAGACTCTGGTCGGCCGCGTGCTGGGCAAGAATATTGAAAATCCCCGACCCATGGAGGACGTACTCAACGTTTCGGTGCCGGGTCAAGTTCTTGATGCTGAGTGGGGCGGCGGACCTAAGCGCAGATTCTCAGCATCCCGATCCGGCGTACCGACATAGAACACGGAGCGAGAACGCCCGGCGTCAGGGTATCCGCGGTGCCGAAGCGAGCTAAAAGGTGCTCGTGGCGCTCAGTTACTTCGACGGGCGCTAGCCGCTTCAGCTCTTCCGCCAAGTTCCCTTACTCCTGTGTCGTTGACTTCGGTGCCGTAAACGATTGCAGTGCTAGATATGCCGCTCCGAATCGTTTGACGTTGTCCAGTTGCTTGTCGAACTGGTCCTGGTGCCCTTCCTCATCCCGTACTAGGCTTTCGAAGATAAGCTTCGAAGCGGCGTCGGCAGCGCCGCCGCACTTCTGCGCCGCGAGGTTGTAGTCGCGCGCGCTTGTCCGCTCCATTTCAATGGCCTTTGTCAGGATTGCGACCGGGTCAGTGATCTTCTCGACCTTCGATGAGGCCTGCATTTCGATCTCACCTTTCAAGAACAGAATTCGCTCCGCCAATACCTCCACGTGGCCCATCTCCACGATGGCGGTCTTCTTGAACAGTCGCGCCAGCAGCTCGTATCCCTGGTCCGCAAGGTGGAAATGGAAGTACATGTATTGATGCACTGCTTGCAACTCGTCGGCAACGGATTGATTTAAAAGTGCGATGCTTTCGGGCATAATAGTCTCCAGCCACATCCTATGCCGCTCAAGCATGGTTTCGTGTGACTGGCATCACATGGCCACATGATTTCGCAAGACAAGCTCGATGTCCCCGCGAACGAACCGCATCTGTGCAGTGTCCAACCTCAAGCGGGTAGCGGCAAATCCATCTGTTTTGCGGCGACCAGTTGCGGGGCGTACTTCCTGAGAAATTGACGCGCATAATTCGTTCACTGCCCTAGACTCTTCGTCGGCTCTCACGATGAGGCAGGTTTCAAAGGTTAGGGATTTGTCGGTCAGGGGTTTGATCACTACGCCTTCGTGCCGGGTTAAAGAAGGAGGCTCGGCAAAGATGGCGATGCCGGCGTGTTGGGGAACGAGGTAGACCGCTTGCTGGGCGGTAATCGATAGGCCGAATCGAGCAGACTGATTTCGAGCAGTACCCTGCAGAGTTCGGTTTCGTCGTAATTCCCTACTTGCTTCGCCAGCAGTTCCTGCCCAGAATCCGAGTCCTTCTTCACTTCGACCTTGTGGCGTTTGGCCACTTCCGGAATCTGGTTGTAGGAGAGACGGCTAATCCGGTAGTGAGCGACGTCAACAAATCCGCCTTCTTCAAAGGAGCGGATACACGTTGAAGGATCGTGGCCAGAACGCGATGCCGAACCGTGATGGCCAACTTCTCCTTCTCGATGCGCTTCCGCTCGTCTGCCCGCTCCTTCGCGACTTGTTGCGGAGAGGGCAATCAGCGCCGCCACAGGGACACTGCGATATTCATGGTTGTTGACTGTATTTTGCGTATTCGGCATTTTCTTTTCTCCTTTGATTTCGTAGGTTGTGGGTCCGTGATGGACTGCGCAGATTTCTGGCGCGACTGCGAGATGTGGTCGGTCAAGCGGATCCGGCGAGAACCGTGGGCTCGGGGGCAATACCCCGAGGATCACGGCAGCGGTTTGCTGAACGGCTTCCAGACTCATCTGTACCGCACATTGGACTTGCCGGTCGGATGGATCATACGGTGTGGCAGTACGCGTTCAATTATGATTTTGCGGCCGTCACGACGAACGCGAGAGACGCTCGTGTTGATCCGGGATGGATCGTCTTGCGAGAAGGTGGTCTGAGCGGGCAGGAACAGTGGGAGCCGTTCGTTTCAGCTATCGAGCACATGAAGAAATCTGGGGATGAAGACTTCCTCTTGAACAAGTTGATCGAGATCACCGGAGTCGGCCTGTCCACAATTAGGGAGATTCACCCAACCTGAAAAGAGGGATCGGAAGTCGAAAAATACGCTTTGGCAGTAGCGCCAAAAGCATGGGATACTCCGCTGTTGATGGGGCTTGTGGTATGGAAACGCGAGAATATTTTCGTACAATGGGCTCGCTCGTGCCCATTTTGTCCGTCTGGCCACAGGAAGCATCAATAACTTACGTGCTGTCAACAAGCTGAAAAGTTTGACTCCCACCAACCTCCGCCAAAAATCCAAAACAAATATAAGCAGCAGTGACGCGCTTTGAGCACCGCACGCGACTTGCTGCGCACGTCAAGTGGCCTGCAAAGTGCGCTCAGCCTGTGGGCCGTTCATGAGGAACCTCTCTGATATTCCGCGTTCGACTCGGTGTACATTGGTCGGGAGTTTTGGCTTTACCGCCAGACGCACCGGATCGCTGACTATGACACCGGTAGCAGGAGAAAACTCCGAGATGGATAGACGGGAGCTGCTGAAAGGATTGGCGCTTGGTTCGATATGGGCGGGCGCTTCGAGGTTTGCGCAGAGTTCTGTCAACGATTTTGCCTCGCGGCGTCCACGCCAAGGCGAACGGAAGTTCGTCTCGCGGTCGGTCGAGGAGACGATTCATCGCATGAAGGCGAAAATCAAAGATCCCCATTTAGCGTGGATGTTTGAGAACTGTTATCCGAACACGTTAGATACTACTGTTCAAGTCGGCGTGGTGAATGGAAAGGCGGATACGTTCATTATTACCGGCGACATCAATGCAATGTGGTTGCGGGACTCGTCGTGCCAAGTGTGGCCCTATCTACCCCTCGCCAAGGACGACAGCGATCTTCAACGTATGTTCTGCGGGCTGATTGCCCGGCAGAGTCGCTGCATTTTGATCGATCCGTATGCGAATGCGTTCTTGTTTGATCCTAAGGCGACAAAACCGTTGTCGTGGGCGGTCGATGACCTCACGGACATGCGTGCGGGAATTGCCGAACGCAAATGGGAAATCGATTCACTTTGTTTCTGTATTCGTCTCGCGCATGGTTATTGGCGCGCGACCGGTGATGTATCACCGTTCACCGTAGAGTGGGCGCGAGCCATGCATTTGGTAGTGGACACGTTCCGTGAGCAACAACGAAAGGTTGGGCGAGGCAGTTACCATTTCCAGCGGAAAACCGAGGTGCCAACCGACACACTGATGCTCGGTGGATATGGCAATCCTGCGCGGCCAGTGGGCCTGATTTATTCGATGTTCCGTCCATCTGACGATGCCTGTATGTATTCACTCTCCGTGCCGGAGAATATGTTTGCAGTGGTGTCTTTACGTCAGCTGTCGCAGATGGCGGACGAAGTATCGCGCGACGCTGCGTTTGCAAATACCTCCCGCTCACTGGCATTGGAAGTCGAATCTGCACTTTCGGAATACGGACGAGCGCGCGGAGGGAAAGACGGTGAAATTTGGGCGTATGAAGTCGATGGTTTTGGGAATCAGTTGCTGATGGATGACGCGAATCTTCCGAGCCTGCTAGGGCTGCCATATCTGGGCTATTGTCCAGCGGATGATCCGATCTATCGTCGAACGAGATCCCGGATATTGAGTTCGGCAAATCCTTATTTCTTTAAGGGAACCGCTGCGGAAGGCGTGGGAGGTCCGCACATTGGGCTGGACATGATCTGGCCGATGGGAATCATCATGCGAGCTTTGACGAGTATTGATGCGGGCGAGATGCGGCAATGCTTGCGATGGCTGAATACGACGGATGCCCAGACTGGATTCGTTCACGAGGCTTTTCAGAAAGATAATCCCGCACAATTTACGCGACCTTGGTTCTCGTGGGCAAATTCGTTATTCGGGGAACTCATTGTGAAACTCAGTCAAGAGCACCCGGAGATGCTGGCGTAGCGACGAGTGTCGAGAGTAATGTTGGACCGCCGCGACCACTCTCAGATCCTCGTCTTACTTCTTGGCTTCGCCACCTGATGCGAGCGCTTGTTTCCCTGCCGCGATCACTTTCAGGATTGAATCACAGTCGTAGACTGCGCCTCTCCAGGTTCCTCCGCTGACGTCTTGCAATGCGGCCCAGAGGCGGGTGTCGTCGGGGAGTGAAGGATCAGGCGCTAAATCTGAATGTGGTGTGCGACTCTGCAGGATCGCTGAACCCTTGCTTTCATTGACCACTGTACCTGCCTCGCCGACGAGGTTGACGCTCGCCTCGAGCGTGTTGCGATTGATCATGATTTCGATCATGTCGCCTTCACGCAACCTACCGATGGGTCCGCCTGCCAGCCCTTCAGGCGATATATGCCCTATACAAGCGCCGGTAGAAACTCCACTAAATCTCGCATCGGTGATCAGAGCGACTTGTTTGCCGAACGGCAGATATCTGAGGGCTCCGGTGAGTTGGAAGGTCTCTTCCATACCCGAGCCCATCGGTCCCCGACCTGTGAGCACCAAAACATCTCCGGCTGCAATCTTGCCGCTTTTGATCACTTGCATCGCCTGCTTCTCGGATGTGAAGACACGGGCGGGGCCGGTATGGCGATAGACTCCGTCTTTGCCGACCACAGAGGCATCGATTGCGGTGCTTTTAACTACCGAGCCCTCGGGCGCGAGGTTGCCGTGGGGAAAACAGACCGTCGAGGTCATTCCGCGATGCTTTGCATCATCCGGACTGAGGATCACATCATTTGGGTCAATCCCTTCGCGTTCCTTCAGACCGGACCGCAGAGCGCGGCGCCGATCGGAGTTTTCCCAGGCATCGAGGCGCTCGCCAAGCGTGATGCCATCGACCGTGAGTACGTTTATGTTGAGCAAGTGTGCGCGGCGCAGATGGAGCATCACCTCCGGCACGGCTCCGGCCTGAAAGACTTGCACCGTCGGATGATTGCGCGGGCCGTTGGGCAGGACGTCAACAATTCGCGGGACGCGACGATTCACGTCAGCCCAGTCAGCGGCAATGGGACGTTTCAATCCCGCGGCATGTGCAATGGCAGGCAAATGCACGATTAGATTGGTTGACCCGCCGAATGCAGCATGAACAATCAGCGCGTTTTCGATCGAGGCATCCGTCAGAATGTCGCTGACTTTTATGTTTCGCGACTCCAGATTCATCAACGCACGCGCGGACCGCTGGGCCATTTCGATCCAGATTGGATGACCGGACGGTGCAAGGGCCGCATGCCCGACCGTCAGACCGAGCGCCTCGCCTATGACCTGCGATGTTGCTGCAGTTCCGAGAAACTGGCAGCCACCTCCCGGACTTGCGCAGGCGCGGCAGCCGAGTTCTGCAGCTTCAACGACCGAGATGAGTCCGTGGGTAAACCTGGCGCCGATGGTTTGAGCTCTTCCGGCGTCTTCGCCTTCCGTAGGCAGAAGAGTCACGCCACCCGGAACGAGAACGCAAGGCAGATAGCGACTGGCGGCGAGGGCCATCATCATTGCTGGAAGTCCCTTGTCACAGGTTGCCACTCCAAGCACACCGCTGCAGGTTGGCAAAGAGCGAATCAGGCGACGAAAGACCGTGGCTGCGTCGTTGCGGAAGGGAAGGCTGTCGAACATCGCGGTGGTCCCCTGCGATCGTCCATCACAGGGATCGCTGCATGCGGCAGCAAAAGGAATCGCGCCGGCAGCTTTGAAAACGTGGGCGGCGGCTTCAGCAAGGAGCCCGATCTCCCAATGGCCGGTGTGATATCCGAGGGCGATCGGCGTCCCGTCTTTGTCGCGGATACCGCCGTGCGTGGAGAGCATCAGGAATTCTTTGGCGCCAAGCTGATGTGGATTCCAGCCCATGGCAGCGTCTTGCGTCCAGCCGAATAAATTTCCTGAGGGCTGATTCGCCAGAATCTCGGGCGTGAGAGGAAGTGCTCCTTTCGGGCCTTCGGCGCGACTGTGTACTTCATACAATTGGCGATCGTCGGAGTCGAAAGGATTCTTGTTCGTCATAGTGGGCTCGATCTGGAAGGATTCTACTCGAGACGGTACGCTTTTTTGACGAGCCTGTAAGCGAGTTCCTGAGCTAAATCGAACGCTTCGTCTTCATCGAGGCGATGCTCTGTAACCATGCGAGCGAGGAAGGCGCTGTCGACACGGCGGGCCACATCGTGACGCGCCGGAATCGAGAGAAAAGCGCGCGTGTCGTCGTTGAATCCGACTGTGTTATAGAAGCCTGCCGTTTCGGTGACCTGCTCACGAAAACGCTTCATGCCTTCAGGACTGTCGTTAAACCACCATGGTGGCCCGAGGCGGAGGCACGGGTAGTGTCCGGCGAGCGGAGCGAGTTCACGGCTGTAGGTTGTTTCGTCGAGCGTGAAGAGAATGATCGTGAGTTTAGTCTCGTTGCCGAAACGATCGAGCAGAGGCTTGAGCGCGTGAACATAGTTTGTGGGCGCGGGAATATCGGCGCCGCAGTCGCGGCCGTATTTTTCAAACAAATTCTTATTGTGGTTACGAACCGAGCCCGGATGGATTTGCATCGCAAGGCCGTCGTCGAGGCTCATCGCAGCCATTTCGATGAGCATTTGCGCGCGGAAGAGTTCCTTCTCGGCTGCATCGGCATTGCCGGAAATCACTTTTGAGTAGAGCGCAGCAGCTTGAGCGATTGGCAGGTCGGCGGTTTGGACACTGGGATGGCCATGATCTGTGGCTGTGCAGCCTAGCGAGATGAAGCGCTGGCGGCTCTTGCGCAGGGCGTTCAGATATCCAGGCCAGGATGAGACATCTTCTTTGGTCTGCTTTCCAAGCTTTTCGATTGACTGCGCAAATCCGACGAAGTCAGGATCGACAACCGTATCGGGACGGAACGTGGGCAGGATACGCGCCTTCCACCCAGAGGATCGGATCGCCTGAATGTCTTCGAGGGAATCGGTCGGCGCGTCGGTTGTGGAGAGAACTTCGATTTTGAAGTGGTCGAATAAGGCGCGTGGCCGGAATCCCGGCTGGCTTAGCTTTCCGGAGATCGTGTCGTAGTAGAGATCGGCGGTTTTCTCGGAGAGGCGCTTGGTTAATCCAAATAGCTCCTGAAAAGCGTAGTCAAGCCACATGCGTGTTGGTGTGCCGCGAAACAGATCGTAACGGCTTGCGAAAATTCGCCAGACTTTGCGCGGATTTCGAGCGACTGGATCACCGACTTCCAGGTCTTCCAACGAAACTCCCTGGCTGTAAAGCATTCGATAGACGTAGTGATCGGGCAGCACAAACAGAGTGGCGGGATCAGGAAAGGGCTCGTTCTTCGCGAACCAACTCGCCTGTGTATGTCCATGCGGACTTACGATCGGCAGATCTTTAATGCTTGTATGGAGCGCCCTTGCAATTTTTCGTGTGTCGGGATCAGGCGGGAACAGGCGGTCGGGATGGAGAAGCATGCGTTGTCTCAGTGAACGGATGGTGCGCACTCGGATATTATCTGATTGGCATCGATCCTTGCGCGATGCGCCCAAAGTCCCAGCCCAGGATTCGGAATAAAGAAAATGTCCTCGCCATTGGCGCGGTTGTAGCCTTGGGTGAGCTTTTTGGGGTCGTAGACCTTGAGCATCGCGGCCATTTCGCCATACGCGAAGCCGACATCTTCAATTTCTTCTCGAGTCAGGTGACCTGGGCACCAAGTAATGCGGAAGCGGCCTTCCGAAGATCCATGAATCAGATGTGCGGCAGCGCTTAGGTCGGCGGCCAAATCAGGATTGCTTTCGACTGCGGCGAGCGTGGCGGGAGTGCCGCGATATCCGTATTTGCGAATCAAGCCATCGATTCCCTTGTCTTCCCCAAATTCCCGCACGCCGGGAGCGAGGATAATGAGTTCACCGTTATCGGCCATAGCCATGCGCGTGCGGTAGATGGCTTTGTTGCCTATCCACGTCGAATGAAATTCGTCTGGATTGAGGTGCACAACCGCCTTGCGAATGGGCTCGTCCTGCAGTTCAAAATTCACCTTCAGGCTCAAGTCGCAGGCCAACTGGAAGCATTCCAGATCATCCCCTACAAAGAGGCCGCGCACGACTGAACCTCCGTCTGGCTTGCTCGCAACTACCGACAAAACGTACACGATCGGGAGATGCTTAAGAAATTGATCGGAGGCGTAATTCAGCACATTGCGGACAGGGTTCATCGCGCGGCCCATGATCCGTTCCATGCCGTAGACGGCGCCCAGGTAGTGACTGCGATTGATGCCTTCACGGCCTCCCGTTCCAATGAGGATGTTCTTGTTGTAATTCGCCATCCCGATGACTTCGTGCGGCACGACCTGACCAATCGACAGGATCAGATCAAAGCCACTGCGGGAGACGAGACGATTCACTTGTGCGGGCCAGGAATAATTCAGCCTGCCTTCCGATTGTTCGCGGACGAATTCAGCCGGAACTTCGCCGAGCGTTTCGATATCGGTCCGCCAATTATGTACGCGGAAAATATTGTGAGGTACATCGCCGAACATGCGCGAGATTTGGTCTGAGCGGAGCGGCGCGTGCGTGCCGAGAGCCGGGAGGATCGCTTTGAGGTCGTCTCGATAGAACTGCGAGGTGAAGCGGGTCAGGTCACCGGCATGGGAATGGAATCTTGTAATGTCAGGGGGAACCGCCAGGACTCGCTGACGCTCTCCCAGCTTCGCGAGAGCCTCATTGAGCAGGACCTGAAGTTGAGCTGACGAAAGCTCGCGATCCGGAGCGCCGATTGCGCAATACAAGCTCACGGGGCTAGCTCCGCAAAATGAGACACGCAGTCCAATTCTGGAGGGCATGCGAGGCGGGTCTGGCTTGGCATTCGCAAGTTGACAAAAAGCCTATCGGATTAACTTCACTGATTCAAGCAAGGTCTCACGATGAATCGTTTTAATTCTTGGATTTCCTTGAAAACAGGCGACCGAATATTTGGTACACTTTCGCGCATGAGGGCAACTACACGGAGAGAGTTCGTTCTGCAGAGTGTGAGTGCAGCGGCTGGAGTCGGCCTGTTGACCACTCCAGGGCGGGCTGCAACTTCCAAACCTTCGGTTGCGTTTCCAACAAATCCGCGCGATCGCGTGGCGGTTGCGGCATATCCGTTTCGCGAATTCATTGTCGGGTGGAAGGGTTGGGATGGGAATAGTCCCAGTAAAACTCCGCGGGAACAGCAGATGG
>DATJWZ010000754.1:0-2451 GCA_035500795.1 Candidatus Eiseniibacteriota bacterium | reverse complement strand
CAACCAGATCAGATCTTCGAACAAGCAATTCGATTTCTCCGCACAGGGCTGCAATGCGCTGAAGCGAAGTCGTGTCAGCCCAGGCATTTTGGACGCGATGGGAGATGGCAGCGTTCGCCCGTGCTTCACCGGAGGCGTTCGCACAGCGGGGAATGGCGCAGACGATCTGAACCCGCAGCCATTTCCGCCCAAAAGCATGCCGAACCGGACGGGCTCGAAAGTACTAATGTCCGCCGCAGAGCAAACGCCAAGCAGCGTACAACGTGGAAAAACTCTGGCGAGCCATATCCGGCTGGTGCCCGGACCAACAATCAAAATTTCTAATGCTGCCCGGCGAGCGCTTGATCCGAGCATAACGGCCACCATTCAAAGCCAAAGTGTAGAGACACACAACGCTAGAGTCGTTCTCGCGAGAGGACTATCGAGAAGCAGCAACACTCCGATAGGGCCGATGCACACGATGGATGGCACGACTCCTGCGACTGGCGGATCGACGCCGCCGGGCGCTAACCCAACTGGAGGTCAGCCAGGCTCTTCGACTGGCTCCGGCGGATCCTCGGGTGGTTCGGGGCTGCAAGTTGCAGGAAACCCGCCTTCGCAGCCCGGGAGCGGTTCATCGAACTCATTCCTTCAGCAGATCGAGAAAGCGCCGCAACCCATCAGCATGTGCAAGTTCACCAGCGATCCCGTCGTTCAGACTATCGGAGGTAAAGCGCATGGCATTGTGCTCACACCGGATCCAGGAAGTGGCCAGTATCCCAACAACCAATACGCGATCGGTGGGTGCAATTTCGGCCCGACTCAAGGTAACGTTCACATCTACGGAGCGTTCATCAATAACGCAAGTCCCGTGAATCTCGGCATCGACTCGTGGACCGACAGCAGCATCCTTGTCACATTCAATCCTGCCTTTCAAAACGAATACGACCTCAAGAACATTACGCTTGCTGTGGTGCGCTCAGATGGAAAGAGTGTGCAGATACCCGGTATTTCTTTTGTGGCCACGCGCGTCTCCCGTGCTCTGGCGAGCATTCCACAGTCCGTAGTGAAGTTGCCGACCGACTACCTTGAGGTAGACAAATTCGTTACGCCTCTCACGCAGACAAGTCTGATGCAGGCAGGGTTGAATCCAGTTCCTCAGACAGGAACTGCGGCGTTTTATCTATACGACCCGATCTGGTCCAGTAACGTCGGCGATGGGTACCCGCAGAATCGCCTCTTTTTTTCTGACTCCATCGACTTGAGCAAGATGCGCCCCGGTTTCAGCCTGGATGACAACATACAAACTCTAGTCCTGGGTTATCCCTCCGTGGACTCCGGGATCAATTCAGGGAGTTGCAAGTACTTCGACACCAACGTCAGCGCTTCCATGCAGGGCAACACGTTGCTCGTAGGAGTTCAACCGGCAGAATGCGACGAATACGGCAAATTCATTTTCGCCTTTTACGGTGTGGTGCTTTCCGTGACTGGGCCGAAGGGCGACAAGTTGAATCCATGGCAGGACGGGTTGCAGTAACTCACAGTCTCAATCGAAGGAGCCGTATGACATATCGAAACTCAATTCCGAGATTATTAGCCATCATGGGAATCGCGCTTTGTGTCTCAAGCGCCGCCCAGGAAGCGCAGCGGCCGCTGAATAACACCGACATCATCAACATGGTGAAAAGCAAGCTGCCGGAATCTGTCGTCGTCCAGACAATTCAGTCAAATTCTGGAAAGTACGACACCTCGACAAGCGCGCTCATTACCTTGCATAAGGCAGGGGTAACGGAAAACGAGATGAACGCCATGATCTCGGCGTCGGGCAAGGGCGCACCCGCAAGCGCGACTCCAGCCACACCAAATGTGAGTCAATCTACACTCGCGGCAGCTTCAAAGTCGCGAATGCCCAAGGCTTATCTGACGCAAGGCTCCAATACGCAGGAATTGCGGATGGAGAAAACTCAGCTCGCAGAAACCAAAACGAAGCCGTCATCGATGAAGAGTCTCGCTGGAGATTCGGTGGTGACTCAGGCAATGCAGAGTGGAGTCAATCAGGCGGCCATGAGCACCGCGGTGCATATGAACTCGGGCATTGGCGGGCAATCTGTCGAACAGGCAGGCAGCATTTTCTCCAGCGTCCTCACACATCGCCAGCCCAAGACGACATACGTTTGGGGCATACCGGGACCGGCATCCTCAAACGTCCTGCAGAACGCTTCACCAAGTTTCACCGTGGATTTTTCGAACGTGCTGGGCGTGAAGCCAGATGACTATGCGCCAGCAATTGTGAAGCTGACACCAGCCCAAAATACCTGCCGCATTGTCGGAGCCACGCAAGGAAAAGCTGATGCGCGCTCCAGTCCCGCCGCAGATTGGCAGATCTATTCCAGTTTTCTGGAAGAGCGTGTGACGGCGCAAGCCCAGAAACTGGCAACCGGGAAATACAAGATCACCCCGACTTCTGAGCTG
>DATJWZ010000753.1:0-2560 GCA_035500795.1 Candidatus Eiseniibacteriota bacterium | reverse complement strand
CATCTGCAAGCTATAAGATGAATTTCATGGCGGATGCTTACATACTTGGGATTGAGAGTTCTTGTGATGAGACGGCGGCGGCTGTGGTGCGCTGTGGTGAAAAACTGATCTCGAATGTGGTGGCTTCGCAGATTGCTACGCATCAGCCTTATGGCGGAGTTGTCCCGGAACTGGCGTCGCGAGAGCATCTTCGAGCGATTGTTCCAGTCGTGCGGCAGGCATTGGCTGAGGCGAAGCACACTTACGAGTCCGTGGATGCAATTGCTGTGACGCAGGGGCCAGGACTCGCTGGTGCTTTGCTGGTTGGAATTACTTATGCGAAGGCTTTGGCGTTTGCGCTGGAGAAGCCTTTGATTGCCGTCAACCATCTTGAGGGACATATTCACGCGGTGTTGCTGGAGGAGCGGCAGAAGGGGAATCACGAAGTGCAGTTTCCTGTGCTGGCGCTTGTCGTTTCCGGCGGACACACGCATCTTTATCTCGCATCGCAGAAGGGCGAGGCGTGGACGTATGAAAATATCGGGCACACGCGGGACGACGCTGCCGGCGAGGCTTTTGACAAAGTTGCGAAACTGCTCGCGCTGGGATATCCGGGCGGGCCGGTTGTGGACCGGCTTTCGACACACGGGGATCCGCATGCGGTGAAGTTTCCTCCGGCGCAGATCAAGCACCGGGACCGGCGCGGCAGACATGATGGACGTGCGGTCGATCCGGCGGATGATCGTCCGCGGTTCGATTTTTCGTATAGCGGCATCAAGACGGCTGTGCTGCGCTACGTCGAGACGAACCAGATGCAAGTGGGCGTTGAGGCGCGGCGAAAAGCGGTGGCTGCGATTACCAAGCCCAAGCTGGAAGACTATCTGGCGCATTGCGACAAACAGACGCTCGATCTGGTGGCGTCGTTTCAGCGGGCTATTGTCGAGGATTTGGTTCGGAGAACTCTGGCAGCCGGGGAAGCGTATGGCGCGGCGACACTTTTCGTAACAGGGGGCGTAGCGGCCAATCAGGAACTGCGCGTGACATTCGAACGGGAAGGCGCGAAGCAAGGATTGCCGGTGTTCTTTCCATCTCGGCCATTGTCGACGGATAATGCGGCGATGATTGCGGCGGCGGCGTATCCGAAGTTTTTGGCGAAGGATTTTGCGGCGATGGATTTTTCGGCGGAAGCGGGGATGACGTTGAGGTAGTCGCGAGTCCTGAGTCCCGAGTTCAGGTGCGGAATACCGGACTAAAGGACTTTCCACACACTTCGGCAGCCGTGCATTCAAGGATATTGAAACTGTTTTGGGTGCGGGCGAGGACGCCGGCGCTGCGGTTACTTGCCGGTTTTTTGCGCTTTCGCGAGATTTCCGCCGATAGCTCTGAGTGCTTTCTCCAGTTGGCGGTCGACGTCGATGTCTTTGGAGACGGCGAAGTTGGCGCGCTTGTCGCCTTCTGCGAAGCCGCTGGCGCGGCCGGTAACAACGATGATGGGCACGGCAGCCGTTTCCGGCTTGCTCTTGAGTGCTGTGATCAACTCGCTCCCGTTCATCTTCGGCATCTGCATGTCGGTCACGATCAAGTCTGGTTGGACTCGTGCGAGAACCTGCAAAGCTTCATTCCCATTGGTCGCGGTCTCTACTGTATATCCGCGCTCTTCCAGGAAGCGACACACGGTACAGCGAACGAGCATGGAATCGTCGACGACAAGGGCGACTTTAGGCATTCGGAACCGCGAGGGGTGCAAGTTGACGCTCTTCCCCGCCTGCAAAGTAACAGAGGAAATTTCAGCAGACAAACGTAAACCCCGAGGTCCGGTTACGACGGTCACGGCGAGAGGGCGGCTAAACGTCGTTGTCCTGCGTGCTTTCTTCGATATTCATGTCTTTGAATTCGCTGGACTCGAAGATCTCGCCACACTCTTTGCATTCGACGAATTCGGCGTCTTCATCGCGGCTGACAATTTGTACACGAAGGTGCTTACAAGGCTGCTTCATACTGGCATTCTGCGGGGGAACAGATGACTTGGCGGTCATATCTCCGGAACTGTATTTGAAGGTTGGCTGAGGAATCGACGTTTTCACCGGAATTTCCCGGTATTGTAGAACGGCTATGCGGCTTGTCAAGCCCCTTGCCATCACTCTATGGTGAATTTGTAGCAGGGATCGTTACTCCTATTGCGAGATGGCTAAATAGATATACGACATCTTCGGTCGTATAGGGATAACCTTTTCAATGGATAGAAGTTACCCTTCGAGGCGCCCTTTCTACCGTTCCCTGCTGGCGCTTGCTCACGGGGTAGTCTGTGCCGTAGAATGAAATACGACGAAAATGGTCGGAGATTTATCCGACCGTTTCAGTCCGAGTTGTTATTCAAAGCCAAGAGCTTGCTGAAACTCACTAAAAAAGCGGATTACGCGCTGATGGCGATGAAACATCTGGCGGAGCGCGCGAGCGATGGATCGCAAAGCGCGAAGGACGTCGCGGATGCTTTCGGAATTCCGCCGGAGGCTTTGGCGAAGATACTTCAACGGCTGGCCAAAGCCGGGCTGCTGCACTCGCAGCATGGGACGAATGGCGG
>DATJWZ010000752.1:0-5157 GCA_035500795.1 Candidatus Eiseniibacteriota bacterium | reverse complement strand
GGCGGTTGCTGACCGAACACAGAAGAACTGCGAAAAAGGTAGGCCGCCGATGAAGTTGCGACGCCCCCGGCGATGACTCCCTTGATGAAGGCGCGCCGCGAGACGCCTTTCATCTCCGGGTCCATGATGATTTCAGGATTGTCGTCCATGCTGGGCCACCTCGTGTGCCTTTGATCCCCAGCCCCACTGAGCGCGCCGCATTTGGGAAATGCGGAACGCAAACCCCAAAGAGACTCCGAGAAGATGGCTACAATTCTACTCCCCTGGGGCCGCGAAAATCTGCCGATGCGCCCTGAAATTCTGCCCAAGGCCATTGGCCCGAGTTCGCGTTTTTGCTGGGTGAGAATAGAGGTAACTGTGTGATTAGGCCTCAATATGGAGTTTGCGAACCGGCACGAGTTCAGGCCTGCACCCGCACTCGGGCGCTCACCACTGGTAGTTCTCCCAATTGCTGAGTCGATGATCGGAGGCTATCCTCCGCCTCGAAAACAATTCAGGGAAAGATCATCTCAATAGGAGAGACTCGTTGCCGTCTCCTTCAGAAAAACACTCGTCTCCCGGCGTCCCTGAGTGGCTCGTCTCATACCGCAAAGATTGGCTACGGCTCGACATCATCGCAGGTATCACAGCTGCAGCCGTGGTCATACCCAAATCGATGGCCTACGCCACCATCGCCGGTTTACCGGTTGAAGTGGGCCTGTATACGGCCTTCTTGCCGATGGTCATCTACGCCTTCTTGGGGACCTCAAGAGTCCTGAGTGTCACGACGAGTTCAACCATCGCCATCTTGACCGCTGCCGAACTTGGGGAGGTTGCCGCGAACGGAGGTGTTCATTCCCTATTGACTGCCACCGTCACCCTCACCTTTTTAGTAGGAGCGATTCTGGTGCTTGCTTGCGCATTGCGGCTCGGATTCGTTGCAAATTTCATTTCCCAACCGGTCCTCATCGGTTTTAAAGCCGGCATTGGTGTGGTGATCGTATTAGACCAAATCCCCAAACTCACAGGCGTTCACATCAGCAAGGGAACGTTTCTCCACAATGTACTCTCCACAATCGCGAGTGTTCCAGAAACAAAGCTGGTCACCCTGGTGTTCGGCATCAGCGTAATTCTGTTGTTGGTTGGGATCGAATATTTCGCGCCGAAGGCTCCTGCTCCGCTGTTCGCCATTGCCGGAGGAATTGCGAGCGCCTACTTCCTGCACTTGAGTCAGCATGGTGTCGAACTCGTCGGCCACATTCCGCAGGGACTACCCTCATTTACCGCACCGTCTCTCAGCTTAGTAGCTGAGCTCTGGCCCGGCGCGTTGGGTATTGCGTTGATGAGTTTCACCGAAACTATCGCCGCTGGACGCGCCTTCGCGAAAACCGACGAGCCCTGGCCGCAGGCCAATCGGGAGTTGTTCGCGACGGGATTGGCAAATATCGGAGGCGCCCTGCTCGGAGCGATGCCCGGTGGAGGTGGAACCACTCAAACTGCCGTCAATCGCCTCGCTGGAGCGCGAACGCAGATGGCGGAACTCGTCACCGCTTCGATGGCGCTCGTAACAATGTTATTCCTAGCGCCCATGATCGGCTTGATGCCGCAAGCCACCTTAGCAGCGGTCGTTATCGTCTATTCCGTCGGCCTGATCAAACCCGCCGAGTTTCTTGAGATTCTCCGGGTCCGCCGGACAGAGTTTATCTGGGCCTTGATCGCCTTCGCCGGCGTCATGCTTCTTGGAACGTTGAAGGGAATCCTCGTCGCGATCATCGCTTCAATCGTGGCCCTTGCTTATCAGGTCGCCAATCCCCACCTGCATGTGCTCGGACGCAAGCCGGGAACAAACGTATTCCGCCCTCGTTCCGACGAGCATCCTGACGATGAAAACTTCGAAGGTATGTTGATGCTCCGCCCTGAGGGACGAATCTTCTTTGCGAACGCCGAGCAACTCGCACACAAAGCACGACTGCGCGTCGAGGAAGCGCACCCCAGAATCATAGTTCTCGATATGAGGGCAGTTTTTGACCTCGAGTACACGGCATTGAAGATGTTGATTGACGCGGAGAAGAAAAACCGCGAACGCGGGATTCGCCTTTGGTTGGTTGGAATGAATCCGGATGTGCTCTCGATGGTCCAGAAATCGACTCTCGCAGAAGCGCTCGGTCGCGAAGGTATGTACTTGAACCTCGAGGCCGCAGTCGCGACGTTCCTCGGCGAGAACGCAACTCTAAGATCCAGCAACCACGAGCATTTGGTTGCGTAGTCGGGTTTTCCGAATACCGAAGTATCCTGCCCCCTCGTCTGGCGTGTAAGCCCTCCAATCTGACTTGGTGTTACGAATCCAGAACACGCCAGGCTCCAGTGTTGCAAACGGGGCGGAATGCACTATAGTCGGTGCATCGAGAACTGCGTAAGCAATTCCTAAATGCATCGTGCGCAACGGGTCCACGCGTGTAGAAGGTGAAGCAGTATGAATTCTCAACGTACTTGCAGGTCGTGCTCGTCAGAGGAGCGGCAAAGTTTCGGCGGCGAGGTCGCTCTCCACTTCCACGGACTCGACGGTCTCAACAAACCCATCGTTTGGGTCTTTCCTGAGATTCTCGTGTGCCTGAATTGCGGCTTCGCAGAATTCATCGTTCCTGACGAACAGAAGAAGTTACTTAGAAATCCGACAGAGCAGCAAAAAGAAAGCCGCGCCGCGGCCTAAGACCCGTTCTCTTTTAGATCGAAATCGAAGGTTTTGTGCCAAAGATTGCTGTCGAGAGAAAATAAAAAAGGGAGCCGGCAGATTACCGGCTCCCGGCTGCTCCCGTGAGTTATTGCCTCACCTAGAATGTAAACTTCGCTGTCAGACGAATCGTTCGGGTTCCCTGATACTGATACGGCTTGCCATACCAGGAACTCAGGACTGACGGTGGAACTTGTCCGCCATTCCCGTTCACCCACTGTTGCACGTTATACGGACTCTCGGTCACCTGATACGCAGCCGCGCCGCTGGAAATACCCACGGTCGCCGACGGTGTCACCGGGCTGAACAAGTAGTTGGAGTTGAAACTCTGCCAGTATTGCGTGACGGAGTGTTGGTTAAACAGGTTGGTGATCGTCGCCTCAAAGCCAAGAACCTGATGCTCATTATTCTTGTTCACTTTGAATGAATGGCCGAGGTTGAAGTCCGTCTGGACGTACCAGGGCGTCCTTCGACTGTATAGATTCCCCAGCGTCATGTCGCCCGTAGCCGGGTCCGTGGCGATGTTTACCCACTTTCCCCGGCCGAAGAGATACGCATCTTCAAACGGAATGTTGCTCGACACGAACAGATCTGCCGAACTACTCATCGGACTTCCTTGATACGCGTATTGGAAAATCCCGAAGGTCGTGTTCATTCCCTTCCATGGCAATGTGTAATAAACGTTACCCTTGAAAGTATTCGGGCGATCTGTTGGCAACGGACCCGCGCTCAGCTTCCCGTACGATGAAAAAGCGAGGAAGGGCTCGTCGAACGCGCGCGTCGTGTCGGGCGAGTTACGTCCCGCCGCGCCGCCGTCGATCTGATCGGTAGTCGTCAGCCCAGTGTAGTTGCCCCACAGGCTGCTCCACGTGTAGGCGAACATTCCTGCGATGCCTTTGCTGGGTGCCTTCGTGACCCGCACTTCCACTCCATCGTAATTACGGACGGCCTTCGGATTATTCGGGCACGTTGGACATGTGCCGAATGCTCCAGTGGCGTTGAACGCGAAGTTCGGAATCCCGAACGCCGAGCCGAGAGACTTCAGGTAATTGGCGTATCCGTCGATAGTCTTGTTCACACCTTCGCCCGGATTCACGATCGTATACATCTCAAAGTTGTTGGGATCAGCCAGAGATGCATCTTCAAGGATGTGATCGAGGCGTCTGCGATCGTAGCGGGCTTCAAAAGCCCAATTCTTTGAGAGTTGATAATCGACGCCTGCCACATACTCATGTTGACGATAAGGCTTGACGCCGGGCGCGACCGGTTCCCATGGACGCAAATTGATATTTTCAATTAACGAGACGCCACTGGCTTTATCGACAAAGGATTGTGGAGGCACGCCGCCAGCGAAATTGGCTGGTGTATTTGCTGCGCCGCTCGGGCAGGCACGGCCGTTGACGAAGATTGAATCGATGTCGGACGTTGTAAACGTTCCGTTCGCGTCCGGACCCAGCGCATAGAAGCATTTTTCGAATGCCTGTGCGCCCCATGAGGTTTGCGCAAGCAACAGCTTCATCACGTCATTGACGACGCCATAGCTACCGAAGACTTTAATCTTCCCGTTGCGCGATCCCCACGCAGCGCCAAGGCGAGGTTCAATCTTATCGCCCCAGGAGAAATTGATGGCTGACGGAGGAGTTGCGCCCGAAGGCACAATTCCAGCAGGAACCGGCAGACTTTCTTTTTCTACGCGCAGCCCAAGATTGAGCGTCAAACCATGGCCAACCGTCCATGAGTCTTGCACGAAGAAGGCATGGTTCCAGTCACTGGCGGGTTGAGGCAGAATGGTCGAAAAATCATTCACGTATGCGTAGCCATATTGTCCGGCGCAGAATCCCCACGGATTCTGACTCGCCAACGCATTGCAATTCGCGATGCCAGTCACTGTCGACGGGGTGTTTGAAATTCCGGCAGCCGGCACGATGTACACGAGCGGCACGTTGCCATTCTGGAGGATCTGATTTACAAGGTGGTTCAGCTGATAACCCACCTTAATATTGTGAGTGCCAGCCCAGCCACTCTTGAAGAAGGCCACATCTTCATCGAACTGATAGTGCTTGTTGGCGTTGAATATCGCGGTGCTCGGGTTGTAGGGAGCGGTTTGGGTCCCTCCCGGGATTTGCAAACTCTGCGGCATCGGCAAACCCAAATTATCCGTCGCGCTGCCAGATGCTAGCCAGAACAGATTCGGAGTTGAAGTCTGCCAGCCGAAGTCGTGATAGTTCTCGAAGAAGTAACCAAAACGTGTCGTGGAAACAATCTGCGGCGTCAGAGTAATGTCACCGCCAAAGTTATAGGTCGCGTTTGGGGCGGAGAATCCAATCCCGTGTTGGTACGTGATGATCGGCAGATTGACATACGTATTCAGGTAGCTTGACTCCGACTTCACCGGGTCGGCGACTGGCAATGAGTTACCCGTTAGACGCTGGTACTGATAGAGCCAG
>DATJWZ010000751.1:0-2601 GCA_035500795.1 Candidatus Eiseniibacteriota bacterium | reverse complement strand
CTCTATCCGGCAGAGTCGCAGACGTCGCGATGGTTCGAAGACCTGCCCGTCCTGCCCGGATTGCACAATCGGCTGAGCGCATCGGCGGTCGAAACCTACAAGCGTTGCGGTTTGCAGTTCAAACTGGAGCGTGACTGGCGTATCGCAGGCAAGCCGGCCGCGGCGATGCAGTATGGAGCTGCCGTCCACCGTGTGCTGAAAACCTATTTCGACTCGGTACGTCTGGCTCGGCCGAAGAGCGATGAGGAACTTCTCGAGTTATTTCGCATCGACTTGGCTGCCGCAAGGATCCAGGAACCGTACCAGCACGAGTTGTATGAAAAGCTCGGGCTTGTCCAGCTGCAGGATTTTCTGGCTAAGGCTCGTTCGATTCCCGCGTCGCAGGTCCTGCACACCGAGGAATCTTTCGAGATCAAAATCGGAGACACCACCGTCGCGGGCCGTATTGACCGCATCGATCGTTTGGCCGATGGATCGGTCGCGATTATCGACTACAAGACCGGGAAGGCGCGCGATCAGGACGCAGCCGACGAGAGCCTGCAGCTTTCTCTCTACGCCGTCGCCGCTGCGGAGAAGTGGGGCTACAAAGTCGGAGCGCTGGTCTTTCACAATCTGGAAGAAAACGTTCCGGTCGCAACCCTACGGTCAGAGGCTCAACTGCTTTCTGCGCGTGCCTGTGTCGAAGATGCTGCCAAAGGAATCGCGGAAGGCGTGTTCGACGCGAAGCCTGGTATGCATTGCAACTTCTGCGCCTATCGAATGCTGTGCCCAGAGAAGGAGAAGCGAATTCCGAGGCTGGTCCAAGCGGTGGCGAAGGCGTAAAGGCGGCCATCGTGAGTTATTAAACTTTGAAACCTGAGCTTCTTGCGACTTCAATACCTGCGCACAAAAACTTAGGGGACGCTTTTGGCGTCCCCTTTGACATCGAAGTCACTTCTTAGTGTTTCTTTTTCTTCTTTGCCTTTTTCTTGGTTGCCATTGTTTCTATTCTCCCTTCCATTCTTCATGGAAAATTTGCAGTGGTCTTCTACTGCAACTAGTTGATGTATAGAGTTATTGAAAAATGAAGTCAAGAAAAAAATGATGATCGTTTCGCGCAAGTCGCGACACCAAAGTCATCCCGAACGAATCTCCATCGCGAAAGTCAACCAAAAAATTTTCAGTTCGTCTTCTCGCGTCTCGAAACTCAACACCTCGACATCTTTGAAACCGGGTGAGCCGATCCTCATCGCCGAGAGATTCGTGTAGTCGAACAGACTTCAACAGCGAATGCAGGTAAGATTCGCTAGAAGCCTTTTGCTGCACGTGCTCATCTATAATGGCTGAGCGAAATCTTCGCTGGAGCCGCATTTTATGCCCACTTTCGACGATGCTGTCATCATCTCCGGATGCCGCACTCCTGTCGGCAAATTTCAGGGCAGCCTCTCGGATTTCAGTGCGCCACAGCTTGGAGCGATTGTCGTGCGTGAAGCGGTGAAGCGTGCTGGCCTCAACCCTGAGCAAGTCGACGAATGCATTATGGGCAATGTTGTCTCGGCTGGGCTCGGTCAAAATCCAGCGCGGCAGGCTGCAATCTTCGGTGGACTCTCTCCCGCAACGGGTGCCATGACAATAAACAAAGTTTGCGGTTCTGGATTGAAAGCAGTCGCGCTCGCGGCTCAAGCAGTGCAGACCGGGAATAGTTCCATCGTCGTCGCCGGCGGCATGGAGTCGATGACGAACGCACCGTATCTTCTCCCACAAGCGCGCAAAGGATACAGGCTAGGAAATGCACAGATCGTCGACTCCATGGTGCACGACGGGCTATGGGACATCTACAACGACTACCACATGGGTATCACGGGAGAGAACGTCGCAGAAAAATATGGGATCACTCGCGAGGAGCAAGACGAATTCGCGCTGAATTCTCACCGCAAGGCGGTGGCCGCGATAAAAGAATGCCGGGTTAAGTCCCAGATCGTTCCCGTCGAGATTCCATCGAAGAAGAAGGGCGCGCCTGCAACGATCTTCGATAAAGACGAGAGTCCCCGCGAGGACACAACTATCGAAATTCTCCGTGCTCTAAAGCCAGCCTTCAAGAAAGATGGAACAGTGACCGCTGGCAATGCGCCTGGTGTGAACGACGGCGCCGCCGCTGTTGTCGTGACAAGCGCGCAGCGAGCGAAGGAACTCGGTGCCAAGCCTATGGCCCGCATCGTCGCGCAAGCCACCAGCGGCGTCGAACCCAAATGGGTCATGATGGCCCCCGTCGGTGCTGTGCAGCAGATCTGGAAGAAAACTGGCTGGAAGAACGAAGACGTTGATCTCTATGAATTGAACGAAGCATTCTCTGTTCAGGCACTAGGGGTGATGCGCGAGCTCGGTCTGGATCCCGAGAAGGTCAACGTGAACGGCGGAGCCGTTGCGATTGGCCATCCCATCGGCGCCAGCGGCGCACGAGTGCTGGTGACGCTGCTCTATGAGATGATTCGCCGCGATGTGAAACGAGGGATCGCTGCCCTGTGTCTGGGTGGCGGGAATGCCGTAGCGATGGCAGTGGAGCGCGATTAGACTGCGCCCCACAATTAGTTCACTCCAGCCAGCGGCAGCGTTACTGTGAAC
>DATJWZ010000750.1:0-18370 GCA_035500795.1 Candidatus Eiseniibacteriota bacterium | reverse complement strand
CAGTTTGACGTGGTCAAAGGCCCCAAGGGCTGGCAGGCAGAGAACGTCAAGGGCGTCTAACACTGCTTCGCACGTAAAATCCGCAATGAGGGCGGCCAGCAATGGCCGCCCTTAGTGTTTCTGCACAGTTCCCGTCACCGCCTCGTAGCGCGACTCACGTTCCTACATCTGTTCGCTTCGAATCAGCACCACATCTGAATCCGTATGCCCACGGACAATTCCAAGCTTCGACCCATCGGGCGACCAGTGATAATCCCAGATGTGCTCCGAATTGAACGACGTCAGCTGACGTCCTGGTGATCCATCGAGTGGCTGCTGCCATAGGTTGTCCGCGTTGTTTTCCCGAATGGGATAGACGATTGACTTGCCGTCGCGCGAGAAGTGCACCAAGCCCATGCGCGGACGTTGAAATTCGATCTTCTTGATCAATTGACCGGAATCGATCGAAACCAATGCCAGCCGCTCTTCGTGCCCCATGGTGTGATCAATGGTTGCGAACGCCACCGTGAGACCATCGGGCGAGATATCGAAAGACTGTGCAACGTTCAACTCCGATACCGTTTTCGGCGTTCCGCCGTCGATGGGTACCTGCATGATGTGACTGGTATCCCCCGCGAGGTAAAACACAGATTTCGAGTCAGGAGCACACACCGGAAAATTGTCTGACTTTCCCTGCGACAGCTGCTTCAGATCTCCTCCTGATGAATCCGCTCGCCAGACCCTCTCGTTGGTATCGCTGCCGCGCAGTCCAAAGAGGAAAACAATGTAACGTCCATCGGCGCACTGCGATGGATCACCATTCGCGGAATTCTGCTCGGTAGCGAACACTCCTTTCGCGCCGTTTGCCGGGTTCACCCAGGTGAGCCTGTTGTCTCTGTCATCGAGCAGGCGCCCGTCCCGCGTCCATGTGAAGTTCGTGAACATCTCCGCCGGCGCCACCGGATGCACATCCGCTCCAGCAGAAGAAGCTGACATTACTTCCAGATTCCAGCGCTCTTCTGTGAGCACACTCGCCAGAATCTGCCCATTCGCTGCCACACTCAAGTCGCGATAGTTGTCCGTGTCGCGGGTGATCGGATCCATCTTTCCTTCGGGGTAGGCCATGAAGTAGATCTGTTGCCGCGTGTAGTTGGTCTCGGCACCTCGGACCAGTACCAGCAATCCGCCACCCCCCGGCAGCCACGTCGGCAAGATCAGCACGCTGTCGGAACTCAATACCAATTGCTGATTTCCACTGGCTGCATTCACCGCAATCAATCCCGTTAGCGCATTGCCAGGATGATTCACGACACACAGAATCGTCTTGCCATCAGGCGACCATGCAGGGTTGACCAGGCTCTGACTCTCGGAACCGCCGGTGAGCACCGCTTCTTGTCCGGAGTCGAGGGAACGCACGATCAACTGGTACTTTCCCTGATCCGGATTGTCATAGCGCATGAATGCGACTTTGTGGCCATCGGGAGAAAAGGTGATATTCGAATCCACGTCTTCGGCGAGACGTTCCGGTGTACCTCCGAGAAGAGGTGCGCGGTACAGATACTTCAAGTCCGCGTTTCCAGGATCGCTACGCACAAAATAGAGATAGTTGCCATCAGGCGAGAATCGCAACCCGTTGAAATACACGTCTGCGGGAGGCTGCACCTGCGTGTTGCTATTTGTTGGAACGTTCCGCAGCCATAGACTCGCCAATCCTGTGCTGCTATCTCGCGCAAGGCTGAGGGTGTAGTTACCGTCGGGCGAGATCGCGACCATGGCCGAGTTCCCTTCTTCGGTCAACTTCTTGACAGTGAAGTTGCGGAAGGGCCGCATGGGATGCCGCATCACGAGGGAGTAGACACCGTATCCAGCGGCCAGCAGAAGGACGAGACCCAAGAACGCTAGAAATCCAGCTCGCACTCGGTGTACGCCGCTTGCAGGCCGCGGCCGCGACGCCAGACTTGCAGATGCTGTTGAGCCTGAACTGGCGGCAGATGCGCCGATCATAGCTTCAGAGGAACTCAAAGCAGGCGCTGATGTCCGCCTGCTCGATTCCGAATCACGCTTCAACCGCTTCAGGTCGCCCCGCAGATCAGCGGCAGACTGATAGCGCAGATCCACGTCTTTCTCGAGCAGTTTGTTGATGATCTCCTGCAATTTCGGCGGCAATGAAGGGTTCAACTGCGAGACCGGTGCTGGATCCAGTTCGAGAATCGCGTGGAACGTCACCGCCGAAGTTGCGCCCGTAAACGGGAGCTTGCCTGTCGCCATTTGATATAACACTGCGCCGAGTGAGAACAGATCTGTGCGCCGGTCGAGTTCCTCACCGCGAGCCTGTTCTGGAGACATGTAAGCAATCGTTCCGACAGTCGCACCGGGGTTCGTAAGGTGCGCCATCGCAGGCGAATCTTGCGTCGCGCCGATCGTCTCCATCTGCATCTCAGGGCGGATCAGCTTTGCCAGTCCAAAATCGAGCACCTTCACCTGATTGCGCGGCGTTATGAAGATGTTCGCCGGCTTGATATCCCGGTGAATGATTCCCTTGGCGTGTGCGGCATCAAGCGCATCGGCAAGCTGGATCCCGGTGTCGAGCATGCGATCCAGCGAAATCGGCCCAGAATAGAGTTTTTTCGCAAGATTTTGCCCCTCGAGCAACTCCATCGCAATGAACGACTGGTTTTCGCCGCCCTCACCGGGAGCGTTCTCAACCGCGTAGATGGTGCAGATGTTCGGGTGGTTGAGAGCGGAGGCGGTACGCGCCTCGAGCAAAAATCGATCAAGCGCATTCTGATCGCGCAATAGCTGCGGAGGAAGGAATTTCAATGCAACTTTCCGTCCCAGAGTCAGGTCTTCTGCTTCGTAGACCACTCCCATCCCGCCGCTGCCCAGTTTCCCAGTGACGCGATAATGCGAGACGGTCTGATTGATCATGTTTTCGGTACCCATGAGGAAGGAGCGGAGTGATTCATCTTAGGAGGGATGGTTAGTACAGTCAACGCAACAAACCGAAGAAGCTCCGAACTGGCCGAGGGAAATTTGTAAGGTCTCCTTCGTGTTACTTCGTGCCATTTGTGGTTGCAGTTTTGAGAGCTGTTACCTTGACGGAGCCATGGGTTGACTCTGTTCTGCGTCTAACTTCTCGGCCATTGCTTTTGGAAGGTTCTGCAGCAATTCCAAAAACGCGGCGTTGGTCCAGCCAAATCCCACAACGTTCATGTGATAGCCGAGTTCAGCATGAGCTTCCGAGGAACGCGTAACTAGGTTGTACTTCTCGACAATGACGCCGTCGCGGCGGAAATTCTCGGCTACGGTCGACAAAAACTCGTACGAGATTCGATCCGCGTCGGCATTGTACCCATATCGCCTCAGACCATCGATGACCAACATCTCAATATTGCCCCAACCGTACGGCAGATCCCACTGCGCTCCGGTATTTTCGGTGCTCATGGGAATTCCGCCGGGGCGCTCAAACACTTTCACGTTGTTGGCAACCGCCTGCGCCTGTTCTTTGGTCGCAAGGCCGGCCCAGAGAGGATAAAAAGTGCTGGCGTACTTGTAGCTCGACATTCGGTTGGTGGTGAAATCGTAGTCGTAGAACAGGCCTTGCTGTTCGTTCCAAAGAAATTTGGTGATCAACTGTTTGCGCGATTCGGCACGTTTTGACCAGGTGCTCGCCTCTTCCGTTCGGCCCAGCCATTTGCTGATCTGTTCCAGATCCTTCTCATTCTTGTACAGCAGGCTGTTCAGACACACGGGCGCAAAGTGATGCGTGGCTGCACCGAACGCCCCAAAGCGAAAGCTGACATCAAAACCAGACTCGCGCATCGATCGGTCGCCTTTGTAATAGTCCTTGCTGAGTTTGAACTCGCGCGCCTTTTCGCATTGCGGACGCTCCATTGTCGTGGGCGCATCGCAGACCTCCAGCTTGTATGCGGCACCAGCGACTTTATCTGCGGTCCCGGGAAGCGTTTCGACAATGTATCCATTCGCCTGAGCCGGATGGAAGAAGAAATACTGCGCAACCTTGCGGTAAAACCCGGTTTCGTCTTTTACCGCTTCCGGAGGTGGGCCGTCGCCGAAGTCGTAGTAGCGAGACAGTCCGGTTTCACCAGCGAGATGAGGATCATGCGTCCACATCTCGTAATCCTTGCTCAGATCTTTGTACGCCCGCTCAAGCCAGGCAACGTCCGGCTTTTCTCGTGGCGTCGCGTTATAGACATCGACAAACGCCGAACTCAGGAATGGCGGCTGCGATCGGGTCAGATAGTACGTCCGATTCGCATTGAGCATCGCGCCATAGTGCTCGATCTCAAAGAAGAAGTTGTCGACCATGCCTCGCGCGAGTTCGACCTTTCCCGCACGCAGCAAACCTCGAATAATGAAGTAGCTGTCCCAGCCATACATCTCGTTGAAGCGGCCACCGGGCACGACATATTTGTTCGGAAGATAAAGCAGCCCCGGGGGATCGATATTGCTTGTATTGATCTGCCCGAGATGATCGATCACGACCGGCAAGCGATCGACCCGCACGTTGCAATCGTGCGTGAGTGTCTGCAGGCTTGCCGGCTCGGCGGAATCCTTGGGCAAGTAGAGCACAGATTGAGTTGCGATCTTGGGATCGACAATGCTCTGGCATTCAGTCATGGACCGCGTTAGCGTGTCCCAGGCAGTCATAATGTAATTAAGGATCGGCTTCAGCCCTTGCCCGTCGGTCTCGCTTGGTGTTGCGGCGAAGGACAAAGGCTGCGCAACACTCAGTAATAAAAACGCGATTAGCCGAATCCAGTACTGGTGCCATGAATGCGCTCTGACTTTAGTTCGAACTCTCATTTGATTGGGTATGAAAACTTCGCCATCATAACTGCGGCGGAATGGAGTCACCAAACGAATTTAGCGTACGGCTCACATCGGGGAAACCGGCGCCCTTTTCCGCGGGTACAGCGCCCAAACTACAGGTTTTGGATTTATCCTATCTACTTTGTTGAGGGGGAAAAGTGAAACCAGCGCCTGCCGCCCTTCGTCTTAGTGTCTGTTATGCACTCTTCTTCGCCGCCATCACATCTTGCGCCCAGATTCCGCAAAACACATATCAGGAACTCCACTGGCGCATGATCGGCCCATTTCGTGGCGGCCGCACTCGCGCTGCGTGCGGCGTTCCCTCGCAGCCGAATATCTTCTACATGGCGCAGGTGAATGGCGGAGTCTGGAAGACAGATGATTTCGGGCGCACCTGGAGCCCGATCTTCGATGACCAGCCCACACAGTCGATCGGCGCAATCGCAGTCGCTCCCTCAGATCCAAACATCGTATATGTGGCAAGTGGCGAGGGCCTTCATCGTCCGGATCTGTCCGTCGGAAATGGAATCTACAAGTCGACCGACGCGGGCAAGACCTGGATTCATCTTGGCCTCAGAGACGGCCAGCAGATTCCCGCACTCGCCGTCGACCCGCGCGATCCCAACAAGATCTTCGCGGCTGTCCTTGGCCATCCTTATGGCCCAAGCGAGGAGCGGGGACTTTATCTATCCAAAGATGGCGGGCAGAACTGGCAACGGGTGATCGCGAAAGATGAAAACACCGGGGCCTCCGACGTCGAGATTGATCCTTCGAATCCCGACGTGGTTTATGCGTCGATGTGGGAAGTTCGCGAGGGACCTTGGGAAGATCTCAACGAATTCAATGGCTCAGGCGGAGGTCTATTCAAGTCAATGGATGGCGGAGCCACATGGCACCAGCTCACTACCGGCCTTCCCAGTGATCTCTCGCAGATTTATGTTGCGATCGCACCGAGCGATTCACGCCGGCTCTATGCGACGTTAGGAACGGCATCCGGAAAGTTGAGCGTCTACCGCTCGGATGATGCCGGCGAGAATTGGCGTCAGATCACCGACGACCCGCGCCCTTCCGGGCGCATCGGAGGTGGAGATCTTCCAATCCCCAGGGTGGATCCGAAAAATCCTGACCTCGTTTACGTCGCCAGCACCGTTACGATGCGGTCAAGCGATGGCGGTAGAACGTGGGTGAGTTTTCATGGCGCACCCGGCGGTGACGATTACCAGAATCTCTGGATCAACCCGAACAACGGCAACGTCATTCTGCTCGTCAGCGATCAGGGTGCGCTCGTGACTGTCAATCGTGGCGAGAGCTGGAGTTCCTGGTTCAACCAGCCCACCGCGCAGCTTTACCACGCGATCGCCGACAGTTCTTTTCCTTACCGCGTCTGTGCCGGGCAGCAGGAAAGTGGTTCCGTATGCATCTCGACCCGCGGCAATGATGGTGCAATCAACTTCCGCGACTGGCATCCCGTCGGCGTGATCGAGTACGGATACGTCGCTCCTGACCCGCTCGATCCCGACATCATTTATGGTGCAGGCCGAACCGAAGTTACCAAATATCATTGGCGCACCGGGCAAGTTCAGAACATTACTCCAATTCCCGTCCGCGATGCGAAGTACCGCGCGAATCGCACAGAACCGTTGATGTTTTCCCCAGTCGACCCGCATACGATCTATTACGCGACGAACTTCCTGTTCAAGACCACAGACGGGGGCAATTCGTGGCAGATCATCAGCAAAGATCTATCGCGCGAGAAACCTGGCATTCCCGAGAGCGTGGGGAAACTTCACAACAAGGCGGTGGAGAATGCGCGAGGAGTGATCTACGCCCTGGCGCCGTCGTTCAAGACGTTGAATACGCTGTGGGCAGGCACCGACGATGGCTTGGTCTGGATCACCCGCGATGGCGGTAAAAACTGGTCCGACATTACACCGAAAGAACTCACCGCATGGAGCAAAATCACTCAAATTTCCGCCTCTCACTTCGATGAGCAGACGGCCTATGCATCAGTGAGCCGCTTCCGCATTAACGACATGCGTCCATACATCTATCGCACGCACGATAGCGGAAAAACGTGGAGCCTTATCACATCGGGTCTGCCGGAATTCGGCCCGGTAGATACGGTGCGGGAAGATCCGGTTCGCAGAGGATTGTTGTTCGCTGGAACCGAGAATTCCGTATGGGTCTCCCTCGACGACGGAGATCACTGGCAGTCGTTGCAACTGAATCTTCCGCGCACCTCGATGCGGGATTTATGGATTCATGAAAATGATTTGATTGTCGCGACGCATGGGCGCGGATTCTGGATCCTCGACGATATCGCCCCGCTGCGAGAAGCTTCGACCGAGTTCGCCACTTCGATACGTCTGTATGCTCCCGCGGAAGCATACCGAGTTCAACGTGATACGAATACCGATACGCCGATTCCGCCAGATGAACCCATGGCCCCGAATCCGCCCGACGGCGCCATCATCGATTATTACCTGCCGAGCGCGGCAAGCAGCGTTAAGCTCGACATTCTCGATGCGCAGAACAGAGTGGTTCGCAGTTTCTCCAATACGGACAAGCCCGAAATTACCGACGAAGAATTGCAGAAACAGTTGATCCCACTGTATTGGGTCCGGCCCCAAAGGCAATTGTCAACGGAAGCAGGCATGCACCGCTGGACGTGGCCATTGCATTATGCCGCGCCATCATCGTCGCGCCATGAGTATCCGATTGCCGCAATTCCACATAACACCCCAAGGCTCCCACTCGGCCCAACCGCTGTTCCTGGAAATTACACAGTTCGACTCACGGTGGATGGCAAGACTCTCACCGCTCCACTCACGGTGAAGATGGACCCGCGCGTCAAAGTCTCCGAAGCCGATTTGCAGAAGAAGCTACAGGCAGAGATCAAGTTGGCGTCGATCATGGACCGGACGAACCAAGCCCTATCGCAAGCAGCTTCGATTCGCGCTCAACTTGATAAATTGGACGCAACTTCGCGCGACGCATTGAAGAATGCAATTGCGGAATTTCAGAAGAAGCTTACCGAAGTTGTCGGCGCTCCCGGCGGATTCTTCGCACCGCCGTCATCGAACGCTACGCTCAATCGCGTGAATGGCAATGCCGGCACTCTCTACCAACAAATATGGCAGGTCGATGCTGCTCCCACTACCTCTCAGGCTCAAGCAGCCACATTAGCAGAGCAAGAGAGCGCCTCAGTACTCAAGCAATGGGACGAATTCAAAGATCGCGAACTTCCTGGAATCAACCGTGTTCTGCGCGACGGTCACGTTCCTGAACTTCATCCCGAATCCGATTTTCGACAGGATGACGTTGACGTAGACGAAGAATGATCGATTTTGAATCTCGCATCTGGCTAGAGACTTTCTTCCCCAACGGGAACCCGCAGCCTGCAATAATTTGCAGAGTTCGTCACATCAGAAATGCAAATTCTTGCAATGTGTCTCGATCATCAACATAAATCCCATATTTTTTCTGTCATGCCATGTCTTGTTCCGAGCGAAGCAGGTTATAATCCTCCCCCGACTCTTGGGTTCGACTCTGGACTGCCGTGGGGTTTTCTGGCTTGGATCGTTGCACGTCCTCGTCTGAAGCCACATCTCCGATAACCACAAAAAACGATGCGAGGTGAAAATCTAATGAAGGTCATCCGTATGCTCGGGTTTGTTTTGCTCGCGTTGGCTTGTTGCAGCATCGCGATTGCCCAGGAACCGTTCACCGCCGGCACATGGACACGAGTGACTCCGTCTAGCACTCCGATAGCTGCAGGACACCCGCAGCTTCTCACTGATGGCTCCGTGCTCATTCTCAGCAACACTTGCAACGCTACGGGCAGTTGGTATCGTTTGATCCCTGATAGCCACGGGAATTATGTCACCGGAACCTGGTCTCCGGCTGGCAATCTTCCAACCGGATACAATCCGCTCTACTTCGCCTCACAAACACTCCCCAATGGCTGGGTAGGTGTTATAGGCGGTGAGTACAATGGGTGCTCCGCAGTCTGGACTACTCTTGGTGCTGCATATAATCCTGCCACAAACAAGTGGGTCTCGGCGCCAGCTCCGACGGGCTGGACATCTGTAGGAGACGCTCAGAGTGCGATCCTTCCGAACGGTAAGCTTATGATCGCAAACTGCTGTACGACGCAGGAAGCAATCCTCACAAGCACCAGCCCGATCACATGGACCGCAACGGGCACAGGGAAACTCGATTGGAACGATGAAGAAGGATGGACGCAACTTCCCGGCGGCAAAATCCTCACGGTCGACGCCTATGTAAACCTTGGCTGCTGCGCCATGGGATATCAGATCTACGACTCGGCCACAGGTACCTGGACGACGCCGTCAAACAACACTGTCGTAAACCTGGTCGATCCCGGATCTCGTGAACTCGGACCGGGACCTTTGCTACCCAACGGCACCGTGTTCTACGGTGGCGCAACCACAAACAACGCGATATATACCCTCGCAACCGGGACTTGGGCTGCGGCGCCATCATTCGGAGGTACCCCCGCCCTTGATATGGCCGACGCGCCCGCTGCCGTTTTGCCCGATGGCAATGCGCTACTCGACACCAGCCCCGGCATCTTTGGCGTTGGTAGCAAGTTCTTCGAATGGGATGGAAGCGCCTTGCATGCCGTACCAGGACCGCCCAACGCATCATCGGATAGCTCCTACTACGGCAATTTTCTCGTGTTGCCAAACGGACAAATCCTCTTCACAGATTTCTCGAACGACGTTGAAGTTTATACGCCGGCAGGATCGCCGTGTGCAGGCTGCGCCCCTGCGATCACCGCTGTGGCAACTACGCTCACTCACGGCTCCAAGAACAATGGGATCAAGGGAAAGCAGTTCAACGGCATGAACCAAGGTGCGTACTATGGTGACGACAGCCAGAACGACACAAACTTCCCGCTAGTCCGCATCACCGACTCGGCCGGCCACGTCGTATATTGCAAAACGCACAACTGGCTTGGCGGCGTTCAGACCGGAGCCACTATTCGGACAGCGCAGTTCGATATCCCATCTACGATCGCTCTTGGTGCGGGCTCGCTCCAGGTGGTTGCGAATGGAATTGCCTCGAATGCCGTCACAGTAACGATCAACTAACTTCTGCAGCTACGGACTGTAAGTCGGCGCCGCTTTCAAACGCGGCGCCTTTTTCTTGTTGTGACTTATAGCTCCTCTATTGCAATCTGCAAGTGTCTGGCAATCTCTTCCGCGGAGTTCTCCGCGACGAAATTGATCGGTTTTCCGATCCGCACGGAAATCTCCCAAGGACGCGCAAATTTTCGGCCTGAACGTTTCACCTCGAACAAACCATCGATTCGCATCGGTAAGACCGGAATCGCCAGATTCTGTGCGAGCAGCCCAATACCCGAGCGAAAGGGACACAGTTTGCCGTCGTTAGAATGACGTCCTTCAGGAAACACAAGGATGCTGTAGCCAAGATCGACGGCCTCGCCCGCGTAAGCAAAGCTGCGACGGAATCCAGCTTCGCGCGGGAGAGGAAACAGATTCAGGAGAGAAACTCCCAAACACCACTTTACGCGGTCATAGATTTTCCACAGCCAGGCTCGATTCTCCGGAGGTGTACGAAGAACTTCAAGCGCTTCGCCACCGGTTGCGATGGCCAGATGATGCCGGAACCGCGCTGGCAATGCCGTGAGAATGAATCCTGGATCCACATCGCCAAGATGATTGGAAATCACAAGCACTGGGCCTTTGGTCCGTCTCAGATTCTCCCGGCCGACGATCCTTGGCCAACCCAACAATAAGATGGCAGGCCGCATCAGCAGATAATGCGCCAGCATCCGCAGCCACGTAGCAGGCCAGTGCAACACCCAACGCGGATAGTGATAGACGGCTGCAGGCGCTGCTTCTCCGTGAAGCATTCGCTCCAGATCGCCCACGGTTTGAATCGAGCTGAAGCGATTTTCGCTCAGGTCGACCTGATAGCGATCTTCCAGCGCGCTCATGAGTTCCACCCGATCGAGAGAACTGAGTCCGAGATCCGAATCGAGACGTGCGCTTTCGTTAAGCTCAGGCACCGAGCGACGAGTAACCTTCGCGATCAACTCGCTGAGAGGTCCGCTTCCGGCAACTGAGGCTTGCGTTTTGGGCAGATGCATTTGTACCCGAACTGCTTCAGCGATCATGTTTCGTTTCGGCTTTTGCGTATTGGTGCGAGGAAAATCTTCCTGAGCCCACTCGAACGACATTCTCATGCGCTGGTACTCCGCGAGAGATTGGTTGGCGCGCTGTACCACCACACCAATGTCCGCACCTTCCCGCAGAATCAATACTGCGCACGGCTCCGCATTCCCGTCGCGCTCAATTCCAATGACGACGCAATCTTTCACTTCGGGCTGCGCCCGTAGAGCGGCTTCCAGGTCGCCGGGATAAATATTGGTCCCTCCCGGAGTGACGATAACGTCCTTCTTGCGGCCTTTAAAATAGAGATTGCCGGCGTCATCGAGCGCGCCAATATCACCGGTTCTATACCAGCCTTGCTCATCGGAGACGGTATGCTCTCCGCTAGCGTCCCAATATCTCGGCGCGACTCCCGCGCCTTTGACCAGGATCTCGCCATCCGAGGAAAGTTTCACCTCACGACCAGGCAGCACTTTTCCGATGGATCCCCTGCCCAAGCGAAACGGATGGTTCACGCTGATCAGCGAAGTCGTTTCGGTCAGTCCATAGCCTTGAATGGTGGCATATCCCAGGCGTCCCCAAAATTCTTCGGTCTCCGCGTCCAACGCGGCGCCTCCAGAGATGAACGCCCAGAATTTCCATCCAAACTTGCGATGAATGGAACGAAAAATCCACCATCGGTGCAGAAAGTGTTTGCCCTTCGCATACGCCATGCACTTCTGAAAAACGGCGGTCTCGTTCCGATCTTCCAGATCGCGTTCCAGCTTTTGCTTCAACGATTGCAGCACTCGCGGAACGCTCACTAGTACAGACACTCGTTCGCGATGGATCGTGTTGATAACTTCCGACGGACTCAGCTCATTCTGAAGGACCACGGTTCCGCCGAGCAGTGGAGGGAAAAACATTCCGAGGAACTGTCCAAAGACATGGCTCAGCGGCAACAGATTGAGGAATCGGATCGGATGCACGAGTCGCTCGTACTTGAGATATGGCTGCATCGCGCGCTCGATCGGCGCAAGATTCGCGAGAACGTTCCCATGTGTAATCACCACGCCCTTGGGATCGGCGGTCGTTCCGGAGGTAAACACGATCTGCAGTACATCATCTGGTTCAACCACAACGGGCGAGGTTGACGAACGAAGTTCTCGGCTGCTGGACACTTTGTCAAAGAGAAGACTGGCCAGCTCGCGCGGCCACCCCTTTAGGTGCTCACGCGAAGTCACGAGCAGCTTGGCGCCAACCTGACGATAGACCCGCACCGCAAAATCGCTGCTGGCAGCATCATCCATCGGAACCACTACGACTCCACGCAGTGTGCATCCGAAGAAAGCCGCCACCCACTCAGCCGAGTTTTCACCCCAAAGCGTGACCCGGTCGCCTTTCGCGATTTCCCGCTTTTCAAGGTAGCTCGCGAAATGTCCCGCCATGTCCAGAATCTGACCGTAGCGGAACGACTCGCTCCGATATCCGCGCCGCTGCCGGTAAGCGCACTCCTGCCTGTGTTTTTCGAACTGTGCAACAAAAAACTCTGCTAGCGAACTGACCATCCAATTGGTCCCGTTCCTTTAGTTTAGTGTCGATATCAATTTCAGATGTCGGCACCGACACTTGGGCAAGCCAACCTTAGCCAAGGGATGTTCTGCTCCCCGAAGTAACTTGCCCCCTTCGCCGAGCCGTGCGAAATAATTGCATGGCTTCTTTGAAGTTCTGCCGACCGATATTGGTTACCCTTCTGCTGTCGTGCGCCGTAGTGGCTCAAGAGAAGTCCGAAGGTGCCACAATTCGTGCTCTCGAATTGAAATGGACTGAATCGTACAAGCAGCACAGCATTGACATCCTCTCCTCTTTACTGGCCGACGAATTCACCATCACCGTCGAAGATGGTAGCGTTTATAGCAAGGCCGGATACATCAGTCATACTGCCGATTCGAAGGTGACGGTAAACGTCGCGGAAATGACTGGTCTCAAAGTCAGGGTTCATGGCGATGTGGCGGTGGTGACCGGCGCATATCACGAACACGGTGAGTCTGAGGGCAAGCCATACGACTATCGCGACCGTCTGACCGATGTTTGGATCAAGACAGGCGGCAGGTGGCAAGTCATCTCCTCGCACTACAGCGTTCCGGTCAGGCCGTAATCCTTTGACAAATTCGTGACAACCCTCCTCAAACCGGCGGATAACATTGCGCCGTCATTCGCGGGCCATCCGGCATTCCGCAAAAGGTTCTCCCATGAAGACGTTACTATCCTTTTCGATCCTGCGGTCGCAAGCCTGGCATGTGGCGGCTCTGGCGTGTTTACTTCCACATTATGCCAACGCACAAATCGTGATCCAAAGCCCTGCTAACCCTGTGATCGTCCACAGCAAATTCGGCGGGCAAATTTTTGGGTTTGACATCGATCAAAATGGAAGCGAAGGCATCCTAAGCGAAGCGCAAGATCTATCGAATGGGAACGTCCTCGCCGCAGTCGAGACCTTCGATCAGAGGACCGGAAAAATTTTAAGCGTGCTTGCGAAGACGCAAACTCAGGACGACTTCATCACACTCGGGGTCGTGGGAACTTCCGTCGGACTAGTCGAGCACGAGCACGTTGTCAGCTTCCTGAACGTGAAGCGGTCATTTGGCATTGCGAATCCTCTGAGCGGCAATAAAGCAACCGGCAGATGGACGCCCCCAATCGGATCTCAACATCTGCTCCGCAGTGTCAGCCGCAATCAGGGAACCGCGAACAACGCTGTCTTCGCTATGGACAACAGCGGTAATTTCGTCCCCTATGTATTCAGTTCCAATGTGGCAGAAAATACGTTCGGACCGGTTGTTCAGATTACAGATTCTTCCAATTTTGGCAGCGTTCCGCCGCCGATCGCGTACAACAGTGTTACCAGTCAGGCGATCCTTGGCGGAGGCCCAGGATGTTTCGATTGCATCCCTGTTCTTGGAATCATCGATCTGAAGGAAGGAACTTTCAGTGAAGAATCCGGCTTTGGTTTCGGATTCATCAACGGTATTGCGGTAGATTCCGCCGACAACATCGCTTGCACTACGACAGAGGACGACGCGACAGTCGAATTCATCGATCTAAACCATCACACGGCGACATTCGTGATCCTGCCAAATTCCGGAGGGTTGCAGTTTTTTAGCGGCGCGGACGTGGAATACGACCCACTACACAGGGTCTTTCTTGTCGCTCAACCGAATTCCAGCGTTTCATCGGGAAGTACCATTTACGTCTACGACATCAAAGGAAATCTGCGCGAGACGCTGAACGGTTTCAGCTTCTCAAATACATTCAACGTAGTTCCTGCCCACATAGCGCTGCACCCGAGTGTCCGCGCAGGATTTGTCGATGGTCCGTCTTCGACCGTGAACCAACTTCAGGGATTCCGTTATTAGCGCTCGATCGGCGAGGAGGTCGCATGGTTTCCTTCGTTAACCTTAGTGTCCTTGGTGGTTATTGATTTTGACTTATTCCCGCCCAACCCCTAACGCATCGGCAACGCGATTGATGTAGTTGAACCATGACGCAATGAGAGTAATCTGCAGAATTCCCCGATCGTCAAACCCGACGGACCGCAGCCGCTCCATGTCATCTTTCCACACTTTGGTCGCATCTCTTGTGACCTTCACGACGTAGTCAAGCATCACCCGATCTTGCGGAGAAATCGGCGCGGTCGAGTAGTCCTTTTCCAGTGCCTCGACCATGCCCTTCTCCAATGTCACTCGACGCAGAAACTCTGCGTGGGACTCGATTCAATACACGCACCGGTTGGTCACCGAGACCATGGTGGCGATCATCTCGTGTTGCGCGCGACTCAGCGGCAGTTCCGGAGACATCAGCGCCCCGAATGTGCTGAACGCGTGGTAAAGTGCGTCGGGAATCAGTGTGTGCGATCCCACGATCGACGATGCTCCGGACGGATCTGGATGAACTGGCTCCGCGTACTCTTTGGGGTAGAACGCCCTTTCGCCTTCGATTGCTTTCTTCAGTTTCTCGTCAGCCTCAGTTAGCGAGAGAGTTCGAATCCATGTCATAGGTTTGTAATTCCTAAATTCCAGATGTCAGTTCGCGGAAGGATACACTCTGACCACTCCACGACCCATAATTTGTTCATATTATTTTGAATGCGCGCCGAATTACGCGGGCATGTGATCGGTATACCATGAGCAAATGGACCTGCCGGTAAACCCGCCGCTTTTGCCGATGCTCGCCAAGCGTATCGAGGAGTTGCCGCCAGGCGAAGACTGGATCTTTGAGCCGAAGTGGGATGGGTTCCGGACTCTTGTCTTTCGCGACGGAGATGAGATCTTCATCCAGAGCCGCGACGAAAAACCTCTGAACCGCTACTTCCCGGATGTAGAGGAATCCCTCCGCTCGGTCCTGCCGCCACGTTGCGTCCTCGACGGCGAGATCGTTATTGTTCGCGAAGGAGAACTGGATTTTGACACCCTGCAATTACGCCTTCACCCCGCGGCATCGCGTGTGAAACTGTTGTCCAAGCAGACGCCCGCTTCGGTGGTTTTTTTCGATCTCTTAAGTGAAGGCAATCGCGATCTGAGAAAGGAACCGTTCCAAGTTCGCCGCCGCGAATTGGAAAGCCTGCTGAAATCATCTGCGCCGCCAATCCATATCACGCCCGCAACCCAGGACCGCGATCTCGCCGCAGATTGGTTTCGACGCTTCGAGGGAGCAGGCCTCGACGGCGTTGTCGCCAAGAACATCTCGGGAACCTATGAGCCCAACAAGCGCGCCATGCTCAAGATCAAACATGAACGTGAGTGCGACTGCGTCGTCGCCGGTTTTCGCTGGCACAAAAAAGGCGACCGCACCTTACTGGGATCGTTGCTGTTAGGTCTCTTCGATGATGCCGGCGCACTGCAGCACGTCGGAGTATGTGCCAGCTTCAGCACCGCGAAGCGCAAAGAACTGGTCGAATTTTTGACTCCTTATCGCAAGGATGCGCTCGCGTCGCACCCTTGGAAAGCATGGGCCCACCACGGAGGAGTCGACGGCGACGAGCCCAAGCGCATGCCCGGTGGCCAGAGCCGATGGAGCCAGGGAAAGGACCTCTCATGGGAACCATTGCGGCCCGAACTAGTCGTCGAGGTCGCCTATGACCACATGCAAGGAGATCGCTTCCGCCACACCGCGCAATTCCGCCGATGGCGCCAGGACAAGAATCCTGCCGACTGTACCTACGCCCAGTTGGAAGTGGTCGCGCCACAGGAACTAGCTGAGATTTTCCCCCACGGGCGATAATCATCCCGCTGCAAGTTCCATGCGCCATAAGTTACGTGGAAGAGCAGCCCTTCAGGGCCGCGTCAGGGCTCAAGAAAAGATAATCGCCTTCAGGCCCGGTCTGGCCGTCTCTTCTTCTTGCTGAACTCACGCCACTCGCGCGTCGGATCATCATCTGGATCGGGGGTCTCCTGTTTCGGACGAATCTCTTCCGGAACATGCCGCAGGTTAATGCGAATTCGAGTCCAGGTCGAAGAGCGCCCACGCATCGAATCGACTAGCACATCATCAACCGCTAAATGACCGGCCGCCTCGGCATGGTTGGCCTTCCAACGTTCAAGACCGGCTAGCGCGACCGCTTTGTCCGGAGAGTTGGCGACCACGATCAGCGGCATCTTGATTCGCGCCTTTTTCGCAGCTGATTTCGCGCGCGACGGTGCGACTCTCGTCCCCTCGGACTTCGTCTTGCGAAAGTGAGGCGGCCACGGAGCATCCCCCAGTCCCTCAGCTTCATCCCGGTCGGCGAATTCCAGGAGCTTGGCCAATGATCCAGGCGAGGAATTCATCTCTGCGTATGGATCGCCGATCTTGGCAAAACGCGCTGGAATCGTAAACAGCGTGAAGTCCTCTGGATTAGACTCTGGTACTTCCTTCCAATCCAGCGGAGCTGACACCCTCGCATCGGGCAATGGGCGGACCGAATAGGCCGAGCATGTCGTCCGATCCTTGGCGTTCTGGTTGTAATCAAGGAACACGCCGTGCCGCTCCTCTTTCCACCACTTGGATGTCGCGAGTGTGGGGGCGCGGCGTTCGATTTCTCGGGATAGTGCCACTGCCGCGCGCCGAACCTCCGAAAACGTCCACCGCGGTTCGATTCGCACATTCACGTGCATACCGCGTGAGCCGCTGGTCTTCGGCCAGCCACGTAGGCCGACCTCCTCGAGAAATGCTTTCACTTCAAGAGCCACGCGGCGAACGTCAGCCCATTCCACGCCAGGAATCGGATCAAGATCGATCCGCAATTCATCGGGATGATCCAGATCAGCAGAGCGGACGGGATGCGGGTGGAGTTCGATGCATCCCAGGTTCACGATCCAGGCCAAACCGGCCACGTCATCGACAACAATCTCTTCGGCGGTCCGGCCCGAGGGAAAAGACAACGTCACCGTTCGCAGCCATGCGGGACGCTGTTCCGGCGCTCGCTTCTGATAGAACGCCTCACCCTCAGCCCCGTTGACGAAGCGCTTCAGGACAATGGGGCGATCCTTGATTCCGCTGAGAGCTCCCGGAGCCACAGAAAGGTAGTAGCGGGCGAGATCGAGCTTGGTAACGCGGACCTGCTTTGAGAAGTACAACTTATCGGGATGCGTGATTGAAATCTCACGCCCATCGAGCGACAGCACCTCGCTGGTGTCCGCTTTCCCCACAGGATGAGGCTATCACTCCGCGTCGGGACACAGGGGAGCCCGCGACTCGCAGTCGAATCCACTTGAACAATAATGACTCTCTGCATCCGGCTTGTCTTTCCGAGTGGCGCAAAAATCAACGACGCTTCGGGACTATTACAGGGCGACTACGGCGACGGAAGAAGGCTGGCATTCTTCCACAGCATCGAAGAGGTGCAATCGCAAACCAGGCCACAGCACAAAGCTATAAGGAAGTGGCTGACGGTGCTGGACAGAACCGAGAGTTCGTAGTCGACAACGGGGCCCGGACGTCTCTCTTCCTTCTTCCCTCTTCGAACCGCGTTGGGCAAATTGCCCTTCGCTTGGCGTACTAATTCCTTTGGTTACCCTTGGTACACTCCCTTTCGGTAACCCTTGGTAACCATGCCTTCCATGTCTTCCAGACGTACAATTGGCCTTGTCCGGTCGGCTATCTGCCGATAAAGGTAGAGTCGTCCGCGGCCCGTACCCGGGAGCAGCCCCCAGCGTTCAGCGGGTTCAGTCGCAGAGTTTGTTGGATTCGCGGTATGAATTCGTAGATCGGTAACACCTGGGTCTGGAGTTCGACGCTCTTATGGCATTGTTCGGCTTCAATAAGCAAAAGGTCCTCGCCTCTGCGGAGAAGTATGTCCAACAGGGCAAGCTTCAGAATGCCATCTCCGAGTACGAAAAAATTCTCAAGAACGATCCCAAGGACCTGACGGTCACCAACAC
>DATJWZ010000749.1:0-1534 GCA_035500795.1 Candidatus Eiseniibacteriota bacterium | reverse complement strand
CCTCATGGCCCTGAGCGGTTTGATGTTCGTGGTCAGTATCCCAGTGATCGCGCTATCGCAAGGCTACAGTTCGCTCGTCCTCGGACGCTTGCTTCAGGGCGTCAGCGCGGGATTGATCGGCGTGGTGGTTCCTCTCTTTCTGGCCGAATGTCTCACAGCCTCGAACCGCGGCAAAGGAACGGGTGTCTTCCAGTGGATGCTGACGCTCGGGATCGTGACCGCTGCTCTGGTCGGCGCTTATTTCAGCTACCGTGTCGACGAGGTCGCCAAGCTTCACGACTCTGTCAAGTTGCTCTCGTTCGAGGACTCCGCGTGGCGCAGTATCTTCTGGGTTTCACTACCTCCAGGAATTCTTTTCGTGATCGGAAGCTTTATGGTCGCGGAGTCACCGCGATGGTTGCTGCGCCGAGGAAAGAGAGATGCAGCGTACTCCGCGCTCCTTCGTGGACGAACCACAGAACAAGCCGATCTCGAACTGCGGGAAATGCAGGAAACCAGCACGACCGAAGGGGCCAACTCCTCGGGGAAGTCGAAAGTCAAAGATTCTCTGCTGCGCCGCAAGTACGTCATCCCGTTCATTCTTGCTTGTATCATTCTTGCCTGCAACCAGACCACGGGCGTCAACTCGATCATTGCCTACAACACGAATATCCTTCTGCAGAGCGGACTTTCAGACGTCGCCTCGCATTGGGGATACGTTGTCTTCACAATCATCAATTTCTGCGTGACAGCACTCGGCGTGATGTTGGTAGATCGCAAAGGCCGGAAGTTCTTGCTTGGCATTGGAACGGCGGGAGTCATCCTTTCAATGCTGTGTACTGGAGTCCTCTTCCGGCGAACTGAGAGTCAGCGGCTTGATGTAAAGGATGCCGTTCAGAAACTCGTAACTCCGGATCAGACAGCGACGTTGACTTACGAGTCGGTGGTGGCCAATGCGAGCGGTGTATCATCTGCGCGAAACTCGCTCGTCGTTATCTATTCCTACGGAGACTTCCGCGCCGCGACACCGGTCTTGCGCTCTGACGCGACTGCTGCGAAGCCAGTCGTGATCAATCGTGAAGGCTGTGTGCCTGCAAACAAGGTGATCGCGCTCTTATCGAACCCGTTCGCCGACTTCGAATCAGCCAAGACCGCACCTCTCCAGATCGTGAATGCATTCCTCATGCCGGTGCCAACGTCAAGCAATGGATGGTTTGTCGCCATTACTCTTTTTGTATTCATGGGCTTTTATGCGGTTGGTCCGGGAGTTTGCGTGTGGTTGGCTCTCTCAGAGTTGATGCCAACTCGCATTCGCTCCAACGGCATGAGCATCGCATTGCTTCTGAACCAGGCAGTAGCAACAACTATTGCTGCGATCTTTCTACCGACCGTGGGTAAGTATGGATATTCCACAATGTTCTTCGGCTTTGCGGGCTTTACGGTGATTTACTTCGTCACGGCGACATGGTTCCTGCCTGAGACGAAAGGCAAAACGCTCGAAGAGATCGAAGCTCACTTCGAAGGCGCCGAGGCCAAGGCCTGAACGCGAGTTTTC
>DATJWZ010000748.1:0-1577 GCA_035500795.1 Candidatus Eiseniibacteriota bacterium | reverse complement strand
GCCGTCGCGACTAGTTGGCAGGTAAGCTGCGCACAGGCCGCAAGAGCTCCAATCAGCAGATCGCCGGAACACGCCGCTGTGCCCGTGCCACCTACTCCTTTGTGAGCTTCTGCCTGATAGATCGCACGACCAATATCGATCGAACACGACAGAGGAGTTGCTGTTTCCGTTCCCTTTGCGGTTAATGTAATGCGCGAGCTCGTCGGCTCCCGTCGATACTGTTCTTTCAACGGCTTTTGAAGCGATCTGATGTCCATCAACTCCTCCGGTTGTCTTCGATGACCGTAATAGAAATTTTCTAAACTCCGAATTTCTGCCGGTAAGCGCTTGGCGAGATTCCAGTGTGCCTCTGAAACAGGCCACGAAAGAATGCGACGTCCTGGTATCCCACAGCCTCGCTGATCTCCTGCATCGTTCGGTGGTTGCTTTCGAGCAGACGTTTGGCTGCAGCAACTCGCAGCTTCTGCAAATACGCTAATGGGCTGTCCCCAGTTGCCTGTTTGAAGCGGCGTATGAAGTTGCGCAAGCTCATCCCTGCACGGCGCGCCGGAGCCTCCAGGGGAAAGGGACGATGAAAGTTTTCATGCAGCCAATCCTGCGCCATTGAGATAGCTTCGTCGTTGTGTTCGGTTTTGAGCGGAACGACAGCGAATCCAGCCTGCCAGGCGCGCGGCGTTTCAATCAGCAAGGCCTTCGAGCTCTCCATCGCAACGTCGTGTCCGCAAAATTTTTCCACGAGATACAGACTCAGATCGAGCGCAGCATGCACGCCGCCTCCGCAATAGAAGCCGCGGTCTTCCGTCACCATTAACTCGGGCATCCATTTCACCTTGGGATATTTCTCCCGGAACCTTTCGGCGAGTGCCCAATGTGTGGTGGCACGCTTGCCGTCGAGCATGCCCGTAGCAGCGACAAGCCCAACGCCGGAACAGACGCTCGCAATCTCAGCACCTCGCTTATGACATCGATTGAGCCATGGGACAACGGGTGCGTTACGTTCGACGACATCGTCCAAACTCAAGCCTGTTGTCGGAATGAAGATGAGATCTGTCTTGCGCACATTGTGAATCGACGTCATCGGCTGAATGTGCAGGGGGCCATCACAGAGGACAGGCTTGCCATCAGCGGAAGCCGTTGTCACATTGAAGCGCGGCTTCGTCGGCTTTCCGGTGAGGTGGTTCCACAGAAATCCCGCGTGGCGAAACACTTCCATTGGACCGACCGCCGTCGAGGAAAACGTCTGATCGAGAAGCAGAACTGTCACGTCAATCATGAATGCTCACATTTTGTGTTATGGCGTAAAAACCTATCTACAATGGCATATCTGCCATCTTGTTGCAACACGTCTTTGTACGTATTTTTGAATCATCGAATGCAAGTTGTTCGAGAAATCAGCAATACAGGAGGCGCAGCAATTATGGTAACGGCTCAGCAACTTCCAACCATCGTCAACGGCGTCAATATTGACAATCTTTTGACAACCATCGACGCGATCAAGGCCTCGCCCGCCATTGCGAAGTTCAACTTTCGGATTCAGAACCGATGGGAAGGTTGCGGGCGCAACCGCTCGGCCGTCA
>DATJWZ010000747.1:0-5726 GCA_035500795.1 Candidatus Eiseniibacteriota bacterium | reverse complement strand
TCGTCGGCCGTGGCGATTGCGCCCGCGGTCGCGTGCGAAACGGCGAGTTCGACGATGCGCTTCAACGAGATCGGCTCAGCCAACAAAGTAGTGGGAACTAGAACGATCGTCAGGATGTATTTCCAGCTGAGCGAGCCAATTTTGTGTGGGCGGCATGAGGTCTTCATTGCGTCCCTTTCCAAGCGAGATAAAAGATGGGCAAATCATTTGGTTGCAAGCGAAATTCTAAATGTCTGAGGAATCGCCGGGAGAGTGATATTCCGGATGCAGTACCCGACACCTGTTTCCCGCGCACATGAACGGCGGCATTTGAGGCAGAGCTTATCGCGCAAACTTTTTCAGATCGTTTCTGGCTCGCGGATAGTCCTTAAAGAGCGAAAGTGCCGCCTGAAATTCCTGCACCGCACCTTGCCGATCACCTTGCTTCTCAAGCAATTCACCGAGAATCGTGTGCGCTTTGAACGCAGGTCCCTCTTCGCAGAGCCGATTCGAAAGATACCTGCGCTCCAGGCGGATCCCTAATGGGTATTCCCGTTGCGCGCGGAGTAGGAGGTCGCCGGCGTGCATGATCGATTCCGGATGGTCGACATGTGCGGTTTCGGCATGGATGAGCGCATCTTTCATTTCATCGTAACGATGTGCGTACATAAAGAAATTTGCCAGGTCGACCCAACCACGGACTCCCGAATTGCTTGCAGCAATTTCGGCGCGATATTCACGCTCAGCCTTGGCGGGATCCTTTTCCTTTTCGGCGATTCGAGCCAGCACCCAGTGTCCCATGGCTGGGCTGAGAGGCATCAGGACATCTGCCTGCCGGTAGGCCTTATCCTTTCCACCGCCAATGATTCCGGGCGCCTCCGCATAGAACTCACCCAGGTCGACATGGGCTTCGATATTTTTGGGATCAAGTTCGACCGCGCGTTCAAATGCTGCACGCGATTTCTTCGCGATCCCTGGGGCGCTGAGAAACGAGGTGCGGTCAGCTTTTTCGCCGTACGCCCGCCCCAGCCACAAAGAGTAGTTGCTGTTTTGAGGATCGAGATACGCCGCTCGTTCACATGCAGAGATTGCTTGATCCCATTCCTCCATCATGAAGTAGGCGCGGCATAGCAGATTCTGTGCAACGGCATCGCGGGCAGACTGGCTGATCTGCTGTTGCAGCTTTGGAAGGAGGTCGTCAACTTGACCCGATGCGAGGAGTTGCTCATCGGGCGACGGATTCGCTTGTAATGAAACGACTGACAACAAGGCGGCCAGAATGAAAGGAAAGCATCGTCCAGCTTGGGGTGAACTCCGTGGCATAAATCAGGGAACGACCTTGACTGCGGCGCCATCCGACAGTGGCTTCATTTCCTCGGCGGGCATCGCCACCGCATCGCCTTCCGAAAGCCCAGAGGTGACCTCGACGCGCGTCAGGTTCTGTAACGAAAATTCGATCGTCTGTCGCTTCAGATGGTTATCGACAATCCGGAAAACATACGGCTGGTGGTCGTCGATATGCAATGCGTCGCGCTGTAGCGTGAGTACGTTCTGATGTTCGGCAACAACGATAGTGACCCCGACATTGATGTTCGGCAGAAGCCGAAAATCCTTGTTGTCAATGAGACACGTGGTTTCGCCCACGTTGCGATTGCCGTGCAATTTAACGGTCGAAGGGACGGTATTCACGGTGCCGAGCCATGTCCGTCCGGGCACTGCGTCCCAGGTGACCTCGACTCGCTCACCGACTTGGAGGCGTCCGACATCAGGCTCGTCGACGAAAGCGCGCACAATGACGTGTGAGAGATCGGCCTCCTGTAGGAGCATGTCGCCAGTCTGCACGAATGCGCCGAGCTTTACGGGAAGAGAATAGACGACACCGTCGAACGGAGCCCTGACACTCGATTTGCTGAGCGCACCCTCCGCACTCGCATAGGCTGCTTGCGCTTCCAGGGCTTGAGCTTCAGTGCTGGCTACTTCTGGAGCGGAATAGCGATCGTTCTTTTTCTGCTCGAGCAGGTTCAAATCGGCCTGCGCGCTCTGCAAAGTGGTCTCCGCCTGCCGGACCTCGCCGGGAGAAGCTGCGCCGTCCTGCTGCAGCCGCTTTAGGGCATCGAGATTGTGCTGCGCCATATCACGATTGCTGCGAGCTTTGATCAGCTGGGAATTGAGGGTAATGATTTCTTCCTGGGTACCGCTGTTTTTCGTTGCAGCGAGGCTGGCTTGAGCGGCCTTTACCTGGGCTTGGGCCTTGGCAGCCTGGGAGCGGATGTCATCGTCGTCGAGTTGCAGAAGAAGTTGCCCCTTTTTCACGTGGTCGCCCTCTTTAATGAGCAGGAGCTTCACGGTAGTGGCGATCGGGGCATGAGCTTCGAAGCTGACATTCTGGACAGGTTCGACCTTGCCATTAGTGGAAATGACGCTTCGAATGGGGCCGCGCTGCACCATTACGGCGTGAACTTTGATTGGCGTCTGATGCAGGTAGGAATAGAGGATAAGGATCAGGATAAAGATTGCGACAACAACCCAAATCCAGCGGCGTGACGGCGTCGCATTCGAATTGTTTGTCAGCGCCAACCCGGTTTTCTTTCAGTGTGCGGCAGGTATTTCTGTAAGTAGTAATTTACCATTCCGAAGGCAAGCGGAGCACACGCTAGCACCCAGGCACAGTTGTCATTTAGATGCTGGGGCGGAGCGCTCCGGTGCACTCGCAGTGCCATTACAATAAACAGATATGTCGAAATCGCCACGCTATACACCGGAACACGCCGCTGCTGGCCTGGACTTCCAATTTCCCGAGATCGAGACTTGGCCGAACCAGTTTCCTGGATACGAAATTCTGGTGGACGATCCGGAATTTACTTCAGTGTGTCCGAAGACCGGGCTTCCGGATTTTGGCGTGTTGAACATCCGCTACATGCCCGACAAGGATTGCCTGGAGTTGAAGTCGTTGAAAGAGTATCTGCAGTGCTACCGCAATCTGGGAATCTTCCAGGAGAACGTTGTCAATCAGGTTCTGGAAGACGTGGTGAAGTGCGCAAAACCGGTGTGGGCTGAGGTGAGAGGCGAATTCCGTCCGCGTGGTGGGATTTCGACGACGATTGTGGCGAAGTGGCCTCGGCCACAAAAACAATAACCACCAAGGGCACGAAGGATCACGAAGGAATTCCGACTCTAGGTTCCCTTCGTGAACCTTCGTGCCCTTTGTGGTTCATGGTTTGGTGACGATCGTGAGTTGTGAATTGATCGTGTTATAGTCGCTCGACGCGTGTCCCAGAACCATCTTCAGCCGAAAACTGCGCTGATTGTCCTGACAGCGCTCAATCTGCTCAATTATGCGGACCGCAATGTTCTGTTTGCAGTCCAGCCCCTTGTGCAGGACGAATTCCACGTTTCAAAGCAGCAGATCGGGTATCTGACCAGCGCGTTCCTCGGCTTCTACATGATCGCAGCGCCGTTTGTTGGGCCGCTGGCGGACCGCTACTCCCGCAAGCTGATTATCGTGCTTGGTGCATTTTTCTGGAGCGGCCTGACTCTGCTCACGGCGGTAACTCACAACTACACAGAACTGCTTGTGCGGCACACTCTGGTGGGAGTGGGTGAAGCGACGTTTGTGACCATCGCTCCAACTTTTGTATCCGACCTTTTTGCAGAAGATGTTCGCGGACGAATTCTAGGCGTGTTCTATCTTGCGATTCCCGTGGGTTCAGCCGCTGGATATTTATTGGGTGGATATCTGGCGCCGCAGCACGGCTGGCGATTTCCCTTCTACATCGCAGCCGCTCCGGGATTTCTGCTGGCCATTGCGGTTTTGTTTTTGAAAGAGCCGGAGCGTGGGCAATTTGATTCGCTGAAGGAAACGCCCGAGCGGGGAACGATTCTCGGATTGGCAAAGAATCCGGCATTTCTGACCGCGACCTTGGGCATGGCTTTCATGACGTATTCACTAGGCGGGATCCAGGTGTGGATTCCGCAGTTTCTTTACAGTGAGCGCGGTTATACGCTCGAAAAGGCGAATTTGTTGTTTGGCATTGTTATCGTGATCGACGGAATTCTCGCCGCCTTGGCCGGAGGATGGCTGGGAGACTACCTTTTGCCCCGGATGAAGAGTTCTTATTACCTTGTGTCCGCGGCAAGCATGTTGCTGGGCATTCCCGTCATGATCGTCGCATTATTCAACAAAGGGCCGATGATGATCCCAGCCATTGGCGTGGCTGCATTTTTCTTGTTGCTGAACACCGCGCCACTAAATGCCGCCGTCATCAATTCCGTGGGCGCGCATATCCGCGCCACTTCGCTGGCGGTCAACATTTTTATTATTCATCTGCTGGGTGATGTGCCGTCGCCGACCATGATGGGATGGGTGGCCGACCGGCACTCGCTGCAGGCCGCGTTCGTCCTGCCGATCATTGCCATGGGAGTTTCGGCCGCCATACTCTTCTATGGGATGAAGTTTGCTCCAGCTGTTGCGGCAGAGAAGTCACAAACCACTCATCACTAAGGACGCGAAGCCGCACGAAAGAAATCCCAGAAATTTTACGATGGCATATTTTTGGTGGATTACAGGAATCATTCTTGGCCTGGCATGGGCCTCCCGCATTGTCGATGCTGCCCTGGGCATGCCGTCGGTCGCCGATGTTTCTCGTCCCGAGTGGGATCGAAATCCTGTGCTTGGGCCCGGAAATCCACGCGTTTCGATCATCGTCCCCGCTCGCAACGAGGAAGCTGAGATTGAGAACTGCCTACGATCTCTGCTGGCGCTTGATTTGGACAATTATGAAGTGATTGCGGTGAACGATCGCTCGACAGATCGTACGGGCGAGATTATGCAGCGCGTCGCCAACGATCCTCGCTCGTCGACAACTGCGACCAATCCACCCAGGCTTAAGGTTATTCATCACGCCGAACTTCCCCCAGGGTGGCTTGGCAAAACTCACGCCATGTGGACAGGCTCCAAGGCCGCCACCGGAGAGTGGTTGCTGTTCACCGATGCCGATGTGATCTTCAAACCAGATTCAGTTCGGCGCGCGCTCGCTTACGCAGAGGCTGAACCTGCCGATCACGTGGTCCTGTTTCCGCAGATGATTATGAAGCGGCCCGGCGAGTACATGATGATCGCATTCTTCCAGACAATGTTTATGTTCGGGCATCGTCCCTGGAAAGTGGCCGATCCGAGCACGAACGATCACATGGGTGTGGGAGCCTTCAACCTGGTGCGGCGCCGCGTCTACGAATCTGTCGGAACGTACCAGGCGCTGCGGATGGAAGTGCTCGACGACATGAAACTCGGCAAGGTCGTGAAAAAGGCCGGATTCGCGCAGCGCAATGTGTTTGGTGGAGACTTGATCTCGATCCACTGGGGACATGGTGCGTTTGGGATCGTGAACAATCTCACCAAGAACTTCTTTGCCGTACTTTCGTTTCAGTGGTGGCGAACGCTTCTGTCGGCCTTTGGGCTGCTATTCCTTAATCTCGGACCTTTCCTGGGAATCTGGCTGGCGCATGGATGGCAGCGCTTGCCGTTTGCGGTTGCGCTCGCATCGATGTTCATGATCTACATCGGCATGTCGTGGCGATCGTCGGTGCCTCCGTATTACTTCTTCCTCCATCCGGTGAGTACCGTGTTCTTCACGTACACATTACTTCGCTCGATGTGGTTGACGCTGTGGAATGACGGCATCGTATGGCGCGGAACGAAGTACCCGCTAGAGGAGCTGCGCAAGGGGATGGTATGAAGGCGGCGGTGA
>DATJWZ010000746.1:0-16646 GCA_035500795.1 Candidatus Eiseniibacteriota bacterium | reverse complement strand
TCCTTGCCGGTCACACTGCCATCGAGAAAGTTGCCGGTGTAGAACTGCACGCCAGGCTGCGTGGTTGAAACTTCGAGGACCCGGCCGGTCGAAGGCTCGTAAACGCGCGCTGCCAGCGTCATTCCGGCCCCTTTGCGGTTGATTACAAAGTTGTGGTCGTACCCGTGCCCAAGCGTAAGTTGCTCGTTCTTGTCTTCAATCCGAGAGCCAATCTTCGTTGACGTTGTGAAGTCAAAAGGCGTTCCCTTCACGGGCGCTAATTCGCCGGTCGGAATCAGGTTCTTATCGACCGGGGTGAATCGGTCCGCATTGATCATAATTTCATGATCAAGAATATCGCCATTCCCCTCACCTTTAAGATTGAAGTAAGTGTGTTGGCTTACGTTAATGGGGCTGGCTTTGTCGGTAGTCGCTTCATAGTCGATAACGAGTTCGTTTGCGTCGGTCAAAACGTAGCTGACGCGGACCTTCATGTTGCCCGGAAAGCCTTCGTCTCCGTCCTTGCTTAGATATTCAAACAGTACCCCATTCTTGTCCTTCAGCGGTTGGCTCTCCCACATGACTTTGTCGAATGTTTTGGTTACACCGCCATGTAGTGTGTTCGGCCCGTCATTCTTGGGGAGAGTGTACGTCTTGCCATCGAGTGTAAATGTGCCATTTGCAATGCGATTCGCGTAGCGGCCGACAATCGCTCCGAGATAGGGTGGGTTTGGCACGTAGCCATCGTATGTGTCGTGGCCAAGCACAATATCAGCGGACTTTCCATTGCGGTCCGGGACGCGAATGGACTGAATAATGCCGCCGTAGTTCATTGCGCGGATTTCTACGCCGTGAGAATTTTTGAGCGTGTACAAGATAACGGGCCTCCCGTCCCGCACGCCGAAGCGTTCCTGCGCTACTTCCGATTTTGAAGTTTTCTGTTGCGCGACCAGCGCTGCGCAGGTCGCAAATGCGATAGCGCCAGCAATCATGAAGAATCGTCGTTGCATCATGGCGAAGAGTGTACTACGCAGCTAAACTTCCTGCAGAATCGATTTTCCAGAGGCACAAGGCTGTGCCATCGCTGAATGGCTTTTGATTCTGTTGACGAGAGAGGGCACGTTCAGATTGCCCGGTGTATTTCCTCTCTTCCCAGTTCCGCCCTAACCTTCCCATGACACTCTTCGCACCATGATCTTTCCCGTAGGTCGATCCACTCCACCGCATACGACGAGGCCATGGCACAGCGATAGTCCTCACAGTGGTGCAACCCCAGGGTGTGTCCCAATTCGTGAACAGATTCTTTCAGAAGACGATCTTTCAAGAGACCTTCATCCCGGTCCAGCCCGTAGAACTCCTGGCGCAAGCGAAAGGAAGAGACCACCGCGCACGGTCCTCCTAATTGCGCTTCACCAAAGACGTATTTCAAGATTGGGATGTAAAGATCCAGTTCTGTGATGGCCAGAAAACGCCAATCTCCGGCTCGCAGCAGTTGCATCATTTTCTGCAGAAGTTCAGATGAGTGAAACTGCTGGCGCTCGGCGTGGTATGCAGGACTCGGATCCAGTCGGTACGGAAGGATCTCGCAGTCGACGCGCAAACTTCTCGGTAACTCTTCGCGCAGATGCTCAAGCAAGAGGCTGTCGACGTTCCCTACCGGAAGCAGATGGATTGTATTCATTGAAGCCAGCGAGCGATTCTAGTTCCTGGTTTCAGCGGGGGTGCGACTCCAGCCATAGCGCTTCAGCTTATGATGCAAGGTAACGCGATCAATGTCGAGCACATCGGCCGCGCGACTCTGGTTTCCGCCACACTCCTGCAGAACACGAAGAATGTGAGCGCGTTCTACTTCATCCAGGCTCTTTCCGCCGGACGCAGCGCCATTCGTCTGCTTGAAGATGAAGTCCTGCTCGCGCAGTTCCGGTTCCTGTGCAACCACCATCGCCCGCTCCACGGCATTTTCGAGTTCGCGCACGTTGCCCATCCACGATTGCTGCATGAGTTGATTCATCGCTGCCGGGGAGACATGCATGATCTGTTTATTCATCGCTAGCGAGAACTTGCGCACGAAGTGCTCGACCAGCAATGGAATATCTTCTTTTCGGTCTCGCAGCGGTGGCAATTCGATATGAAAGACATTGAGGCGATAGTACAAATCAGGGCGGAACGTTCCTTCCTCAATCATTACTTCCAGATTCTTGTTGGTCGCCGCTACGCACCGGAAATCCACTTTAATTACCTGATTTCCGCCGACTCGGGTGATCTCGCGCTCCTGTAATACCCGTAAAAGGTCGGTCTGCGTCTTGAGACTGATATCGCCAATTTCATCGAGGAACACGGTTCCGCCCTCGGCGATTTCGAATTTCCCCTTCTTCCGATACTGTGCTCCAGTAAAAGCGCCTTTTTCATGGCCAAAGAGTTCGCTTTCGAGCAGAGTCTCTGTGAGCGCTCCGCAATGAATTGCCACCAGGGGATGAAACCTCCGCATGCTGGCTGCATGGATAGCCCGCACAACCAATTCCTTACCAGTACCGCTCTCGCCGGTAATCAATACATTCGCGTCCGTTGGCCCGACGGTTTCAATCGCGTCAAATACCTTACGGATTGCGGGACTTTGACCTACCAGGTCGCCAGGTCGTGTCGCTTCCGCAACAGTCTCACGGAGTCGAACGTTCTCCTTTTCCGCACGTTTGTGCGCCAGGGCCTTTTTCACCAAGTGTGCAATCTCATCAGGATCGAGGGGCTTGCTGACGTAGTCGTATGCACCATTCTTGAGCGCGGTGACCGCCGTTTCGACCGAAGCATAACCGGTCATCATGATCACAATCAGGTCGGGATCCATTTCATGCAAGCGTCGCTGCAGTTCGATCCCATCGGTTCCGCGCATTTTGATGTCGAGCAAAGCGAGATCCCACCTGCCCTCTGCCATGCGCGTGAGTGCGTCACTGGCACTCTCGGCCGTCCCAATTTCATACCCTTCCTCACGAAACCACTTGCCCAGAGAATCCCGGACGCTTAATTCATCGTCCACGATCAAAATCTTTCCTTGTGTCTCCACGAATCTTCACCTCCCGCTGACAGCAGCGGTAATTTGTGTCGCCGGGGCATGGTTCTGGTCGTCCGCCTCATACGGCAGAGTGATCGTGAATGTCGTACCGCGCCCTAGCTCCGATTGAACTTCGATGTTTCCGCGATGACGTTCCAAAATGCTTCGGCTGATCGCCAGCCCCAGGCCAACGCCCTTTCCCGTTTCTTTGGTCGTAAGGAATGGTTCGAATAGCCGAGGCAGAATCTCTGGCGATATTCCCGTCCCGTCATCGCGAACAACAATTCTGACTAAGTTGGCTTCTGCATCCTGTGCTGTGCTGACCCAGAGATTCCCTCCCTGTGGCATTGCATCTAGCGCATTCATCATTAGCGCGAGGAGGACCTGCTCAATCTGCGCTCCGTCGCAAATTACGTTGGCCAAATCTGGTTCAAGCTGAAGTTGAACCTGCACATTCGTCAGATCCAATTGATGCTGAATCAGCCGCAGGGCCTGTTGTATCACTCCATTCAAATTCGTTGACTGAAGGTTGATTGGGGTGGTGCGCGAGAAGGTCAGCAAATTCTTAACCAGATCACCACAGCGGCGGCTCTCGGCGGCAATTAGATCGAGCGAATCAGAGATGTCACGCTGCCGACTTTTTCCTGCATCATCGTTGTTAATCCATTTGCGCAGTAACTTCGCGTAAGTAAGGATCCCGGACAGAGGATTGTTGATCTCGTGCGCTAGCACAGCTGCCATTTTCCCGATGGATGCCATCTTTTCGGTATGCAACGCGTGTTCGTGGGCGCGCTTCAGCTCGCGTGTCTTCTGGTCCACACGTTCTTCAAGCGTATGCGTCCAGGCAACGTTTTCGCTGTGTTCCGCTTTTAACTGAGAACTCATCGCATTGAATGAGCTTGCCAGCTCGCCAATTTCGTCGTGCGACTCGACGCTTATCTGATATCCGAGGTCACCTTGCGCGAGATGTTCAGTTGCTTGCCTCAGTACCTTGACCGGACGAGCGACAACCTGCCAAACCAGAAGCCATGTCAGCGCCGCGATTAGCAACAAGGCGCAAGTCGTGTAAAGGATCATCCGCCAGGTGCTTTCGGCGAGTTGGACATCGGCTTTAGCTAAAGAAAGATTGGTGTCCAGCACGCCGAGAATTTGTTGATCTGTCGGATGCGCATGACAGGCTGCATTTGAGCACGCCGGTTGATTTTCGATGGGAGTAATCACGCCCAGAATGCGATGACCACTACCGTTGCGGTAGATGCGAAAGCGGTCCGGGCGATTGAGCCGTGACAGCGGCTGGGATTGCGCGTGGCAGGCGTAGCAAGCCTCGGCACTTTTGTCGACAACCTTGCTCTGCTCGCCCGAGGATGTCGTGTAAGTGATCCGCCCTTCTTGATCGAAGATGCGAATCTTTTCAATGCCCGGCTCCGAGGCCATCGTGTTGATCGAGCGGTAAAGTCCCTCTCGATCGTTTCGTAGCATGTAATCAGTGGTGCCTTGTTTGATTACGTCGCTGATGCGTTCAGCAGCTGCCAGCGTGTTCTGTTCCAGGTGCTGCCGGTGCAGGCGCACATTCGCGTACCCCATCAGGGCAAAGATCACCACCATCGCGCCGAGCAGTAGCAGGTTTAGCTTTACGCTCAGGCTCGGTGCGAACCGGAACCAACTTCCGCGGCTTGGTTCAGTCTCCCGCATGCTCCATCACCCCAGATGCTACTGAAACCGATTCTTCTGGCTCAGTTGCACTCTCCAGAGCGAGTTCTTCCTTCGGGAAGATCGGCAGATATTTCACCGCCATTCCGAACAAAGCGAATCCGGCTGCAATGATCATGCCGGTTACCGCCAGCTCGCTCCATTTGGGGAAGTAACGCACACCCGTCGACCCCTCGAACCCTGTGATGCTGACGTTCATGCGGTTGGTGATAAATCCCAGTACCACGAGCACCGCAGAAAAATACAAACCCTGTGGGCTCGTTCGTACTCGCTTCAGGCACAACAGAATCAACGGCGCGATCAGGGCCAAGACGATCTCGAGCCAGAAGAGATACGTCTCGTAGCTTCGATGAAAGGCCAACTTAAGAACTCCCCGATTAGCCAGATCTTCCAGACGGAGAATTCCATAAACGGCAAGGACGATCAGTAACACACGGCCGAGTTCCTGCAGAACCGGCAACTCCAATTGCAGGCCGAAATGCTTCGAACTCATCGACGATTCGAAGATCGTCATAGCCAGCCCTACCGCAATTGCCGATAGAAAGAAAAACACTGGCAGCAATGGGCTGTACCAGAACGGATGCAGTTTCTCAGGCATGATCAGATACAGCGTGCCCAGAGACGATTGATGCAGCGTTGAGAGAATGACTCCGAGGATCACAAGCGGGATCAAAACCTTCTTAATCAGTTTGAGAGGCTTCTGCAAATTGAAGCGCTCTAACACAACTGGAGAAAACTCAAGAGCGAGCACCGTCGTGTAGAGCATTACGCAGTAGGCGACCTCAAACATGACAGAGTGAGGGTTCCGCATGATGAGCGGATGCCAGATGTTGTACGGCTTGCCCAAGTCATACATCAGCGCAATGCAAACCAGCACGTATCCCAGGAACGCCGTCAGAATCGTTGGCCGGATGATGGAATGCATCCGCTTGATGTTAAGAATGTGAACCGTGGCGGTCAGCGTGAAGCCACCGGCTGCGAGCATCACTCCGCACAGAACGTCGAAACTGATCCAGATCCCCCAGGGGAATTGGTCGCTGAGATTCGTGGAAGCCCCCAGGCCCCGCGTGAACCGGAGGAATGTTGCGTAGAGCCCAGCAGCCATCAGAAAGAGGAAAATGATTTTCCAGAATGTCAGGCGAAATGCGGCAGGACGGGTCATTATCTCTTTCCTCCATTCCTCTTCTCATTCCCACTAGCGCTTCGCCCTTCAGCCAACGCCACTTCCTCGCGGCGATGCGTGATCCACCAAACACCACCCAGGAACATTCCTCCGAGCGGAACAAAATCAGGAATGTGCGACAGCACACGATAGGTAAGCATCGGAAGTGGATCTTTCGAGATATCCGTTCTGTATCCAAATGTCTCGAACGGCACGGCGGAAAGCAGCAATACCGACGTGCCGCCAACTTCTTCCAACCCGTAAATGTGATTCACGTAATTCGCGGGATTGTCGCGGATCCGTTTTTGCGCTTCCGCCACCAGTTCGTCCCGCTCCCCGAATTTAGTCGCGCCAGTAGGACAGATTTCGGCGCATGCCGTTGGCTTACCGTTGGCCACGCGGTCAGGACACATAACGCATTTCTGTACTTTTGGAAAAAGCTTTCCCCACTCATACTTCGGAACGCTGAACGGGCAGGCCACCATGCAATAACGGCATCCCATGCACTTTGATGGATCGTAGGTGACCGGACCCAGAGGGGTCTTTTTCAGGGCGCCTACCGGGCAGACAGATGCACAGGAGGGGTCCTTACAATTCATGCATAGGCGTCGCATGAACTTGTCATTGCGAGTGACAATGCAGGTGAGCTTGTGTGCTGACTGATATTCCTCTGCCGCGATACTATCGTCGTAAGAGAGATTGTTCTGGGTTGCGCAAGCCTGCTCACATTGCTTGCAGCCTATGCAAATTGTCGAGTCATATAAGAGTGCTTTGCTCATGCACGAATTCGCCGGAGAAAACGTCAGTCCGGACATCCTTTCGACCGATCGCCTGAGCTGATAAGGAAAGTAGAGGGCGGTTACTTGCGTAACAACCCACGCAAGTCAGAGCGCGCACAAGCTGCTTACCTCATCAGATCGGAGGCTGTCGCGAAATTCAGCAGCTTCAGACAGCTTAGAGTTTCAACAATTAGCAAATTCTTAGCCGTGACCCGTGTCACTTTTCGACGTGACGCCCATCAACACTCTCTGCAGCCCGTGCGAGCCGGATATTGGTTGTCTCGTTGCATTTCACATCAAACGCATGATGCGACTCTCACCACAACAGCGGCCGACGTGTAAATCATTGACAAATAGTTGCTTGCGACTGTCGTGAGCTCTTGGTTTGCGGATTGTTGCATTTCTCCTGTTGCGAACTGCATCGCTTGCTTCTGCTGCGAATTCTCTCAGCGATCACCAGCTTCAATTGCCTAAGCTTCGCAACCGCTTTAGAAAGAGCAGCCTGCGATGTATTGAGACAAACGAGACGGCGGGAGAAGCCATTGGCATGGCAGTTGCCTTAGTAATGGCGTGAGTAGCCGAGACGTGAAGAGGCACTCCAGGCGAGGTGGTTTATGACAGTCATCATGGTATTGCTGACGTTCGCAATCTTCCTAACGATTGATTATGTTCGTGGTCACAAGCAACTCGTAAAGCAGCCTGCAGCACAGTCCGTTTTGCGTGAGATGCCAGCGCGTGTTGTCCCTTCGATGGTCGCCGGGTTTCAAGTTCCCGAAAACGTGCGCTTCCATGCCGGACACACCTGGGCGCTGAGTGAGAGCCAAGAGTTGGTCCGGGTAGGAATGGACGACTTCGCGTCGAAGCTCATCGGCAAAATCGAGAACATCTCTCTGCCTCAACGTGGCCGTTGGGTTCGCCAGGGGCAGAAGATATGGACGATCTTGCGCGACGGCAAATCTGTCGATATGGTTTCCCCAATCGAAGGCACGATCAGCGATGTGAACGACGCAGTTGTACAGAATCCGGAACTCGCACGGAAAGATCCGTACGGTGAAGGCTGGATGGTAACGGTGAAGGCTCCTGATTCCAAGCTGAATTTCCGTAATTTGTTGGGTGGAACTCTGGCGCGCGCGTGGACAGAAGATTCTGCTCTGCGGCTTCGCAAGAGGATGCCGGTCGCGATGGCAGCAGCCCTGGCGCAGGATGGCGGCGTCGCCGTCGACGACATCACCGCGCATCTGCCCAACGAGGATTGGGCCACTCTAACAAAGGAATTCTTCCTGTCGTAGAGCAGGGCCGAGGAGTTGAACCTCGCCTAAAACGACGCCGCCCGGGGAAGATCCCGGGCGGTTTTCTATTGGTACAAACGACTATTCGGAGATCTGCTCTGACACCGGCCGCGAAAAGTTACGAAAAATCAAAATGCCGACTGCCACAGCAGAACTCAGCATGATCACGCGCATATACTGCGCGATCGGAAGAGACGAATCTCCTAGAATCGTCCTCAAAAGCCCGAAGCTTGCGCTCGTCGCACACATCGCGAAATAAGCGCGCTCCCGGAGGCAACGCGATAAACTTACGAGCCACGCCAGGATTGAAGCTACGATCAGATAGATCCCGACGAGAATGAAATCGCCAATAGCCGCAGTCCCCGCCAAAATTCCAGCCTTCGGCGAAGCAAATCCGTGAATCGCAATGCCCAGAAAGACGAAGGAGTGGATCAGCGCGATCAAAGCCCGTTTGCGATTGTTGAGAACCCCAAAGTCGTTCATCACGATGGATTCAGTCTCGCCGATCAGCAGAAAAAGGGGCGTGACGCGTGATACGCGCACTTGTGATTTTCATCACACAGGGCGTCCATCATCTCTGGAATCCGCCAATTGCGGGTGGTACCATCGCGAGCCATATGGCAAATCGAAGAACGGCCCTCCTGTTTTGTTATGCCGTAGTCATGGCCACAAGCGCTGCGGGACAAAACCTAACGGCTCCGTCTCGCCCCATCGTGCTCCACGCCGCGCGTATGCTCGATGTCAAAGCCGGGAAGATCGTCAAACCTGGCGAGATTCTCGTCGAAGGCGATCGCATCGCCGAAGTCGGGACCTCGGTAAAACATCCTGCCAATGCGGAGGTCATCGATCTCGGAGATCGGACTCTTATGCCCGGTTTGATCGACGCGCACATCCATCTGTTTCTCCATCCAGGCGCCGAAGATTTGCAGACTGTGCAGGAGTCCGTCCCTGAACGCACCATCATGGCGACGCTCGCCGCCCGTGACGACCTCATGGCTGGATTCACTGCCGAACGCGACATGGGAACGGAGGGTGCAGGCTCCGCGGATACGGCCATCCGCAATGCGATCAATGACGGCAAAATTCCAGGCCCCAGATTGCGCATTAGCGGTAATGCGATCAACATCCTCGGCGGGCACGAAGATGCGATTGGCTACAATCCTGCCCAGCATGTTCTTCCCAATGCCGACTATGCGAACAACGCTGACGAACTTACAGCCGTCATGCGCGAGCAGTTCAAGGAAGGCGCCGATTTCACCAAGATTTATGAAACTGGGGCGGACTTGATCAGGGACGGTAAGCTCTCGACGCCATTTCAGTACACCGAAGGACAACTGGAAGCCGCAGTCAAAGAAGCGGCACGGCTTGGCAAGCACGTTGCCGTTCACGCGACCGGGGAACCGGGCACGCTCTTTGCGGCACAGGCCGGGGTTATTTCGATTGATCACGCCGATCAACTTAGTGAAGAAACCATGCATTTGATGAAAGAGAAGGGAATCTTCGCGGTTCCGACATTCACGATTTTTGAGTATTTCGCCGAGCACGCCGCGAATCCGCAGTCTGGTGCACGACAGCGCCAAATGCTCGATCTGAAGGCACAGGAATTCAAGAAGCAGATCTCTGCCGGAGTTCCGATGGCCGTCGGCTCTGATGTAGGGCCCTTTCCGCATGGAACGCAGGCCCGGGAGCTCGTTCTGATGGTGAAGTACGGCATGTCCCCTGCGGCCGTACTGCAGGCTGACCTGCTGAACGGAGCGAAACTTCTGGGATGGGAGGGCCAGATTGGATCGCTCGAGCCGAACTATCTTGCGGATGTGGTCGCGGTGGAAGGCGATCCGCTCCAAAACATTGGCGCGGTGAACAGGGTCAGTTTCGTGATGAAAGATGGAATGATCTACAAGAAATGAACCGGCTGATACAAATCGCAGGGCGGAAGTGCAAAATATTGCATATTCCTTGCTAGAGTCGTTTCCGAGGGACGCTTTAATCGCCTGTTTTCTATGGCTTAGAGAGGCTACGGATGCGGGCTCTTGGCTGCCTACTTGCGCTCACATCAAGTGCTTGCTTCGACATCAAGCCCTATGATGAACTCAAGACGTCGGAATCTTGCAATTCTCCTGGTAGGTCTGATCGCGACTGCGTGTCCAGCTTCATTCGCACAAGGCCCGATGCCGGATGCACCGACGTCGGCCGTTCAGCCAGCTTCGGGGATGGTTCTGACGCAGCCAAGCCTCGAATCGCATAAATTCCTCGACCGGCAAAACCGGATTTTGTTCGTCACTGTGGCGGCACTAAATGGCGCCGATTTCGCTGTCACACACTCGAACCTGCAAAACGGCGGCCACGAATTGAATCCGATCGTTCGTCCTCTCGCATCGTCAACCCCGGCACTGGCGATCAACTTCGCGGCTGAAACGGCGGGTGTGATCGCCGTAAGTTATCTATTCCACAAGACCGGCCACCACAAATTCGAGCGCTTTACGTCCTACGTAAATATAGGAGCCTCGGCCGGCGCCGTTAGCTACGGACTCCTCAATCGATAAAGTCTCGTGTTGTCTTTGAAAGCTCAGGCTCTTTCTGAGCGCTCTCAGCGGCCCTTTCTCTGCGACCTCTGCGGTAAAACAAGCCCGAACGAACGATAGAATCGTCGAGAGACTCAATGAGGCAGGAAAGCATTGGAAACTGCCCGCCTACTGAAATCCTTATCCTCTTGGTAGTATTGCCAAATCAGCTATCCTGAATCGAAACGGCAAAAAGACTATGAAGATTGCGAAAGACGTTACGGAACTCATTGGGCACACGCCACTGGTCAGGCTGAATAAAGTCACCCAAGGCTGTGTCGCCGAGGTCGTTGCAAAGCTCGAAAGCCAGAATCCACTTTCCAGCGTGAAAGACCGCATCGGCGTAAGCATGATCGAAGATGCCGAACGGGCCGGAAAGATCAAACCGGGCAAGACGATCCTCATCGAGCCCACCAGCGGAAATACGGGCATCGGCCTCGCATTCGTAGCTGCCGTGAAGGGCTACAAACTGGTCATCGTTATGCCCGACACGATGAGCCTTGAGCGGCGCACCCTCCTGCTCGCATTCGGAGCTGAAATCGTGTTGACACCTGGTCCTCGCGGCATGACGGGAGCCATCATCAAAGCCAAGGAAATCCTGGCGAACACTCCAGATGGCTACATCCTCCAGCAATTCGAGAATCCCGCTAATCCCAAGATTCACCTCGAAACGACGGGACCAGAAATTTGGGAAGATACCGACGGACGCGTCGACATTCTCGTTTCTGGCGTCGGGACCGGCGGGACGATTACTGGAGTCTGCGAGTACATCAAGCCAAAGAAGCCGTCATTCAAAGCCGTTGCCGTCGAACCGGTTGATAGCGCAGTTCTCTCTGGAGGCAAGCCCTCGCCGCACAAAATCCAAGGGATTGGAGCTGGATTCATTCCCAGTATCCTGCGTCGCGACTATATCGACGAAGTCATCACAGTTACGAATGATGAATCGATCGACATGGCCCGCAGGCTTCCCCGCGAAGAAGGACTATTCGTTGGTATTTCATCGGGAGCCGCGGTTGTCGCTGCATTGAAAGTTGCCAAGCGGGCGGAAAATGCCGGCAAGCTGATCGTGGTAATTATCCCGTCTTTCGGCGAGCGTTATCTGAGCAGCATTCTGTTCCAGGAATTGCGCGAGAAGGCGATGCAAATTCCAACGGCTGCACTACCGGCCTGAGATTCACCATGCCGCACCTCTTCTCTCTCATCCGCGAAGATATATCGAACGTGATGGAGCACGATCCTGCGGCCAAGTCTCGCGTCGAGGTGTTCTTCTGTTATTCGGGACTTCATGCCGTCTGGTGGTATCGCATCGACCACTGGTTCTGGAATCACGGCATGTTTTTCCTTGGCAGAGTCCTGTCTCAAATGGGTCGCCTGTTGACTGGAATTGAGATTCATCCCGGCGCCAAGATCGGCCGACGTCTTTTTATCGACCACGGGATGGGAGTTGTGATTGGCGAGACATCGATCGTCGGTGACGACGTTACGCTCTATCAAGGAGTCACACTGGGAGGAACCGGCAAAGAGCGCGGCAAACGCCATCCTACACTCGAAGACAATGTTGTCGTCGGCGGCGGAGCCAAGATCCTCGGCAATATCACCGTGGGGAAGAACTGCCGAATTGGCGCCGGTTCGGTCGTGCTGCGGAATGTCCCCGAGAACTCGACTGTGGTCGGTGTTCCTGGCCATATCGTATTCCGCGAAGGCAAGCGTGTGGTGATTACCGATCCCAAGCTGATCGCCGATCCCTTGTCGGAAGCGTTGGCCTCGGTCGCAAACGAGGTCGGAAAGCTCCGAGAGCGCGTCACTCAGCTTGAAGGAGGACAGCATGCTTCCGAGTCGCTTCATCCTTCTGTTCAAAACCTCATGGACGATCTTGATTACCAAATCTGATTCAGTATCTCTTTCCGCTGCTGGAACGCTTTGACAAAGCTGGGTCAAACGTTTAATGTTCCGGTTTGCGTAAACGTTTACGCGAGTCGTACTCGTGCGAACCGAAGGCCGCAATCCCAGTCTTTCCCATGTTGCTGACGACACTGAGAGATGAGGTATTGGAAGCTAACCTGGAACTGGTTCGCCGGGGCCTCGTCGTCTACACGTTTGGTAATGCCAGCGGCATTGATCGCGATCAGGGCTTGGTCGCGATTAAGCCAAGCGGTGTTCCGTATGAGGAACTCAAGCCGGAACATATGGTTGTTTGTGATCTCGAAGGCAAGATCGTCGACGGCAAGCTTCGGCCCTCCTCCGACCTTCCCACGCACCTGGAGCTATACCGGGTCTTCCCTCAGATTGGCGGGGTAGCGCACACGCATTCCGAGTACGCGACCGCATGGGCCCAGGCCGAAACTCCGATTCCGTGCTTCGGAACAACGCATGCCGATTACTTCCACGGGCCGGTGCCCGTTACAAAGCGCCTGAGCAAGGCGGAAATATCTGGAGACTACGAACTTGAGACGGGTCGAGCGATTTGTGAAACGTTTTCAAAACTCGATCCGAATTCGATCCCGGCCGTGCTCGTAGCCGGGCATGCACCCTTCTGCTGGGGACCAACTCCCGCAACTGCCGCGCATAATGCCGTTATTCTCGAATACGTCGCTCGTATGGCCGCGCACTCGCTGTTGATCAATGCGGAGTCGCAGCCAATCGCCCCCGAATTGCACGACAAGCACTTCTTACGAAAGCACGGTCGCAACGCCTACTACGGACAGGTCAAGACACAATGAATCTTGCTCTGCTACTCAGTTCCAACACGCTGGTGCACCTCTCGGCGGTCGATCTCGCCATCATCATCTTCTATTTTGCCCTGGTACTGGGCATTGGCTGGTACCTGAAAGGGCAAGCCAATACGGGCGAAGATTTCTTCATGGCCGGACGCGAGATGACTGCCTGGGTGGCAGGTCTCGCCTTTCTTTCGGCGAACCTCGGATCCTTGGAATTGATGGGCTGGGCGGGCAATTCGTACAAGTACGGCATCCTCGCAGCCCACTGGTATTGGATCGGCGCCATCCCCTCGATGCTGTTCCTGGCTCTGGTCATGATGCCGTTTTACTACGTCTGCAAAACGCATTCGGTGCCGGGGTATCTAAAGCTGCGTTTCGGAAAAGGCGCGCAAGCGATTTCGTCGATTTCGTTCGCATTTATGACAGTGCTGATGAGCGGCATCAACATGTACGCGATGGCGGTCGTGATGAAGGTGGTGCTGGGATGGAACATGCATTTCAGCATTTGGGTCTCAGCGGGCACAGTTGCTGTGTACGTCGCTCTCGGCGGATTGCGCTCCGCCATCTTCAACGAAGTTCTTCAATTCTTTCTGATTTGGGCTGGGGCGTTGTTGATTCCGATCCTGGGACTGATTGAAGCCGGTGGCTGGCACGGATTGCAGGCGAAGATTCTGCAGAACCTGACTGAACTCCACATGGCCAACCCAGGTTCTTACACTCACCTGTGGTCAACGCTGGGAAATTTCAACGATAACCCGATGGGCATCAACTGGGCTGGCATCGTCTTCGGACTCGGAGCCGTAATCGCCATGGGTTACTGGACCACTGACTTCCTCGTGGTGCAGCGCGTCCTTTCGGCAAAAGATCTTCGGTCGGCTGAACTTGCACCCATCATCGGCGCGGCCTTCAAGATGTGCGTGCCGTTCATCGTCATCCTTCCTGGCCTACTTGGGCTCGCACTGCTTCGCGATCCGCATACCGGATCGCTCATCCGCCTTGTCCCTGCCAACGTTGCATGGTCCGATGCAGGACAGGCTCAGGGGCTACATGGCTACGATGAAGTCCTGCCCCTGATGTTGGCCCGCTACTGCGGCCCGGGATTGTTGGGACTGGGAATTACCGCACTGATTGCCGGCTTCATGTCCGGCATGGCAGGCAATGTCAGCGCCTTCACAACCGTTTGGACCTACGACATCTATGGAACGCTGATCAACAAGAATGCCACAGACCAGGGCAAGGTCAGAATGGGCCGTTGGGTTACGGTGATCGGAGTCATCGTCAGCATCTTCACCGCATACATTGCGGCGGGTGCTCCGAGCATCATGGACTATGTTCAGTCGCTGTTCAGCTTCTTCATCGCCCCACTGTTCGGAACGGTGCTTTTAGGCATGATGTGGAAACGCGCCACTCCGGCTGGTGGTTGGACTGGTCTTCTTGCCGGAACGCTGTCTTCGATCGGTATGTACACGTGGGTCAAGGTCGATCCGAACGCGGTGCGCTACGTCGCACTATCGATGGACGCGCAAGACCAGGCGCAGAACATGTTTCGCGCCCTCTGGTGCTGCCTGATTTGCGTGATTGTGACAGTCGTCGTCAGTTATCTGACAACACCAAAACCGGATTCTGAACTGAAAGATGTGGTCTATGGCCTAACCCCGATCCCGAAAACTGAACACGTATCGATTTTTCACAGCCCGATTTTCTGGGGTGTGGTGGTGGCCGTCATATTTGTTATTTTGCAGATCATTTTCTGGTAGGAGCTACGCATGAAATCCGGAAGCCACCTCTCCATCTGGTTCTTTACGGGACTGTGCCTGGGCGTGAATGGCGCGCTGATTTTCGCCACGGGAATCTACGAAGCCCTTTACCCTCCTGCCGAGAAGGTCGTTCTCTACAACCTGCACGCGAACATCTGGTGGGGGGCGGTCCTCACAATCCTCGGCCTGTTCTTCAGCTTGCGGTTCTCTCCTGCGAGGGAGCGCGCACGGATGGGCGGCAAATCTTAGTTAGTTTTTTCATCAGTGGAAGAGGAATTCATATGTCAGAAAAAAAGAAAATGACGATGGGTGTCATCATCGGGAACCGCGGTTTCTTCCCCGATCAACTGGCGAAATCAGGGCGAGAAGAGATGATCCAGGCGCTGGCTAAGGCTGGTATGGATTGCATTGTGCTCGGCCCCGATGATAGCAAGCACGGCGCCGTCGAAACACACGAAGAAGCGAAGCGCTGCGCAGCTCTGTTTAAGAAGCATGCGGATAAGATCGATGGCGTGATCGTCTCACTTCCTAATTTCGGCGACGAGCGCGCCATCGCAGACACGCTTCGCCTGGCGCGGCTTGATATTCCCGTGCTTATTCAGGCAACGCCGGACGACGCCTCGAAGATGACAATCCTGCATCGCCGTGACAGCTTCTGCGGAAAAATGTCCGCCTGCAATAATCTGCGGCAATACGGGATTCCCTATTCCCTAACGCGCCTACATACGGTGGCTCCCGATTCGCAGGATTTTCAGACTGATCTGGCCTGGTTTGCTGCGACTTGCCGAATAGTAAATGGCTTCCGCAATCTGCGCATTGGCAGCATCGGTGCGCGGCCCACCGCGTTCAATACGGTTCGCTACAGCGAAAAGATGCTTGAGAACAACGGTATCTCGGTCGAGACGCTCGACTTGTCGGAAGTCTTCGGACGAATTGGCAAGTTGAAAGATGACAACTCCGGAGTACAGGCGAAACTTGCCGAGATCAAGAAGTACGCCAGCACCCAAAATGTTCCCGATGCCGCGTTGATGAAAATGGCGAAGCTGGGCTATGTCGTCGACGACTGGATGAAGCAGACCGATCTACAGGTCACCGCCGTCCAGTGTTGGACGTCCATGGAAGAGTACTTCGGTGTCGTCCCTTGCACGATCATGAGCATGATGAGCAATAAACTGCTACCTGCCGCCTGCGAAGTCGACGTCTGCGGCACTCTTAGCATGCACGCATTGGCCCTTGCGTCCGAGACACCGAGCGCGCTTCTCGACTGGAACAACAACTACGGCGATGATCCAAACAAAGCTGTCTGCTTCCACTGCAGCAATCTGCCGAAGCATTTTTTCCAGGACATCCGCATGGATTTCCAGGAAATCATCGCAGGCACAGTGGGCAAAGAAAACACCTTCGGAACAGTAGTCGGGCGCGTGAAGCCAGGAGCGATGAGCTTCGCTCGATTCTCCACGGACGATACGTCTGGAGTCATGCGCGGATACGTCGGCCAGGGTGAGTTCACCAGCGATTCGCTGAATACGTTTGGTGGCGTCGGCGTCGTCAAAATTCCAGAACTGCAGAAGCTGCTGCACTACATTTGCGAGAACGGATTCGAGCACCACGTCGCTGCGAACTTCTCGAGCACCGCGGGTGCTGTG
>DATJWZ010000745.1:0-6920 GCA_035500795.1 Candidatus Eiseniibacteriota bacterium | reverse complement strand
ATGAACCGATCTGGCACTGCGATTGTTGCGTTCTTGCCTGTCCTCCTCCGGACGCGCAATCTGGCAAAATTCCTGGGCGCAACCGCGCCTGTTCTGCTCGTGCTGTTCGCAGCAACTCCCGGCAGTGTGGGCCAGACCCTTCCAGTGGATACGGGCGCGGCGAGTGTTCTGGGGCCGCACAACGAGGGTGCCCGCGGGTGCACGCTCTGCCATGCTTCACGCTCATCCGGCGGGACCGTGTTGGAAGGCCCGGAGGCGGATTCCTTTCTTTGGGGGCGGAGCGATCTCTCTTACGCAAGCACAGTCGCACTAGCAAATGGATCACGCTACGTCGAAGTCAATTCATCGTCGCTGCAAGGTGCCAGTGGTGAGATCAGTGGTGTGCTGATTTGTTTGAGCTGCCATGATGGCAATCTAACCCCGTACAACATGATGCAGAGTTGGTCGTACGAGCATCAGGTAGGGCTACTGACTTCGACCCAGTTCAGCAGACAGAAGATTCCGTCACTGTTGGGTCGGGACGAAGCGCCGATCGAGGATCATCCGATCGGCCAGAACGCGCGGATCAATCCCGGCGGCGGGCTGGTATTTTCGAATGGAACGTTCAGCGTGACCCCGAATAGTCCGTATGCGGCATTCATCTCGAACTACGGATGGCCTTCGTTGGTTCCAGGACCGCGCTCAAAAGCGATTGGCATTACCAGTTCAGGCGAGCCCTATACGCTGTGTACGACCTGCCACAACCAGCATGTCAGGAACGTTTATGCATCATGGACCGGAAGCCCGATAGAAGGCGATGATAGCGGGAGGTTCTATACGACATATTTTTTTGTGAACGGTCCTTACGACCCGACACAGGACAAGCTCTCGGGATATCCGACAACTTCCTCAGCACAGTTCTGCCGGCAGTGCCACTTCGATCTCGCGAACGAAGGCAACAATACGCTGCACGCGCGGACGTTGTTCTAGGTAAGGCCACCACGCAGGCACAAAGGCACCGAGGAGAACAATTCGTGCAAAATCTCTTCTTCCAATTGCCTTCTTTACTTTCTCGGTGGCTCCGTGCCTCCGTGGTGGATTCAGTTAGATCACTCTAACGTCTGGCGTAGGCCGTGGCGATTTCGTCGTGGTAGATGAGTTGGAATCGCGGATCGACGCTCAGAATTTTGGCTAACGGCATCTCGCTGCCAAGCAGTACGACTCCCGCTTCTTTCAAATATGGATCCGTCGTGTACGACGCTTCGGCGTTCTGTGAGTTGAAGAATACCTTGTCGAGTTCGTCGCCATAGAGGTCGTTCCGTCCGTCGACGGCGACCGGATATTCCGGCATATACCACATCAGAAACCCGCCCCAGTTCAGCGCGTTGTATAGGGGGCCCTGCACGGGATTGCGACGGAGGAAATTGATCGCGTTGACCGGGTACGCGGAGCTGATGGCGCGATCGAGACCGCGCTGAGTAAAATCGGTGGCGTTAGAGACCGCTGCGAGCAGAATCGCGACTACTGCTGCCACGCTTAATTTTTCCAACCAGGTTTCGGAGTAAGATGATTCGCTTCGTTCGACTTCCGTCTGCGGTGCAAATGCATCCGCAATGCACGCTGCCGCGGGTAAGCAGATGAACCACGCATCGCGCATGGTGCGGTAGGCGATCACGCTGGCCGCGGTCATCAGAGCGAGTTTGAAGAGGTCGAGTTTCCTGCGCCATCCCACGGCAAAGAATCCGGCAGCGGTGAGAAAGAGTTGGGCGAAGTGGCTGTATCCGCGAAAGCTTAGTGGTTGTAACTCGATGATGACGGAGTATGTGAACTTCGCCTTCGAGTACTCGTAGACGACATGATACGGATGATAAAAGTACGGGCCGATCAGGGTTGCAAGCACGCAGCCGATGCCGATGAGCGTCAATTCCTTTGCGGGAAGAGTCGGAGGCGCTAAGAAATCCGTTTTGAGTCCAAGCGCTTCGCCCGCCCGCTGAAGAAGATTCACGCCTGCGAAGAGTCCAACCAGGAATAGACCATAGATGAATTGGATGTGCAGGTTGGCCCAGACCAAAAAGACCAGCGGCAGCCAGTAGAGTGATTTGATTTGGCCAGTGCGGTTCGCTTCGAGCAGCAGTGTGAGGGTGACGGCAAACAGCGTGATCGAAAAGAAAAAGGGACGAGGCATTCCATTGAATAAGAATGCAGAGCAGACAATTCCCGCACCGACAGAAGCAAGCCAGAAATTTCCGGAGAGCCGGCGCAGCATCCAGTAGATCGAGTACGCGACAGCCAGCGTCAACAATACGCCGTAGAGTCCGATGCCTATCAGTCCGAACCACGCATAGGCGCGCGACATCAGGATTTCGTATCCCCAGCTGTAGGCGACCCACGGACGGCTTGCGGCCGTGCGCGAGAGAATGCCAGTGTGCGGGACGGCGGCGTGGTCAATGATCCAGTCGCCGACTTTGAGGTGCCACCAGATATCGGGATCGAGAACGCAGAGTTTGATCTGGAATGCGATCGTTCCGATACCTGCGAGGAAGAGCGCGAGCACCGCCAGTTGCACGGGGCGGAAGCGTGAAAGAGCACGGATTTCAGTGAGGGCGCTCATTTATCTCATAATGCGGGAACATACAATCCCCACTTCTTCCGAAAAAGGCGGGCGAGAAATGAGGCGCCCACGGACTGCAACATCAATCCGCAATGACGCATTCTCTCGTCGAGTTGAGGGACCCATCTGCAGGCGCTTCGCCGGTGGGAGCTAACCGTCGCTCGCCGGCGGCTCCGGATTCGTGATACTCCGCATCCTGATTCACGGCCCAGACATCATAGCGGCGCTCGCCTGCGATGATATTCTTCGCGGCTAGCATCGCTGTCATCATGGCGTGGTCCTGATTGTTGTACTTGTGCATGCCGTTGCGGCCGACGAGGTGCAGCGTCGGAAATTTTCGTTCGAGCGCAGTGCGAATCGTGTCGACGTGTTGCTGGTAGCAGTCATCGTAGACGGGATAAGCCTTGCGCTGACGGATGACGCATCCATCGACAACGTCAACGGCATCGGCGAGATTCAGCCGCTGCAGTTCATGTTTTGCAAGATTTATGAGCTCGGCAGCGGGTGTGGTCCAGAGCTTGTCGCCTTCAAAGCAGAAATATTCGAGACCATAGGAGGAAAACGCGGGATCGGGGACCATCTCTGGTGACCAGGATTTGTAGTTCTGCACTCGTCCGACCTGGACCGAAGGATCGTGGATGTAAATCCAATTATCGGCAAAGCGTCCCTGGTCGCGCACAATGAGGCCGACAGTGAGAAAGTCGCGATAGCGCAGCGACTGTGCGGCGCGGTTGGCTTGCTCGGATAAGGATGGCTCAATCTGGGCCACGAGTTCCCGCATCGGCATCGACGAGATCAGATTCTCCCCGAGGTATTCTTCGATGTTGCCTTCAGAGTCTTGCGTGGTGACGATCCATAGATCGCTGGCGTAGTTGAAGCGGCAGCCAACAACGCGCCGGCCGAGTAAAACTTCACCACCAAAATCGCGGACTCTCCTGGCGAATGACTCCCACATCATTCCCGGGCCGAGTCGCGGATAGCGAAAGGTATCGATGAGCGTCTTGACCACTTCCTTCCGATTCTTTGGCTTGCGCGACGAGAGGAATGCGTGCTTGATTGCCGAGCCCAGTGACAGGCCTTTGATGCGTTGTGCCGCCCAATCCGCGGAGATTTCCTGGCAGTTCATTCCCCAGACTTTTTCGGTATAGGTCTTGAAGAAAATGCGGAAGAGGCGCTCGCCGAACTGGTTCACGACCCAGTCTTCGAAAGTCTTCGGATTGGGTTTTGGATGGAGGCGTGCTTTCAAAAACGACAAAACGCAGAGCACCGACTCGACAATGCCGAGTTTCCAAAGCGCTTCGAAGGGTTTCAGCGGGTAGGTGAAGAATTGCCCACGATAGTAAATGCGCGAGGATCGCGGCCGGTTGAGCATGTCGTCGCCGCCGACCTCAGTCCAGAGATTTTCAATTTCGCGTGATTTCGAGAAGAATCGGTGTCCGCCGATGTCGAAACGGAAGCCATTGTAGTTCACCGTGCGGGAGATGCCGCCGACATTTTCCGGGTCGCTCTCGAGAACGACGACGGGGAGTTTGTGTTTAGAAAGCTCATAGGCCGCCGTCAGGCCAGCAGGCCCAGCGCCCACGATCACCGCTTTGAAGATCTTTGCCATAGGAGTCTTCCCAGACTTCCGCAACGACGACGTGCCGCCCCAGTTAGAACGTGATCCCCGTCACCTTCAGAATGGCAATTCTCGTTCCACAGCATCTCTCGATGTAAATCATTGATGCTCAACATACTAGGGCTCTATGGCGAGACGAAAGCCGGCAACCCAAGAGGGGCAAAACACGCGATGACTGAGGGAAATTTCCGATTTTGGGGCATTGGAGGAAAGCCTCGGGGCATGTAAGCACCTGAAAACAGGATCGTTCGGCACGCTGTCGAGAGGTAGCTTTTTGGCAGCTTCGATGCAGTTCTGTGGAGGTTGCGAACGCACAACTGCGCTTTCCTTCGTGCTTGTTTTTCCCTTGGGATGTTGATCCGCTGCCGAGCGGAGCGACGGATCTAGGGACCGGGCAGGGCTGGAAGGCTGGACGACTGATGCCGCGGTTAGGCCCACGGAATCAGAGCCAGTTCCAGCCCTGTATCGCGACGCGAAGAAACATACCAGCGAGCGGTTCTGGGGAACAATGAAATGCCTGTGACCGAAGAGAATGAACTGAGACCGGCTAACCTGCCTTCGGAGGGCGGCGCACTCATTCCAGCGCGTGGAGTGCGCTACTGGGCTCCACGAGTGCTCACTGCGGTTCTTATTCCTGTGGTTTTGATCGGGCTGCTTGAGGGAGCGCTGCGGTTGTTCGACATCGGATTTCCGACCGACGCAACCGTACCGTGCACGCTCAAGGGGCAGCCGGCGTCGTGCTACAACCTGTTTTTTCCTGCGCCGTTTTTTCCTCCCGGAATGATCAAGACGCCGCAGGCATATGCGATTCCGGTGAACAAGCCGGCGGGAACATATCGGATTTTTGTGCTCGGAGAGTCGGCAGCGATGGGCGATCCCGATCCCGCGTACGCATTCAGCCGTTATCTGGAAGTCATGCTGCGGAAGAATTATCCGCAGATGAATTTCGAGGTCATCAACACGGGTAGTGTTGCGGTTAACTCGCACGTGCTGTTGCCACTGGCCCGGGGGCTGGCGAAACAGAAGCCGGACCTTTTCATCATCTACTCGGGAAATAACGAAGTTGTAGGGCCATACGGGCCAGGGACGGCGTTAACGTCTTCCGGGATGTATTTGCCGGTCATTCGAGCCAGCATCTTTGCGCGGTCGAGTCGTGTGGGCCAACTGCTGGTCAAGCTAGGTACACGGAAAAAAGAGTGGCGCGGCATGGAAATGTTTCTGGACCGGCAGGTGCCGGCAAGTTCTCCGCTGATGAAGTATGCCTACTCGAACTTTGAAGCGAATCTGCGAGATACCATCGAAGTCGCACGGGACTCCGGAGCACGGGTGATCGTCAGCACGGTGGCGACGAACTTGAAAGATTGTGCGCCGTTCGCGTCAATGCACCGCCAAGGGCTGTCCGCAGATGATCTGCGTTCCTGGAACGCGTTGTTCGCCGAGGGCATAAATTCGGAAAATAATTACTCGTATGCCGATGCGATGAAGGCCTACGAGGCGGCCGCGAAGATAGATGACCAATACGCCGAACTGGAGTTCCGAATCGCGCGTACTCTTTGGATGTTGGGCGACTATCCGGCTACCCGGGAGCATTTCCAGAAGTCGCGCGATCTCGACACACTGCGCTTCCGCGCGGATAGCAGAATTAATGATGTTAATCGCTCCGTCGCGGGATCCGCTCCCGGTGCGGAGCTAGTCGATGCCGAGGCAGTCTTCGCGCATCAGAGTCCCAATGGAATCATCGGCAGCGATCTGGTGTATGAGCATGTGCACATGACGCCACCGGGCAATTATCTGCTCGCTCGGGCGATGTTTCTGCAAGTTGCGAGCAAAATGCCCGACGGACACGCCCTGACCGAAGCTGATATTCCCTCTGAAGCTGACTGTGAGCGGCTTCTTGCGCTCACGCCGCATGATCGGGGCCGAATTGCCAGGGAAATGTTTGAGCGGCTGCAGAAGCCTCCATTCACGAACCAGTCGAATCACTCTGACCAGATGCTACGGCTGGCGATGCAGGCCGAGATGCCGGATGAGAATCCGAATCAGACCGCGCTAGAATATCAGTGGGCGATCTCTCAGAGGCCAGATGATCGGGTTTTGCATTACAACTATGGACTGTTTCTCTTTGGATACGACCGCAACGCGGCATTTACCGAGTTGAAGTTAGCGCGGCCTTGGGACGGATTTCCAGTGTTTGCGCCCGATGGAATGCCGGTGCAGTAGGCAGCGCCTTGCACGAACCTGCTGTTCTCGACTGACAAACCTCCAACAAGAAAGGCCCTCGCTTTCGCGAAGGCCTTCTTGCTTTGGGCAGGGTCAGTGTCCTGTGATTGTGTAGGTGGCGAAAGCCACGCCACTTTGCGAGATGCCGTTTCCGGCGGCGATAGCTTTCACTGTTTCCGAAGTCGCAACCGTGATGCTGCATGGGTTTGAACACGGGGTCGATGACGTTGTCGGGATCGATCCGTTTGTTGTGTAGTAAATCGTCACGCCAGCCGTGGTGTCGGAGATGGTTACGTTCTGCGCGGTCGGGTAGGTGCCTGATCCTGGCGAGAACGTCGGGTTGTTTGCGGCGATTATATAGGTCGCGACGGCTACATTACTGGAGACATAGCCTCCGCCGGATGCAATTGCCTTCACAGTTGTGGTGGTCGAGATCGCGAGCTGGCATGGATTCGCGCATGAGGTCGACGACGTCGTCGGTATGCTTCCATT
>DATJWZ010000744.1:0-4964 GCA_035500795.1 Candidatus Eiseniibacteriota bacterium | reverse complement strand
TATGCCATATAGTCCTGCGCCAACTCCGCCAAAAACGACTTCGCCGAGCATGATGTTGATGAGAGGCACCATTCCGCCGAGCGGTGTAAACGAATCGTGCATGCCATTCACCGCGCCACAACTGGCGTCGGTGGTCACGGTTGCGAACAGAGCGGTGTTCGCAATGCCGAACCGAACCTCTTTGCTCTCCATGTTTCCGCCAGGCTGTAGTGCACTTGCCCGCTGGTCGGTTCCTGACAAAAGCGGGTTGCCTCGCGCCTCCGCCCAATAGGCGGTGGACACACCCGCCAGGAAGAGGAAAGCCATCGCGGCCCAAACCGCCCAACCGTGACGCAGTGATCCTGTCATTCGACCGAGCGTGTACGTCAGTCCGGAGGGAATCGCAAAGATCAGGACCATCTCGAAGAAATTCGAAAACGGAGTCGGATTCTCAAAAGGATGGGCGCTATTAGCGTTGAAGAATCCTCCGCCGTTGGTACCGAATTCCTTGATTACTTCCTGAGAGGCGACGGGGCCTTGGGCAATCACCTGCTGAGTGATCGTCTGTGTGGTGGTCTTACCGTCTGCGCCCGTGGCCTGCGCTACGTACGGCTGAATTAAATCGACTGTCGTGTACGGCCTAAAATTCTGAACCACTCCCTGCGAGATCAGAACCATCGACCCGACCAAGCAAACTGGTAGCAGAACCCAGAGGAGACAACGCGTCGTATCGACCCAGAAGTTCCCGAGTTTCTCAGTTTCCTTTCGCGCTATGCCGCGGATGACAACGATGGCGAGAACAATGCCGACGGCGGCGGATGCAAAATTATGATAGGCCAAACCCGCCATCTGTGTGAGATAGCTCATCGTCGACTCGCCGGTATAAGCCTGCCAGTTCGTATTGGTGGTGAACGACGCGGCCGTGCCAAAAGCCAAGGCTGGATCCACATTTGGAAGTTTCTGTGGATTGAGCGGCAGCCATCTCTGTGTGCGCTCGATCAGATACAAAAGAGCCATCGAAACGCCGCTAAAGAGCAGCATGGAAATGGTGTACTCCGTCCAACGCATTTCTCGTCGCTCGTCGACTCGCGTCAATCGATATACAGCCTTCTCGATTGGTCTGAGCAGAGGATCGAGAAATGTCTTCTCTCGGTTGAAAACCCTTGTCATGAAAATGCCCATGGGCTTCGTGACCAGGAAGATCACAAAGAGATATAATCCAATTTGGAACCAACCATTCGCCGTCATTGTTAAAACTCCTCAGCCTTCAGCAAGGCGTAGAGCAGGTATCCACATAAAAGAGCACAGATCACCAGTAGCGCTGCATTACCTAGAGACATGGCATTACTCCTTTTTCAGGCGTTCGCAGCCGCGAACGTAGAAAATTCCTACTGCGAAAAACACTGCCGTTGCTGCAAGAAAAACTATGTCCAGCATCATCGTTTTACTCCTTCCGCGAAACTGTTGGCATTTACCACGAGCCTTGCTTTTGGCCCCACCACCAGATCATCCCCAGCTCCAGAGTGTTCTGATCCTTTTTTAATTCTCCGGGCGTCTGTGTGCGGAAGAATGCCTGATTTGAGAAATCCCTCCGCCACTCCAATCGTGTCAAGAATCCGTCCCCGAATTTGTACTCCGTTGTAACTGTGGTTTCTTTCAAAGCCTGGGTTGCACCGCTGAAGAGTCCGCCCCGGTCAGACAAATACTCCGCACGCCCAGCGACTGCGAACTTGGGAGTTAGTTGATACCGCGCATACGCGGCGCCGCCGCTGACGTGTGCAGGAGCAGAATTTGAGAACACTCGATTAATTACGTAGTCTCCTTCGGCCACTAGAGTTAGCTTCGGCGTTGCGTTCCAGGCTACATAGGTGTCGAAAATATGTTCCCGGCCGTTAGGCGTGGGAACCACGGGTGTGGTCGGCAAGCCCGGCTGGGTGGGCCCAGCGGGAAATTCCGGATTCAAGACTGGAACGACGTCAGGTTGCTCCTGGCCGAAATAGTAGTTCACGTTCCATGACACCGTCGAGATTGGTTTCAACGTAAAGATGAACGCCTGTGACTTGAACCCATTAAAGTCCTCAGTCTGCTGGGCACCATTCACGATCCAGTACGCCACGTTCACCTTCTGTGTAAGGTTGTAGCTGGTACGGAATCCCATGTGATAGAACGGCAAGAAGTCGAACCAATAGGATCGCGAATAGTTGATTTGGTCTTTGTTGTAGTTGCCTTCCACACCCAGAGAGCTGGCCCACTTGCCAAAATCGACCGTCAGCCCGCTTCCCACAGGCGCGATGTACGTGCCGTAGGCCTGGAAAACCGGTCTATAGGTCTGGGGACGCAATTCGTTCGAAGCACTTCCTTGGACCGTTTCCGTCGCTTGACCGTACTGCAAGTCCACTCGCGCACCAAATCGGCGACCCACAGAGACATCCGGTGCGCGCTCAAGCACCACGGTCGCCTGATTCAAGCTGAAGCTATTGCTGCTCACATCGTACGCTCGGAGCAAATTCACCCGGCCAACGGGCGAATTAAAGTTGTAGCCGTAATACCCGTCCAGCATGAGATTAAGAGTCGTGCCCCGGAGAAAGTCGGTCGCACCATGCTCGCCCGATGGCGGAGCGCCTGATGTGGATTGTATAGTCTGTGCGACTGGTTGCCCTCCGACTCCGGCAATCACGGTCGTGCTCTCTGGGGCGATTTCCGCGCTCGCTCCCTTGGCTGTAGGCCGCCCTTCGAGACTCTCGACTCGTTTCGAAAGCTGTGCCACCAAACTTCGCAATTCCTCAACCTGCTTTTCAAGAGCTTCTTGGTTTCCTGGCGCTGCCGAGGGTGCGTCTTGCGCGATTGCGGCGCCCGACCACATGACCATTAACGTTAATACTGCGAACCGAAATCTCCCCGTCACCATGACTCCATCCTTTCATACCCATCTACACGGAACCGTTCCCGTCACCCTGCTTCGAATTCATATGCAACAATTGCATTTCGCCCGCAGAATCAGGCTTCGCATCCGTCCCTGGACGCGGTCGAGGCCTGTGCCTCTCGGTTTCGGCATGGAACCGGACGAGCGTGTACAACATGAACACCAGACCGAGACCGACAAGCGTAAGGAAAATCCACATCTCTGTCGCCGTTTCCAACCGTGTCGTTCTATACGCTGTCTGCAAAGCAGGATCGCGCTTGACAATCAACGCGATAATGGCAACCGGGAGTTAAGGAAGTCGTGCAGATGCTATAAGAATTTCATAAGGTCTGATTTTGGTGACAGACGATCCGGAGTGAAGGCCTGCGACGCTGTAAGGCGGGGTACTTCGGCCGGAGTGGAGTTAGGGACAGCGTGGTCGGTGCGGCCCGGCTCGCCGGTCTTGGGAATCTCGCCTGTATCCCCAGTGAGTATGGACTGTATCGCGACCGGGAATGTTGAGCCATTCGCCTCGAGCCCATATCACTGAGCTAAGAACGACCCGCAGACGACTCTAATCTTCTGTAATCTCTTCCGCTGGCGCTTTCAGAACGGCCTGCTCTCCCGAGCCGATTCTTGCTTAATCCAGTAGGCTGCCTCTTTCTGCCGCTCACTTTTCTGGGCACTGCTTCGGGCTAATTCCTGCGCCCTGCACCTTCCCGTTTTCTGCTTTCCCGGTTCCGCCCTTACCCCGTTGGGTTCCCTCCGATAAAGCAGCCGCTCGCTTTTCGGTGCCCCAAGAAAATGGGTCAAGAAAAAGGACAAACTTTAGCTACGTCTTACCTCAACTCTATGACTCCCGTCGGGTTCGTTGGGTTTGACCCGTAGCAACGTCAAGCGAAAGGCAACCGGTCGAAATTCACCGTGCCGTCAGTCACCACACATCGCTCTCGGAAGAACGCAAACGTGCCATCAAGAACAACAAGCTACTCGAGGAATACCGCGACCAGCACCAGCAACAGCCTTCGATTCGCTGCAGGGGTCGCACATTAAAGGGTGCGACCGTCAATCGCGAGCTCGAATGCCTCACGTGCGTGATGGACCTTGCAACACGCCGCCAATACATCCCAGAAAATCCGGCTCGTGGAGTGAAGCACTTTAACGAACTCCGCGAGCGGCCAGACAAGCAAATGCTCACCTTCGATCAAGAGAACCGCATTTTGAAAGCGGCCCCTCCGCATCTTCGCGTGGGCATTTTTCTGCTCGTCCAAACGGGAGGAAGGACTTACAGCGAAGGATTTCGGCTGCGTTGGAACCAAGTGGATTGGGAGCATCGTCTCATCCGTTTGGGAAACGACGTGAAGACGCCGGGCTCTTCCGAACCACTTCCGCTAACTGATTTGGCTTATCGGGTGTTGAGCGAATGGAAAAAGGAATCAGGGTCAGATTCTCCATTCGTTTTTCCCCGTCCGTGTAACCCGGTTCGGCCATAGAGTTCGAATCTGGATTCCGAAATGGGTGCAAGGTGTGGCGTTGAAACTCTTTGGGGAGCGGCACGAGTTCGCCCGCGTCCTTGCAACGAGAGGCCCAGTCGACCAGAGCCTGATATTGCTGGAACTCAGAGATTTGGCCGAGCCAGAGGGTGCTGGCTTCGTTAGAGATGGTGACGACGTTGGGAACATCGCAGGGCCCGAAGCAGCCGCTGATGCTCAGTTGGACGCGTTTGAGAAGCCTCGCGCGCCCCATTCTTTCTTAAGCCACTCCACCGGGACGGGCGGGCGGCCATTTTCAGTATTGCCACAGCAACAAGCTTGGCAGACGGTAAGATGCCCGATAACAATGCGCTTGGTCGTGAGTGAGAAATTGTCCATGGGCTCGAATTGGATGAGGGATGAGCGAGTCTAGTCTGCGTCAGCGGAACTTACGCTGTGCCCCCGGTGTGCTGGAGGGGCAGAGTGCAAAAGAATACCGCGGACGAATTGGTTGGCGGAGCGCACCGATGGTAGCAGTGTGGCGGAGTTGAGGATGAAGGCCAGTTCCGAGGTGACGTGAATGAAGGCGGCGAGCAAAGGGTTAAGGAAGC
>DATJWZ010000743.1:0-1115 GCA_035500795.1 Candidatus Eiseniibacteriota bacterium | reverse complement strand
TATACATAACGTCATAAATAATTGCGTATAGCTATGGGTTGTGGTATCATCGGAGCATGAAAAAGCTCACGATAGCCGATGCCGATGTGATAGTTCTTGCCCTCCAAGATGAGATTCGCCGGTCACCGGATTCTCGGTACGACCACCGTCTCCATGCGGTGCTTCTCGTCGCGCAGGGGATGAGTTGCCCCGAAGTCGCCCGGTTATACGGAGATGCTCCTCGGACAGTCGAATATTGGGTCCACCAATTCGAAGAAGAGGGGCTTTCCGGGCTGATCGACCTGGAGCGACCAGGAAGGCCGTCTCGAATCGGAGACGAACAGTACCATGAGATCGGGGAAATCCTTCGCCAATCTCCATTGGATGTTGGATTGGGCACCAATCTTTGGGACGGCAAGACCTTGTCAGAGTTCATCCAGTCACGATACGGAATCACGCTGGGAGTGCGGCAATGCCAGCGTCTTTTCCGGCAGCTTGGGTTCCGGATGCGGAAGCCGCGGCCTGTGATCGCCAGGGCAGACCCTGAACGACAGGATGAGCACAAAAAAAACTGCGAGCCATAAACCAGGACGAGGGAATCGACCTGTGGGCGCTGGACGAAGTTCATTTCCAGCAATACGGTTCGCGTTGCCGGATGTGGATTCCGCCCGAGATCAAAGATCCCGTGCTTCGGCATTTCCCCGGCCGTAAAAGCGTCGGGTACTTTGGCGCAGTGAGGCTCAGGGACGGATTGTTTGTCGCCATGCAAGAGCCCGGTAAGTTCAATGCTCAGACTTTCCATGACTTCATGAAGAGACTGATTGAGGTTGGTTCCACCTCGGGCCGCAAAATGGTTCTGATTACCGACAACGCCAAGTACCACCATGCCACGCTGCATCGGGAATGGCGGGAAGAACACGCTGATAGCTTTGTTCTCGATTTCTTGCCGCCTTATAGCCCGGACCTGAATCCTGTGGAGCGGGTCTGGAAGCTGATACGTCGGAATTGTCTGCATAATCGCTACTTCCATACTCTCAAGGAAATCGAGGAAGTTGTCGAAACCCAGTTTCAGAAATGGTCTCATGGCAGTGAGACCTTGCGCAGATTATGCGCAATCACTTAAGACGTTATGTATA
>DATJWZ010000742.1:0-12312 GCA_035500795.1 Candidatus Eiseniibacteriota bacterium | reverse complement strand
CTGAACCGCGCTCTTGAAAAAGACATCTACTTCACCGGCAGTTGGTACGACATTCCTTACTCTGGCTCCTTCGCCCTCTATTCGGTCGCCGCGTGGCTCGGAGCCGAGCTTGTCCCGGCGCAGGAAACATCAGAAGAGTCCTACAACTCCTGGATGTCGAATCTCTCCGCGATTGCGGTTCTCTCGCTGCCCATCGTCGCTCTTTACGCCTTGCTCGATCCCCGATTGCCCGATCGTGCGTCCCACTTCCGCGTGCTCGTAACGCTATCCGCAATGTTCGTGATGGCGCTCTTGTTATTTATGAAACATCGCCGTCTCAACATCGAATTGCGCCGCACCAACCAGGTGCTGCAAGAGGCCTCGCTGACCGATCCTCTCACCGGACTCCGCAATCGCCGCTATTTCTCCGCCACGATCGAAGCCGACGTCGGCCAGGCGCTTCGTTCCCACGCTGACCAACGCGACTCTCACACCCGCGACCTTGTGTTCTATCTGATCGACGCCGACAACTTCAAAGAGATCAACGATCGATACGGACACGACATTGGAGATCGCCTGTTGGTGGAAATGGCGCGACGGATCAGTTCTTCCATTCGCCACTCCGACGTTCTCGTCCGTTGGGGTGGAGAAGAGTTCCTCATCGTCTCCCGCTACACCGACCGCAACGAAGCCGAACTCCTCGCCCGTCGTGTCCTTTCCGCGGTGGCAGATGCGCCCTTCCAACTGGGCAAGTCCGAGCAGACGATTCATCGCACCTGCTCGATGGGATGGGCCGCCTTCCCCTGGTTTGCCGACAATCCCCGTGCCCTCAGCTATGAAGAGGTACTTACCCTCGCCGACCGCGGCCTGCACCGCGCCAAGCAATCCGGCAAGAATTGTGCCGTAGGCATGATGCCCGCCACTGGTAAGGTCCCATCCACAACTGTCGCCGGACTTCACTCGGATTCGCTCAATGTCGATGTCCTCGCTGTCGCTGGCCCACACCCCGCAACAGGCTAAATCTCTTCTCATTCCGACAAGTCGCGCAGCGACGACAGGGAAACCTGTTGTCCCTCGCGCCATAACTGCGCCGACCACTCTGCACTGGTCACCCGCAAAACCTGCACCGTCACAGCTTTACCGCCAAGCAGCCAAAACCAGCCTTCCCTCCATCCAATCAACTGCCACTTCCCAGGAGACCCTATGTCTAAAACGGCCAGCGGCCTCATTGCGATTCTCGCGCTCATTTGTCTTCCGCTCTTTGCCCAGGACGCCCCACCTGCTCCAACCAACGCAATTCCCCAGGGCACAGTCGTTCTGATTCAGCTCATGGACAAGCTCGACACCCACTCCGTCAAGGCCGGAGACCATTTCAATGCCCGTCTCGCCGAGCCGGTTCAGGCAACAGACGGCGAGACCCTGAACGCAGGGCGAAAGATTCACGGCCACGTCAGCGCCGTCGAGCCCGGGTTGAACCGCCGCCTCTTGCTGAGCTTCGACGAAATCGACACTGGTCACGGATGGGCTCCTCTCATCGCCACGGTGACGGGTGTTCCCGGCGAACATGGCTTGAAGCAAATTGGAGAAGAAGGTGAAATCGGCCGAAAGGGAATGAGCAAAGAAGAAATCGCCGAAGCCGTAGTAGTCGGAGCCGGTGAAGGCGCGGCCGCTGGCGCTCACAATGGTGGAGGCAAGCGCGGAGCCGCAGCCGGTGCCGGAAACGGCGCCGCCGACAGCGCCATGACAGCCTTCGAATCCGGCCACGACTTGATCCTCGATAAAGGCACAGCCCTGGAAATTCGCCTGGATCGCAACCTGATGCTGCGATAATCTACGCTCTCTCGAACTTGTTTTGAAAGGGCGCGGCTTCCAGCCGCGCCGTATTAATCCGACAACAATGCGGCTTTAGCCGCTGGGGTCAGCTTTCCCCCCGCAATTTCCCCGCCTCTTAACGTTCTATCCTTGAGCGCAAGCGATAACCTGCTGATAATCGCCACGGAGGCGTTATGAAATTCTCGACTCTACTTTTCTCATTCGTCGCTCTTTCCGCAATCGGCGTGGTGGCCCAAGATCACCCGTCCGTCACCGCCCAACCCAACACGGTCTACGTAGGCGCTGACGGCAAATTCGAAGCCGCGCCCGACACCGCGGAACTTCAGATGAACGTCTCCGCGCAAGATAACAGCTCGCAAGAAGCCTACCAACGCGCCGCGAAAAACGTTGACCAGATCCGCCAGGTACTCCGCACCAACGGTCTCGATCCCAAAGCTGCTACAGTCGGATTCTTCTCCGTCCAGCCCATGTATGAGTGGAAGCCCAAGCAACGCGTCATCGGATACCGCGTCACAACAGACGTAACTCTCAAGCTGAAGGACTTCTCGAAAATCGGTCCGATCACCGAGCAATTGGCCAGCGCCAATGTCAGCGAGACTCAGACGCTCAGCTACACGCTTGAGAATATGGATGAAGCCAAGAGTCGAGCGGTAGAAGACGCGTATCGCAAGGCCCGAGCCTCGGCTGACACAATCGCCAAGGCGAGCGGTCGCAGTGCCGGCGAACTCTCGTACGCATCCGTCGATACCTTCGAAAATCAGAGGATGCCCATGCCTCGCATGGCCCGAGCCATGGTAGCTGGCGCAAATGCCCCGGCAACGCCCGCACCAACGGAAGACTTCACTCCCCAGAATGTCACGGTCACCGCTCACGTGAACGCAGTCTTCACGCTGAAATGAGCGTTTGTATTTCTTGCTTAGGTAACTGTCTTGAAAGGGCGCGGCTTTGAGCCGCGCCGTAACGCTTGCTAAACCTGCAACGCCGCGGCAGGCGGCGCAGCCACGGTTGCCACCGGCTCAACCTCCAACGTAAGTCCATCGATCCTGCGAACCACAACGAGTTGCCCCACCGGCAGCGGCGATCTCGCAATCGCATTCCATAACTCGCCGTGCACAAAAACCTTGCCGCCCGGGGACAGCGCCGTCTGCGCCACGCCAGTTTCCCCAACCAATCCCTGCTCCCCCGTAACGACCTTGTTCCGTCTTGCTTTCAGCGCAATGCTCATCAGGAACGCCGTAATCCCGCCCAAAGGAATGCTGATGGCGAGCGCAGTCACCAGATGCACCCGCATCTCGGGGATCGGCGCATCCACCAGCAGCAGTCCACCCAGAGTCAGCAGAGCAATCCCGCCAATCGTTAGCACTCCATGCGATGCGAACTTAGCCTCAGCGGCAAACAAAGCGAACGCGCCCAAAATCAGCACCAAAGCCGCAAAGCGCGTAGGCAGCAAATTCAGCGCAAAAGCCGCAACCAGAATGAACACAACGCCGACAGTCCCTGGAATGATCGCCCCGGGGTGATTGAACTCGACGTACAACGAAAGCGCACCAATCGCCAGGATCAAAAACGCGATGTTCGGATCCATCAGGTACGCCAGAATCTTCTCCTTCAGCGTCATACCAAACACAGAGACCGGCTGATTCACCAACTTCAGTGTCACATCCTGCCCATTGAACCGCTTGAAACTTTTTCCGTCGATCTGTTTGAACAAATCTGTTTCGTTCGACGCCACATAGTCGATCAAATGCTGCGCCAACGCTTCCTGATCGGTGAACGACTTCGATTGCCGTACGGTACTCTCCGCCACCTCAACATTGCGTCCCCGGCGCGATGCAACAGACCTCATCAACGCGGCCGCATCGTTCTCCATCTTCTCTTTCATCACGTCATCCATCTTGCCACCACCAAGAATGACCGGATGGGCCGCTCCCGTATTTGTGCCAGGAGCCATGGCCGCGATGTCCGCAGACTCGAGAATGAAAAATCCCGCCGAGGCCGCACGGCTGCCACTCGGAGTGACATAAATAATGACGGGAACCGCCGAGGTCGTGATGTGCTCAATGATCTGCCGGGTCGAGTCGACCAGCCCACCCGGCGTATTGATCTCAATCAAAACAGCTGAATCGTTTCGCCGCGCCGCCTCCGCAATGGCCCGCGCAATGTATTCCTCACTGATCGGCTGAATCGTGTCATCAACCACGATTTTGAGAATCTCCGCCGAAACAGGACGCGACAAAACCAGAACGCCGACAACGCAGAAAATAAAGCTCAAGGCAGAAAATCTCTTCATAGCCAGCTTCCTCGAAGCCAACATTCCCAGTCACCCCTCCGGCTTTGAAAGGGCGCGGCTTACAGCCGCGCCGTCTGCCCAGCACAAATGCAGGGCTTCAGCCCCTGAGGTCGTGCGCCGCCAAGCCTCGAATGCTACCACTTCTATTTTCTTCCTATTTCCGCGCCCCGGAATGAATTTCTTCCGCGCCCGCCTGCGCTTTCGTAACCACGGGCGTTTCCGGCGTAGTCCACCCCGGAAGGTAAGTGCTTCCGGTGATCAGCCGCGCTCCACGCTCGTAGGTCAGATACGACCACGCCCATTGAATGAATACTAAGATCCGGTTACGAAAACCGATCAGAAAGAAAATGTGCACAAACAGCCACGAGAGCCACGCAATGAATCCCGAGATATGGATCTTCCCGAACTGCGCAATACCCGCGGACCGGCCAATCGTCGCCAGGCTCCCCTTGTCCCAATAATGAAACGGTTTGCGGGCGCTCTTTGATCTCTTCCCATCCGCAGATTCCGTTTCCTCGCGGATGACTTTCGCCACGTACTTGCCCTGCTGGATCGCGTTCGGAGCCACGCCAGGCAGCAACTTCCCCTTCTCATCCTTGGCCGCAGCAAGATCGCCGATCACAAAAACTTCGGGATGTCCGGCCAGCGTGAGATCCGGCTCAACGGGAACTCTGCCCGCGCGGTCGACCGACTTTGTGAGTATTTTTCCCAGAGGAGATGCAGCAACTCCGGCAGCCCACAAGATAACGGTCGCCGGAATCCGAGTGTTGCCGAACTGCACCGCGCCTGCTTCCACCTGCGTGACCAAGGTGGAAGTCCGCACCTCCACGCCCAGATGTTTAAGCTGCTCTTCCGCACTGCGCGAGAGATCCTCCGCATACGTGGGCAATACCCGGGGACCTCCTTCAAGCAAAAGGATGTGAGTTCGCGCCGGATCGATCGACCGGAAATCATGCGCCAACGCATACCGGCTGATTTCCGCCAGAGTTCCAGCCAGTTCCACGCCGGTAGGTCCGCCGCCGATGACGACAAAATTCAGCGGCGTGTCTCCTTCTCCGCTGGCCGCCTGCCGCTCCGCGAGTTCAAACGCCAACAACACGCGCCGCCGGATCTCCAGTGCATCTTCAATCGTCTTCAATCCCGGCGCATACGGCTCCCACTCGTCGTGCCCAAAATACGAATGTGTCGCGCCCGCCGCCACAACTAAATAGTCATACGGAACGTTCGTTTCAGCCGTCTCCACAACGCGCTTTTCCAGATCGATCCCAATCACATCGCCCATCAAAACTTCGATGTTCTTGTGCGAGCTCAGAATCGAGCGGATCGGGGCGGCGATCTCACCCGGCGACAAGCCCGCCGTCGCCACCTGGTACAGCAGCGGCTGGAATGTATGAAAGTTCTTGTGATCGATAACCGTGATCTGCACTGCCGCATTCCCCAGCGACCGCGCGGCATTCAGTCCACCGAATCCCGCACCCACTATGACAACCCGAGGTCTCTCGCTCATATTGCTGCTCCATGCCTCACCTCTATAAGATTCACGCAATGGCAGACGGTTCCATAAGTTCTTCAGCCGGCAGTATGCCAACCGCCACCCCGGCGTTCACCCGCTGGTTGATGCCGTCCGTCAGCGACTTGTTGTTTGTCGCCATCCTCGCGACTCTGCTGTTCACGCCACTCTCAGTGAAACTCCTGAGCGATGCCGGAACTGGATGGCACATCCGTACCGGACAATTAATTACCGCAACGCATCACATCCCACGAGTTGATCCTTTTTCTTCCCAGATCAATAAACCATGGTTCGCTTGGGAATGGCTCTATGACGTCGTCATTGGTCAATTCGAGACAAACAGTGGCCTCAACGGAGTCGCCTGGTTTACCGCACTAGTCATCGCTGCGGTGTTCGCCTGCGTATTCCATCTCTTAATTGCGCGAGGAACGAATCTGTTCAGCGTTCTCATCCTCACGCTCTTGGCAATCGGCGCATCGATGATTCACTTCCTTGCTCGCCCCCACGTGTTGAGTTGGCTCTTCGTGGTTGCGTGGTTCTGGATCCTCGATTCAACCGAATCAGAAATTCCCAGTCGCACCCGGCATCGCAAACTCTGGCTCCTACCCCTACTCATGGTGGTCTGGGTCAACGTGCACGGTGGATTTCTCCTCGGCTTCGTTCTGCTCTTTATTTATTGGCTCGGATCTTTGCGAACCTGGTGGAAGCTGGAAGCGTCGCGCATTGAAGAGTCATTACAAAAAATAGCTGCAGGGAAGAGAACTCGCGAACTTTTCTTGATCGGACTCGTCTCCTTGGTAGCAAGCCTCGTGAACCCCTACGGATGGAGGCTGCACGAGCACATCCTCGGCTATCTCTCCAATCGCTTCCTGATGGGCCACATCGAGGAATTCCAGTCCGCCAACTTCCACAACATTGCCCCGCAATGTTTCCTCGTCATTCTTCTGCTCACGGTTGGAGTCACCGCATGTAGGGGCAAGCAGTTAAAGTTAAGCCACATCCTGCTGGTTTTGTTTTCCATTTACGCAGGTCTTTACTCGGCCCGGAACATCCCCACATCTTCGATTCTGCTGGTCTTGATCATCGGACCATTGCTCCCATCGCTCAGTGGCACAGGATTTTTCCCGAGAATGCGGGTGGTAGATTCGCAGATGCGCGGCCATCTCTGGCCAATCGCAGCCACCCTCCTAACTCTTGCGATTGCCGTTAACGGTGGTCATATAGGTTCGCAACCGCTGATGGACGCGCACTTCTCACCCACTCGTATGCCGGTAGGCGCAGTGAACTACCTGCAGAGCAACACAATCGAGGGCCCGGTCCTCAGCCCGGATTATTGGGGCGGATATCTGATCTACCGCCTCTACCCCCACAACAAAGTTGTCATCGACGACCGCCACGACTTCTATGGCGAACCGTACCTGAAGTCCTACCTGAAGATGATCCACGTCGAGCCCAACTGGGACCAATTTCTGAGCGGACGAGCCGCCTGCATCGTGTTGCCCAGGAACTCCGCCCTGGCAGCAATACTCAACCGAACGCCTCAATGGAGCAGTGTCTATAATGATGATCTCGCTATAGTCTTTGTTCCCACCAAAGGGCCTGTCCGATGACGGAAAACATGTTTGGATTGTTCTGCAAGAACATTCTCGTCTCTTCCGCAATCGCGTCAATACTTGTACTGACAGCCTGTTCCGGGTCGTCCGGATCCAATTCGTTCAATCAAGGCGGCAATCCGCCACCCGTCAATCCCGTTGGATCGAACCTCACGCAGATCAGTTCCGACCCATACACCATCGGCCCCGGACAGCATGCCACCGAAGTCGAACCGCACATGATCGCGAACGGTTCCACGCTGGTCGCCGCCTTTCAGACGGGACGCATTTCCCAAGGCGGAGGCACCGACATCGGCTGGGCCACATCGACCGACGCTGGCAAGACCTGGAAGCACGGCTTTCTTCCCGGCCTCACCACAGGCGAAGGAAGCGGTCCCTACGACGCCGCCAGCGACCCGGTGGTCGCCTACGACGCGGCCCATCAAGTCTGGATGATCGCCTCGCTCCCTCTCTCGGCCACCACCGCCACTCCCGCCGTCGCCGTCAATCGCTCCACCGACGGAGGCCTCACCTGGCAGTCTCCGGTCAACGTGAGCCTCTCGGGCTCGAGTTCCGACAAGAACTGGGTCGCCTGCGACACCTGGCCCGCCAGTCCGCATTACGGCAACTGCTACATGCAGTGGGACGATCCCGGCAACAACGATCGCATCCTGATGAGCACCTCCACCGATGGCGGCCGGACCTGGACTCTCGGCGTCGCAACTCCCAGTCAGGTAACGGGAATCGGAGGCCAGCCTCTAGCTCAACCAAACGGCACTGTCGTCGTGCCCATCGAGACTTTTGTTGGCGCTACGGCGGCAAATATCTCGGCGTTCCTATCTGCCGATGGCGGCGCAACCTGGACCGATCCCGTCACCATCTCCAACGTTCAATACCACGCCGATGCAGGCGGCCTTCGCAGCGGCCCGCTGCCTTCCGCCGCCATCGACGGCGCCGGAAATATCTGGGTCGTCTGGGAAGACTGCCGCTTCCGAGCATCGTGCACCACGAATGATCTCGTCTACAGCACTTCTGCCGACGGCTCGAATTGGTCCGCCGTCACTCGAATTCCCATGGACGACACAACCAGCACGGTCGATCACTTCATCCCCGGCCTCGGCATCGATCCCGCCACCTCCGGCGCAAGCGCGCACATTGCGCTGCACTACTACTATTACTCGCAGAGTCAGTGTGACGTCACCACTTGCCAGCTTTTCGTCGGATACATCTCCTCCGCCAATGGCGGAGCCACGTGGAGCGATCCCTCACAAATCACCGCCGCACCCATGCAGCTCAGTTGGCTGCCAGACTCGCAAAATGGATTGATGGTCGGAGACTACGTCGCCACAGCCTTCATCAACGGAATCCCACACGGCGTATTCGCAGTAGCCCAAGCGAAGTCGGGATCATCTTTCGCCGAAGCCACCTATACCGCACAAGGACTCGCAGTCGCGGAAAAAGGGAATCAGCGCTCCTCGAAATTAGACCGACCACTGCACAAACTCTCAGACCGTATCGAGAGGGAAGTCCCGGAAAAACGAATCCCACCGCTGCGTAGAAGCAAGAAGTAGTGGTGTGTGTGGGGCGGACGCCTTCGTCCGCCAGCCGATGCGAAGCGAGGCGAGGTGTTATGACCATCACGCGCAGGGAACTACTAAGCCAGTCTGCTGCACTAGCCGCAGCCTCCGGCACCCGATTCGCCAGCCTGGGCTTGCCAAAAGATAACGCCACTCCCAACCAAAAGCCGAAACTCGTAGTCGTAGGCGCACATCCCGACGATCCCGAATCCGGCTGCGGCGGCACCATCGCCCTTCACACCAGCCTCGGCCACGAAGTCACCATCCTCTATCTCACCCGCGGAGAAGCCGGCATCGAAGGCAAAACTCATCAGGAAGCCGCAACCATTCGCACGGCAGAGAGCGAAAAGGCATGCGAAATCCTGAAAGCGCGACCGATGTTCGCCGGACAAATCGATGGTGACACCGAACTCAATCGCACCCGTTACGCCGACTTTCGCAAGATACTAGATAGCATTCATCCCGACATCGTTCTCACACACTGGCCGGTCGACAGTCACCGCGACCATCGCGCCGCCTCTTTGCTGACTTACGACGCGTGGCTCGAAAGCGGCAAGAAGTTCGCGCTCTACTACTACGAGGTCGATCAGGGCGAGCAGACGCAGATCTTTCATCCCACGCATTACGTCGACATCACGCAAACCGAGAGCCGCAAGCACGCCGCCTGCGACGCTCACGCCAGCCAGCAGCCGGAAACAAGTTTCTACATCCTGCACGACATGATGAACCGCTTCCGCGGCATGGAATGCGGCGTCAAGTTCGCCGAGGCCTTCGTCCGCCACAATCAAAGCGTCCCGCTAGAAAGCTTGTAACGAAAATGAGCCATGATGGGTGTCCCATCTCTCCCTGATTTTGGGAGGAGTGGGGATTTGACTCTGTGCAGGTTGCACGGTTGCGATTGTGGCGTGAGTGGAAAATCTGATTGTGTGGGACGCGGGTTGCACAAGAGACGGAAAAGACGTTTTGTCATTCGGAGCGCGTGCGCAGTCGAAGGATATATGAGTGGCGATGTTGAGTGTCATTGCGATTTCCGCGTCCTGTCCCCATTCCTAGTAGAAGTGCCAGTTGTGAGGCATCAGTGCTGCCTCAATCATGGGCTCTGTCAGGCTTGCGAATGGGACCGACAGGACTGCTTTTTGCGCTTTTGCTCCTCTGCGACCTCTGTTGCGGCCAAGACCTCACGCCTCGAGCATATGTCATCACCCCAATCCACACCAACGCCGTCATCCTGACGTATGGATACTTCAACGGTACGGTTCTCTTCGATCCAACCATTCCCGTCACGAACGTAACATCCGAGACAAACCTGTCCGCTCTGAGCGTCTTTCACACGTTCAATTTCTTCGGTCGGTCCGCCAGTTTCACGGCCACCCTGCCTTACTCTGTCGGCCGACTCCGCGGCATGGTGACGGGCGCACCCACAGAGGGGGAAATCCGCCGCTCTGGCCTCCTTGATGCAACCTTTCGTGTATCCGTCAACCTGAAAGGCGGGCGAGCAATGGACGTCAAAGAGTACGCGCGGTGGCGTCAGAAGACGCTCTTGGGTGCAAGTCTTACGCTGGTCACCCCAACCGGACAATATGATCCCACGCGACTCATCAATCAAGGCTCGAATCGTTGGGCGTTTAAACCAGAAATTGGATTGTCACGCCGGGTTGGACATTGGATATTCGATGCCTACGGCGCCGCGTGGTTCTTCACGGAGAATCCTGAATTCTTCTCCCATAACGCCTTTTCTCCCGGAACGAACAGCAGAACGGAATCTCCTGTCGGCGCCGGTGAGAGCCATATCAGTTACGATTTCAAGCCTCGGCTTTGGACCTCATTGGACATCAACTTCTGGACGGGAGGGCAGACCAGCATCAATGGAGTAAAAAATGTTGCTAGTCTGCAAAAAAGCTCACGGATCGGCGGCACAATTTCGGTGCCCGTAAGCACCCATCAGGCTCTGAAGTTCAGTTATAGCAATGGCGCCTATGTTCGCTATGGGGGAGACTATCAAAATGTCTCTGTAGCTTGGCAATATTCCTGGCACGGCAGACCGAATTGAAATCTTTATAAAGCAATGTAAGTCACGAACCGTCGCGAGCCTGCTTGTTCGCTCGATAGGCGGTGGCGCATTAAGCTGCTTCCACACCCTCCCGCCTGAATTTCCAATCTCGCTTCTGCTGGGTTCAAAACCGAAATCGCCTTCATTCCTGCATCGCACAAGGTCGGATGCCGCATGATCAATTGCTCTTCGCTCGGGCCGACTGAAGATGCAGTGTCTCTCTCCATGGCCTGCGATCGATATTGGTATGCTCTAGTGATGAAGACCGTTGTACATCGCCGAGCCGTGGCGCAACGCGGGAAATCCCTGGAGTATTTCACGATTGGGTGGAACGTTCTTGAGGGTCTCGTGGCGATTGTTTCTGGAGTAGTGGCCGGCAGCATCTCTCTGGTGGGATTCGGAATTGATAGCTTCATAGAAGTAACGTCTGGCACGGTACTGCTCTGGAGAATGTCAGTGGACGCCGACGCGCTGAGTCGGGAACGAAATGAGAAGCGCAGCTTGCGTCTCGTTGGCATCTGCTTCTCGTCACTCGCCCTTTATGTCGGGTACGAGTCTGTATCGGATCTCTTCCATAAAAAAGCTCCTGAGCACAGCATTCCGGGAATTGTCCTCGCTTGCGTATCCCTTGTCGTCATGCCGCTTCTGTCGCGGGCAAAGAAGAGGGTCGGCAACGAACTCGGCAGCGCAGCTATGCACGCCGATGCCAAACAGACGGACTTCTGTGTCTACCTGTCGGCGATTCTACTTACGGGCTTGCTGCTCAACCTCACTCTCGGATGGTGGTGGGCAGACCCGCTTGCTGCGCTCGTCATGGTCCCGATCATTGCTAAAGAAGGGATTGATGGAGTCCGCGCCAAGGCTTGCTGCGATTAGCAACGTTGCTTGACTCCTCCGCGAAAGCCAAGGTTGCACGTGTCAATCTCGAAATCAGACATGAACGTAACAATGAGGACGGGAATATTACTGCAGCGATCGTGGGATGCATGCGCCTGGCAGGCAGTGTTTTCTGGGGCTGGATGATCATCGAGTGCGCCACCAAGGAGCCTCGGAAGGAAATGAAAAGCTGGTCTGGATCTTGATTATCGTGTTCACGCATTGGATCGGCGCAGCTATCGATTACTTTGCCGAAAAGATTTCAGCCGCAAAGCAACGACAGATTGCAGCCCACAGCCTGCCCTGAGGTGAAGCCGAAGGGGCGTAAGCCGTGGGAGAAAAAGAAGAACACAAAGCAAGCTCCGTAGGAGCGAAATGCCGACGACACCAATTCAGTGTGGCGCGCGCGCCCCCGCGCGCGAAAACCGGATACAGTATGAACAGAGTCTAGAGAACGCCACTATTCGTACCACGGTGGAAAGAGCGGCCCTTCAGGGCCGCGTGAAGCGCCCCAAAAAAGACTCCAGGGGGCCACTCGCGGACAGCCAAGATGATTTCCCCTCCACTCATCATCCTGTGATCGCGCATTTTGAGCGCAATGGCTT
>DATJWZ010000741.1:0-11951 GCA_035500795.1 Candidatus Eiseniibacteriota bacterium | reverse complement strand
CCGCTCTTAGCAGCCATCACAGCGTTGTAAGACTTCACAAACTCCCGAGCAGATAGCGGCAGCGAAGGTTTCCCTGTGGAACCCTGTGTCCCCTGTGGTGAGATTTTTACAGTTTCTGATCCCTGCACCAAAGGCACCACAGCCGCCAAAGACTGCACCTCCGAAATCAGAATCCCCACCACCGCCGTAATCTTTGCCTGCGTGGCCGCATCCTTTATATGTAGAGCCGGAAGCAACCCTTGCAGATTGCCCCGCGCCGAATTCAACGCACTCTGGATCTGATTCAGAACCCCCGGCTGCGCCGCCGCATCCGCCTTTTGATAGGCCGCAATCAGCGACCGCATAAGCTGCAAATCCGCTCCGGCCTGCGACCCGGCATTCTGAATCATCGCCAGGTCCTGCGCCGACACACTCTGACCTTGCAGTGCAGCCACCAGCGTCACCAGATTCGCCGCTGCGGGAATCATCGCCGCCGAAATCTGCTCAGCCTCATCCACCCAATTGCTCGAACATCCCGTCATCACCAGGCTCAAGCCCAGCAGTCCCGCCAGAACCACTTGCCCAACTCTCTTGCTTCGATTCATCACTCATCCTCCAATTCGAAAAACACACCTCCGCGCCGGATCGGAAGCCATCCGTCCAACGCGTGCAACTTGTCCGGAAATCAATCGTGACTCACAGGACGATGAGGATTTTGACTTCCCCTGGTGAAACCCTGTGCCCTCTGTAGTGAAAGGTTTTGAAGGTTCTTCACACCCTCGGTGCTCTCCGTGATGAAGAGATTTCACTCCAGCAACATCGGCATCGTAGTAATCGTGATTCCTCCAGATGCTGCTCCCGATCCTCCCATCAAATCCTGATACGTCGAAAATGCCCCAGGTACCGTGTATGCTTTCCCAGCTTCGCCATCCGTCCAAACCCACAGCCCCACGTGCCCATTCGCTTGCACAAACGGTGCCGTCCATGTCGCGGGACTATTTCCGTCGCTGGCCGCCGGCGCAGTGAAATATCCACCCGCAAGCAATGTCTCCAGATTCTGATACACCGACCCATAGGACACTGGCGTACTCGGTCCATTCGGAATCGTAGTAACAAATCTGTACCAGTCCAGGCTCAGACATCCGTTGCTGTCGTGCAGAATCTGCCACCGTGCAATCTGCCCCGCGCAATCCGATTCCGTATACTGCGACGAGCATGCATAACCGTTGCCGGTAAAGTTCGTCTCCGTGTCAGTCCATCCAGTCAGACTCCATCCTGTGGCGGCGTTCTGAATCGGCAGCAATGTCCCCGTGGCTGAAACATAGGTGGCCCACTGTACTTCCGGAGTGTTCGTAGTCCCTGCGCCACCCGACAAGTAAAGATGCCAGTTCGGAAAATCCGAAATCCGGCCCTGCGTATTTTCTGCGCTGAGCCAGCCCGCGTAGTCAGCCTTGTAAGTTGAGCTTGCGGGTGTCGCACTCGGTGCCAGAATCACTGCCCCAGGTACATTCCTCCGGATGATTGCTGCGATCGGCGTCACCATCTGATACAAGAGCGTTCCGCACGCCGTCATGTTCCCACAATCCGTCAGATGCACCGGCAAATCCCATTCGTTTTGTAGCTCCCACACCTTGACGTAATCGCGCACATTATGTCCGCCCACCGTCTGATGGTTCACCAGCGCGGTCACAAACGCGTTGTAGCTCGGACTGCCCGCCGACGAAGAGAAGTCTGCCGGAGGCGTCGATGTCCCGTTCGGAAATTGCCCGTTATCCCCGCAATGCGTCGTACTAGGCGCCGAACCGCACGGAAACAACGTGAATGTCTCCATTCCCATCATCCCCGGATTTGAAGCAATCGCATCCACATAATCATCGACGTACTGCCAGTTCGTCACCGTAAACGGGAGTGCCGTCGCTTGCGTTCCAATGCTCGGGCTCACCGTCATCTGCGTCGCTGAAGCAACCGCCGTGATGGTATAGGTTGATCCGTTGTAGGCAACCGTCTGTCCAACCCACGTGCTTCCGTTTTGCCCCGGCGGCACGATGAATTGTGTCCCCGAAACCCACGTCAGCGTGTTGCCTGAAGCTGTCGCGGTTCCGATGTATTGCACCCACGGCCACGCGGTTCGAGAGTCATGTAACCGCATCAACTTCGGAAGCGCCGCATAGCTCGGCCACGCAATCGCCCCGTTCGCCCCGGCGCAATCCGACCATGCTCCACACTGAAATCCAAAATGCGTTGCTGTAATTATTGGTTGCGGTATCGTCAGTGCATAAGAACTTACTACGCTGTCCGCGGTACTTTTTGCGCCTGAAACGATCTTCACCGTCGCCGGCTGCGTCAGGCTGAAGAAACCGCCACCCTGCGACAGTAACGAGGCGAATCCATTCGCACATGTACTGCCGTCGTGGTTGGTGGCCGGCACCGACCCATCCATCGTGACGCAATTGACTGTCACAGCCGAATTTGTATTCGTGATCGTCGCTTCCATCCCGCCGAGCAACCCCGGCGCGAACGTCATCACCGGCGCTCCGCTTGAAGACCATCCGACCACCGTATTCCCCGGTCCCACTTCTGCCCCGAATCTCTGCGAGACGTATGCACTCGCTCCCACGTCCCATGTCCCCAGCGTCATCCGATCCATTCCAGTCAGATCGACTGAATACGAAGTCGTCTTCCCTCTTCCTACAGTCGCCGAATTCGCTCCTGCCACCGCAAAGTTCGCCGTTCCCCCCGTGGGATTCTGTGCGTACCGCGTCGTCCCATTCACCTGGATCCCCGACGTGATTACGCCGGCCAGACCCATATTCGTCATCCACATACCGCCATTCGCCGTGACGGCGTCGAGCAGGTATCCCAACTCTGTGTTGCTTATGTCCGGTGTGTTATCACTCCGTGAGTTGTAATGTGTGAAAAATCCATATGGCACGCCCCACGCTGACGCCCGAAATATCAGGCTCGCGACTATCTGATTCACCTGTGCCTGGCTCATCCCATGAATCCCGATCGCCGCCAGGCTCGTGATGTTCTGAACATTGATTCCATTCGAATAAGTCGAATTCGCCGTGCCGGTCGTGTTGTCCTGCCCCTTCATCGCCAGGCTGCCGCGCGCCGCCGTGTATCCCGCGACAACTGCATCCGCCTCGGTTGAAGGATCTTCAATGCCATCCGGATAAACATAGAAGCTTTCCGTCAGCCCCGGTACATTCGTCTGCAGAGCACTCTTCGACGAGGCCATCTCGTCCGGCACAAGCTTCGTCTGGTCATACAACAACGCAAACGCAGCGCTCTTGATGTCCTGATTCGTCACGCTCAACAGATTGACGGTGTGAGTATTCGGTCGCGCCAGCGGCGTACTCGAATCGCTCACCGCATAATGTGCTAGCCCCGCAAGATAATCGTGCAGCCCCTGCCGTGTGTTGTAAGGCGCAGCCGTCAGATCGAGACTGATATTGTCCCCGCTGGCGCCAGTCACCGAAGTGCTCAGAGTGTTTCCCGAAATCGTCAGTACCGCGCCCGTCCCCGGTCCCGTGTATTGAATATTCATCGCTGGCGCATTCGGATACGGCGGCGAACACGGAGCCGTCCCGCACGGATTCGGATTCGTCGTGTAGTACTGATGCGACCATGAATGCGAGTCAATCTCGTTCCCGCCCGCATACCACCCGTTTACACTCGCCCAATCTACGCTGTACGAAGGCACCACCGCCGCATTGAACTTTAGCCCAGGACGCTGATAGTACGGTCCCGAAGGAGATGTTAAGAAGGTATTGATGTACGCTTCGGTCCCCGGCGCCGATCCCACATCGTCCACCGTGAACGAGAACCGCGCCGGATATGTCTTGAAATTGTTTACCACCGGCGGAATCAAAGACGAAACATTACCGCTCCCCGCAATCCCACCAACCACATCCGACGTCGCGAACTGCGCGTTGTTATTCCCATAAAAATGCGAGTAAGAATAAGTAACGTGTCCCGAGTTATCCTTCAGACCGGCGTCTCGATTCGCATATCCGCGGCAGTTCATCACAGTCACGGCCGTCGCGGCATCCACATGAAATCCGTCATAATTCAAATGCGCATCATCGTTTAGAAACTGAATTGACGTTGCATTTGGAGCACTGACATAAAAACCGTGAGGGGTCGTCCCATACGGCACCATTCCGTCCGACTCCATATTCGCGAACACCAGGTTGTCCGATGTCCCCGAAACGCTTACGCCCATATAATCGAAGGTCTGAACCTTGATGTGCTGAAACACCAGCCAGTTCGTGTTTACAATCGAAATCACAGCCAGCCCCGACGCCTGTCCAACCACAGCCGTGATCGCCCCGTAATAAGAAGAGGGCAAGGTCCCATTTGGCGAGTAAACATACAGTGTCGGATACACCAGGCAAAAATCTCCGGGCCCCGCAATCACTCCCGCCGTCGCGCAACCAGGATTCGGCGATCGCCTTCTCCCCCAGAAATTTCCCACCTGCAAGTTGTTGATCTGCGGAGACGCAATCGCTGTAGTAAGTGGCGTCGTATAGATGTTCCCGGAATTATGCGTCCAGGTAGCCCCGGATAAACTGATAACCGGAGCTAACACTGGCGCGGCCCCTGAACCATACGCATCAAACGTAATCGGACTTGTTGATGTTCCCGAGGCCGGAGGGATCAACTGCTCGTTCCACACATCGCCGCGCTTCAAGAACACGATGTCCCCGGGGACCAACGCCAATCCATTGACTTTGGCCAAAGTCTGAAACGGCTGCGCCTGTGACCCCGGATTCGCATCGTTCCCACTACTCGAGCTCACGTAGTAGGTCGTTGCCGAAATCGAAGAGCCCCATAACAATATGATCCCGAACACAATCCACAACTTTCTCATCCTGAGCGGAGCAGAGTGAAAAGCGAAGCGATTCACTCTGCGTAGTCGAAGGACCCCGCGTTCGCCGCAATCTCCACCGGCCCACATAGGCATTCTCACGAAAATCCTCCGCCGAACGTTCTGGATATTTCTGCGCAAACAAAAACCCCGATCGTCAATCGGGGTCATTTCACCGTAACGCCGGCGTCTCGCCGGCTGTCGGGAGCGCGTCCCGCGCTGCCATTCGCCCGTATGCGAAACTCGCCGTCTACCCTGTATAACTCTGTGTCCCCTGTGGTGAGCGCTTTTTGACGCTATTACTTCACCACCACAGCTGGCACACTAGCTCCCCAACTCCAAACATCGGCCGGAGGTGTAAAGCTAGCCAGCGCTCCACCGGACGTCGTACCAGCAGTAGTCGCATTTTGAAACGTCACGCCCAAGGTGCTGTTATCCGCCGAGATCGTCGCGCAAGATGATGCGCAGCTCGTCGTGATCACAACGTAATACTTTCCGGGCTGCAGTGTCTTCGTTCCTTGCGTCCAACTCAGCGTTCTGGGCCCAGTAGTTGGAGCAAACGTCGTTCCTGCCGTCGCTCCAATGTCCAGGACAATCGATCCCGATATATTCGCGATCCCTACGTCGTAGTAATTCGCTCCGGTATTGTCCGCCGTGACCACGTTGTAAGTCAGATAAGTCGTCAGTACCGGATAAGTAAGTACGACTCCCCACATTTTCACGGTATTCTGCGAGAATGCAGCTCCTGTCCCACCGCGAATTGCCGTAATCCATGGCACCGCATACGGTCCCGCGAGCACCCCACTATCGGTAATCGTCGGTGTAGGACTATTTGCGCTGATCTTCGGGATATCCCCAATTGCGTTCGCTACGCTCATCGCCGCGAAGTTCGCAGTCGCGAACGCCGTGGTCGCCACTTTCGTCGAGCTGTCACCCGCCGTCTGAGTCGTGGCGGCTGTCCCATTTGGAAGCGCAGACGCGGCACTCAACCCAGCGGCCGTGCCAGTCGTATTCTGATTTAGTACTGGAACGTCCGTCGCCGTAATTAGCCGGAATGATGGCGCTCCCGCACTTCCACTCGGAGCCGCAAAGAAAGCATTTGCAGCCTGGCTCGGCAGCGTCGGTACCGGTTCCGTCACCGCCCCGGTAAATGTCGGACTCGCAGTTGGTGCGGCCCCTGTGATTTGCGAAACCGTATAATCGCCACTCTGTGCAGTTACTGCGCCTATCCGGCCAAACACAGACGGCACGGCATCACTCCCAACCGTCAGAACCCTGCTCGGACTGCCAGCATTCGCCGAGATGTAGAAATTTCCATCGTTCGAAATACCCAACGTCGAAGTCCCGCTGGGTGCACTTCCTATGGCGGTTACCGATGGAGGCGTAGTCACTTCCCATGGTCCAGTCAGCACCAATTGGCCGCCGACCGTGAGATTCCCGCTGAACGTCCCGCTGCTCGCCGCAATGCCACCACTACCCGAATAATTCAGCGTTGTCCCGTTATCCGCCAGCGTTGCGTCGCCACTCACCGCTGTTCCGCTGCTCGAATACATCGCGAGCTGTGATCCAATGCCGCTATTCACGACTCCCGAACCACTGCCGCCACTACCGCAATCCGATCCCGTCCCCGAAACTACTCCACTCGCATTCACATGCAGGCATTGGGTGGATCCCGTTACCGGTAACGAAACAATCCCCGTGAAAGTCGGGGACTCCGCAGTTGCTTTGCTGTTCAGCTGCGTCTGCACCGAAGAAGTAACATCTAGATAACCTAATGTAGTGGGACTAACTCCATCCACCGTCTTATTAGTAAGCGATTGAGTGTCCGATACTCCCACGAGGGCACTCGACGGCGCCGCCACCGACGCGGACCAACTCGAGGATCCGCTATATATCGGAATCCCCGCCGACCCGGGCCACGTCATACTGCCTCCGCCGCTTCCGCCGCATCCCGTGCATGTTCCAGTAACAGTCAAGTTCCCATTGATTGTCACCGGCACATTAAATATCTTGCCGGTCGCTGTAAGTCGTTCTTTATAGCTTCCGTTGTCGAACACCGAACCGATGTACTCCGAGATCGACACGGGTGCTCGAAATCCGAGTTGCGCACTGCTCGGCCCAGTCGCCGCAGGAGAGTCGAATCCGACCGCGGTATCCGCTGCCGCCGCACTCGGCCGGTACCCGGGCGTCGCCAGCGTCAAAAACGGATTGCTGTACGCCAGCGTGATCATGTCCGTCTGTCCAAGCAGGCCGGGATTCAAGAAACCGTACAGTCCCGTCACTCCGGAAACGGCCGCGCCTGAAGCCGGCCCCGCTTGCTTTAGGGCCGCACCTACTGAAGCATTGCCATTCCCCAAGGAATCTCCTTCGCGGAAACTCGCCCAGTATGGCGTATAGATGCCGGCTGATCCTGGTACGGAATGGTTGCAATAGATGGTCGGCAAGTAACTCGTCGCAATGATCCCGCTTGCCTGCCCGCAGTCATTAATGTGCATCTTTGAGGCGTTGCCCAGAACCACCGCCCCGGGCCAAAAATTGAACTTCAAAGTGTTTTGCGGATTTGGCACCGTATAGCTGCTCGCCCCCACCTGGGCGTCGATATTCGTGCAGATTCCCGCTGTCGAGCACCCCCCGCTGATTCCGGTCGCGATCGCATAACTCCCCGTTCCGTTCGGAGGAATCGCATTTGCTCCCACCGTTCGTAGTTCGTCATAGGTAACCGTTCCGAGCCCATATAAGTCTGGCTCGGGCCAATACGTCGTGCAGTTCCCGGTACCATTGGTTAAGCAGTATCCAACAAAGAACATCCCCAGGACGCCACGTGCAGAACTATGGATAACGACGTAGTAATTATTCTGTTGTGATCCTGAATTCGCCGCGACGAAGCTTGGGAACTGTCCTCCGATCGGATCGTCTCCAATGTAAGTTAGATCGTTGTTCGTAATGATTCCTGCATTTGCTCCAATGGAACCAGGATAAGCTGGGTTATTGCATGTTCCGGATGACTCTTCGTACGTACCGCCAATCATTAAGTTCTGTAAGCCGCCGGCATAGTAAACGCCGTACTGATTGAACCCCTGCACAACGCTGTTCATCACATGTAGCGTGTTCCCCGAAGCATACCTGACGCCGTTTCCTCCGCACTGCATTGACGCTTCGAGGTGGTCGATATTCACCACTGGCGCCGCTCCTTGATCTCCCCGCGCATACACCAGGGCACCACAGAAATTCTGCGTGCATCGGATCACCGACGCTGCGCCCTCATTCGACAAACCGTCCAGTTTGAACGATTGATCGTTCCCGATTACGATCCCCCAGTGAAAATATTGATTGTTGCCCGCCGCTGGGCCAATCTTGATGTCCCTCACCGTGACATGGTCGGCAATATCTTCAATCGCAGCGTTCTCAATCGCCGCCCACCCATAGGACGTCGTCGCTGCGTACGTCGTTGCGCCGAGCGTATAGGTGAACTGATTCGCACTGGTAACAGTGATCTTAAAGCGTCCTTCTTGAGTAAGGTTTGCATTCGAGTAATACAAAATGACATAGTCACCACTTACAAATGGGTGGTTGCCTGTCGTTGTAACCGTGTAAGTTCCATTCGTTGCCGTAACGGATGCAATCTGCACCCCATCGATATTCAACCCGGGCACGAACTCAATCCCCGCAATCGTATTGAATAATCCATTCGTCCCAAGGTAGTTACCGTTGATTAAGCAGGCTGTCCTGGTAAAGCACTGCACCATTGCTCCATAACCGCTCAACATTGTCTTCCGAGTATTCAGATACACAGTTGAATACACGCTGTAGTTCGGAGTCGATGCTGAGGCGGGCAGTAACATGATGGTCGCATGCTGCGCCCCGGCATCGTTGATTGCTTCCTGAATTCCCGTCGAGGCAGAACCCACCGTGTATCCCGCGCCGTGCGTGTAGGCTGTGGTCAGTGTGATAGTGCCGCTGGTATTCCCTGGCGTGCAACTCCCGCCCGTAACGGGTACGGCTTCGGGGGTGCCCACCGCGCCGATATAAACGGCGTACTGCGCATTAACATTGTTGGTTGTGTCGATGCCCAAGGGACACGGGCTCAGGTGAATCGTGTTGGCACCCGGCGTCGCAAGGTTATCTGCCGGTGATTGCAACCAGTTCCAGCTCGCAGTTACATACCGTACATTCGCGAGATTGTTAATCGAGAATTGTGTTCCGGCAGGCTGCACAACATTCTGGCTAGCGGCAGGAGTAGTCGAGACGTTTCCCGTTCCTCCTCCGCTTCCACATGCTCCCCATGTTCCGTTCCCAAGCAGACAACTGCCGGCATTTGCAGTTCCAGACCCTAACTCGCTCGCAGGGACCAGCCCGCCAATCACATCCGCCTTCGCTGCGAAAGCCGCATCAACATACTGCTTTGTTGTCGCCTGCAGCGGCGCCGACGGATTGCCCGACAGCGTGATGGGCCCTGACATCGTCCCTCCCGCCGTCGACAGATAATTCCCCGCTCCCACGTTGGCCACTGACTGATCCACGTAACTTTTATTGGCTACCTGCCCATTCCCCGTCGGCGCCGGCACATTCGGAGCGCTGGCAAACGTCTTTAGGCCACTGATCGTCTCCTGCCCATTCAGGTGCACCACCGAACTGTCATCCGCCTTCGACGAAAGCGCCGAGTTCACATACTGCATCGACACTGGCTGTGCCGCGAGTCCCGTTCCCGGCGTCATCCTTACCGCCGCCAAATTCGCCGGACTACTCGTCGGCACCACCCAGTACTCAGTCCGTACTTGGCCAGCGCCCAACTGATACACAACCGTGTAATACACTCCGGCCGGAGTCGCTCCAGCATTCGGTACGAGTGCCACGCTCAACGCGCCATTCGCGCCCAAGATCACATCGGTATTGCCCGCCGCAACGGCAGTTCCACTCGTCGTTACAAATGCTGGCCAACTGATAATCAGTGTTCCCGAAGCCGCACTGCCATCCGCCATGAAGACCGTATCTGCTACGGTCGTCGTGCCGGCGCCGCCCTGCGGTGGCATTCCGAAAGCCAAAACCCGCAGTCCGGAAGCTGCAATCAAAACTAGCGCCCAATAAAAAAGCCGCCCCTTTGGGCGGCGGCCCGCGTCACGCATCGTCTTCCTCCTAAATCTCTCCGCTCAACCGTAGCGCCGCCGGCGACCCGGCGGCTGTCGGGAGTGCGTCTCGCGCTCCCACTCCATCAACAACTGTTGCTACTTACTGCGATGGATAACCCTTGCTGAGTGGACCTTAGTGTCCGCTCTGGTAAAGGCTTTTGAAGTGCCCTGTGTAACCTTGTGTCCTCTGTGGTGAAAGATTTCGCTCTGGTGCAAGAGCCCTACCCGCGCCGTGACTCCGCCCCATCCAGAAAGTTTTCCACGCTCTCTACGTACACATCCGCCAGGTCCGCCACCGCACGCCGCTGCTGTATCAATTCCATCGCATCTTCCAGGTTCCATCCCATCGAGCACAGCACCGCCAGCGACATCATCGGCGCTCGATGTACTCCAGCCGCGCAGTGGATAAACAGCTTCGCGTCATCCCCGTCGAGTGCTCTCCGCGCAAACTCGACGCCACGCCGAAATAGCTCCGCCGGCTTCGGCTCGAAATCATCGTCCGTCGGATTCCATAGCACTTCCACTCCCAGCGGACGTCCCAGTGGCGTGTCGTCAAATTCAATCTGCATATCGATCACGTGCGTGATCCCCTGTGCTGCTACCTTCTCCATGTTTTCCGCATTCCAGATCCCGCCACCCACGGCGATCCGGTCTGTCAGCCACGTGATATCCATTCCATCCCTGTATGAATTACCTGGTTTTCCGCCCTACGCGTCACCACATTCTAAAGTAGACCGTACCGCCGGCGACTCGCCGGCTGTCGGGAGCGCGTCTCGCGCTCCCAGCGTTTATTTCAATAAAAGCACAGCACTCTCAAATCGGATCTTGATTTCCCTGTGCCCCTCTGTGTCTGCTTGGTGAGAGCTTCGGCCTTTGTAGGGAACCCGAAACCTATTCCGCCTTCACGAGCTCTTCTTCCTTCTCCTCCGGTTGGTTCTCCGGAACAGCTAGCCGAGAAGGAATCACAATATCCTCGCCCTTCTCATACATTTCGTGGATCACCGGGTCGTCCGGAATACCGAGTTTCTTAAGCAGCGTCTGCGCAAGCGATTCCTCACTTTCTGGCGCTACGCTCCCGTCAGGCGGATAAACTCCCGCCATCTCGAGCAGATATCGCGCTGGCGCTAACTCACCGTGCGACGCCTTTTCGGCCACAGCCTTTGTAATTGCTTTCGCGCGTGCCTTGACAATTCCTGCGATGTCCTGCCGCACCTTGGCAGGATCCAGCTGCTTTCCTGACTCCCGTCTAGTTGGTGCCCGCTTGCCCTTCTTGCTCGCACCTTTGCTCTTCGCCTTTTTCTTGATCATTTCCCCAACACTCACATGTATAAATTCGTAACTACTGCCCAAAAAGCAGAAGACGCGCCATCTGGCACGCCTTCTACAGGAGGTTTATGTTTCTCACTATCTAAATCCAGAATAGCAAATTAGAGTGGGTAAACCGGCAAAATCTACAAATTTATTTTTGCAACATTAACAACGACTTACAAGAAAACAGCAGTTTTTACCCCCTTGACAAGATTTCCGCTAGACTCACGCAATTCGTTCCAGCAGCTTAAAGTCAAGTAAAATTTGACTTAGTAGATCAAGTGCAATTGGAATGTAAGTCCGAACGGTCCTCTCTGCGCAGTTGAGCAACCTTGCCGTTTCCGCCTGATCATGTTCCTGCAGGACATGACGCAAAATAATATCTCTCGAAAACTCGTCAAGTCGATTCAAGCACGTCTCCATGTCGTGGACAAAAATGACACGGTCCTCGAATGTTACGGACGTATAGGGCGTGATCTCCGCGCCAAAGAACTCTCTCCCGACGATTGATGGCAGCCTGCCAATTTCAATCGAGTAGCGCATGTAGCGCCCAAGCATCTTTACAGTCCTTCTCCGGTAAGTCCGCCGTGTTCGCTCCTCCTCGAGTCGATCATACCGCTCCGGCTCGGCAGACTCCTCAACCTGGACCGATCCTTGAACGCCGT
>DATJWZ010000740.1:0-30640 GCA_035500795.1 Candidatus Eiseniibacteriota bacterium | reverse complement strand
ATTTCGCTACTCCTCTCCACTCCCGCCCTCGCTGCCAAAGACAAGAAGAACCTGCCCAAGGCGGCCACCACTCGCTTCGAAATGTTTTTCCCAAAGGAAGTCAACGCCACTCCGCTCGATGGGCACATCGTGCTTGTGCTTTCGAATAACGACAACGACGAGCCTCGCTATCAGGTCAGCTTCATGACAGCGAAATCGCAACAGATGTTTGGAATCGACGTCGACGCCCTGCCTCCCGGCGCTTCCGCCGTAATTGACGCCTCAACTCTGGGCTATCCCGCCGAGAGCTTGAACGAAGTCCCCGCGGGCGACTACTGGGTCCAGGCTGTCCTCAACATTTACGACACATTTCGCATGGGCAACGGCCGCACGCTGAAGCTGCCTCCCGACAAAGGCGAAGGCCAGCACTGGCAAACCAAGCCAGGCAATCTTTTCAGCAAGCCAGTCAAAATTCATTTCGATCCGAAATCCCCACAAATCGTAAAGCTCTCGCTGAAGCTTAAAAATCCGACAGTAGAACAAGATCCCACGGTCGCGGATCGCCTGGCCGGCTGGAGCGCCGCCAACGACGAGCACAAGGTTGTCGACAATAAGTGGGTGAAGCACGTCCGGATCCAAAGCGACATGCTCAGCAAGTTTTGGGGACGCCCGATTTACCTCGGCGCGGTCATCATTCTCCCGGATGGATGGGAGGAACATCCGAATGCGCACTATCCAGTCATTGTGCTGCAAGATCACTTTCATCGCGATCTACCAGGACTAGTTGCTTTTCGTACTACCCCGCCGAGCGAAGATCTCAAGGGCGGAGAACTCCGAACAGCACAGAACGGCTACAAGCTCTATCAGGATTGGACTGCGGGCCGACTTCCCCGCTTCATTCTGATCACAATCCAGCATGCCACGCCGTACTTTGACGATTCGTACGCAGTGAATTCCGCGAACGTAGGCCCATATGGAGACGCCATCACTCGGGAACTAATTCCGTACATCGAGAAGACCTATCGCGGAATCGGGCAAGGTTGGGCGCGAGCGGTCTACGGCGGCTCTACCGGTGGATGGGAAAGCCTCGCCTCGCAAGTTTTCTATCCGGATTTTTATAACGGCGCATGGGTAGCCTGTCCCGACGTGGTCGACTTCCGCGCGTATATGACGATGAATCTTTACGACGATAAAAACGCATTCTGGATTGAGGGACCATTCGGCAATGTTCCAAGGCCTTCCGTGCGCCAGCCCGATGGCCTGGTGCTTTCAACCATGGAGCAGATGAATCGCTACGAACTCGTGCAAGGAACGCACAGCCGCTCCGGCGAACAACTCGATACCTGGGAGGCCGAGTTCAGTACGGTCGGTAACGATGGATATCCCAAGCGCATCTTCAACAAGCGTACCGGCGAGATCGATCACGAGGTCGCGAAATCGTGGAAGCAAAATTACGATCTGAGCGCGATCATGCAGCGCGACTGGAAGGTGCTCGGCCCAAAACTCGCCGGCAAGATGCACTTCTATGTGGGCGAAGCCGACACGTTCTATCTCGATCGCGCCGTGCACCTGCTCAAAGATTTCATGGACACGACCACCGATCCCTACTATCGGGGCAGCTTCGATTTCGGCGTGCGCAAGCCCCATTGCTATATCGGCGACATCGATCCCGCGGCTGGCATCAATCAGCATTACTGGCCCGAGATGATCAAGCACATGGAAGAAACAGCTCCAGCCGGTGCCGATGTGAAGAGCTGGAAGTATTGAGATCTATGTGGGAAGGATGTGGGATAGCCGCCCGCAACGGGCCCTCCCGGTCAATTCCTGTAACATGGAAAGGTGTCGACAAGGGCCCCTTCCAAAGCAATCAGCAAATCCAAGCTGAACATCCTTCAAGCGAAGCAATTGAAGGACGTGCCGTGGCTCGTCCACGGATTCTCAACCCGTGTTGGCGGGTTTTCGCGTGTCTACGGCAAAGGCGACCTGAACCTTGGGTTCACGAAAGACGATTCGCGTGCGGCCGTAGAGCGAAACCGGATTGCCTTCCTGAACAACATCGGTGCTGCAACCCGCAATCGATTGAAGATTGCGCCCGATACTTTCTGGCCATTCGTCACCTTGCGCCAGATTCACTCCGACCTCATCCACTGCGTCAACTCTGTCCCGAAGAAACAAATCTTCGGTGATGGCCTGATCACTTCCGCCCCAGGCTTGCTGCTCGCAATTCAGACTGCCGACTGCTTACCCGCGATCCTGGTCGATACGAAGCGGAAAACGGTCGGCGTCTTCCACGCAGGATGGCGCGGAACAGTGAAGCGCATCGTCGAAAAAGGCGTCGGCGAGATGTTCCGCTGCTTTGGCAGCCGCCCTCGTGATCTGAAAGCCGCCATTGGTCCAGGGATCCAGGGCTGCTGTTACGAGGTGGGCGAAGAAGTTCGCACGAAGTTCGAATCGCAATTCTCTTATGGCGCCGGCCTTTTCCACGAAGTGAAGGACTCCGATCCAGTACGCGAGAAATATCCGCTACTGTTTCTCACAGCCCGTGCGCCCGGACACAGCGAATTGCCAAAGAAGATTTTCCTCGATCTTGTGGAAGCGAATCGCCAGCAACTGATTGCTGCAGGAGTGCCAAAGAAGAACATTGAAACTTCTCCACTTTGCACGAACTGTCATCCGGAACTGCTCTTCTCCTACCGCGCGGAAAAGGGCAAAACCGGCCGCATGATGGCGGCTGTCGGCATCCGCCCATAAACTTTGTCATTTCGAAGCGAAAGCGAGAAATCCGCTTCCTGCCCGCTGCCGGCCAACAGCGGATTCCGGCGCTTCACGGCCCGGAATGTGATGATTGTCAGTGAGCGCGTGCGATCGCCCGAAATACCCAGTGATCGCTCACAGCAAAATTCACGATCGAGCAGATCACAATGCTGATCATATTCGCCAGCATTGGACGGAGATGCGCGCCTCCGACGAACAAACGCATGAACAACAGATTGCCGCCGATCGAAACGACTCCTGTGGTCAGGTTGAAGCGTACTAGACGCTCAAACGTGGGTCCGATGCCTGCGCCGCACCTTTCGGTCCACGTGAAGCGCTCATGCCAGATGAAGTTGTGCAGTACCGCGGCCTCGACGGCAAGCCCAGTCGCGAGCAGATAGCCGATACCAAGATTGGTCAGCATCCAAAGCATCGCCAACTGTACTCCGATACCAATGGCTCCGACGAGGTTGAACTTCAGCCATCGGACGAACCCTGGCCATCTCAAGCGATCACTCACGAAATCCGCTCCTCCCGATACAACTGGACCGTATGCACCGCAGTGGCGATGATCGCCATCGACATCATTCCGGCAATTGCAATCACTCCCCCGACGTCAAACAGCAGGAATCTATGCCCAAACAAGTGCGCATATGGCCGGTAAAGAAGCGCCACATTACCAATCATCAGCAGGATGCGAATCTCCGTCGGTCCGAACAGAGCGTACGACATGCGAAACTTTCCAATGGTGTACGTGGTCAGATACGACTCGATCGAAAGGATCAGAAATCCAACCAGCATTCCTGCCGCAACCTGCCAATGCAAAAATCCCGAGAGGGCCAGGCCGCCCATTAGAAAAACCGCGCCGAACGTGTCGGCCATGTGATCGACGTAAAATCCATATCGCGGACGCTCCTGGTTACGAAATCGCGCCAGTGTTCCGTCCAGGCTGTCCCCCAACCAGTTCAAAGCAATGAAGAAGGTAGCCAGCCACAGGAACTGTTTGTTCCATCCGGCCAGTGTGTACCCAACTCCCGCCAGAAACTGTGCAAGGAAGCCGAGTAGCGTCAGATGATCGGAAGATATCCACCCTGGAGTCCGCACAGCCATCCAGAGCAACGCTTTCTTCTCGACTGCAGCCGTTAGCGATTGCTGCAGCCGAGGTGCCGTCTTAAAAGCCGAGACAACCCGAGTTGCAATTTCTGTTGTAGCCGACATATCTCCTCCCGTGCATCTACTCGCCATTCTTTAGAGCGGATGTCTTGCCTTCCACGGCTGCGCGTGTAGCGTTCAATGTGAACTGCAATGACTCCCGAGGAATACTGTTCACAAATGGACCGATCATCCATCCCAGACCGCCAGGTATATCGCGCGTCAGAGAAATTGCCTCGCACTGCACGAAAACTCCATCTTCCGCCTGCGCAAAGGCCCAATAGCTATTCAGTCGCCCCAGAAATCCGTGATCCTGTCCAGCAGCAAGCGGATGTTCATTCGGCGTGCCCGGATCTGCGATCTCCGACACGCGTGTACTGCGAGAGACGCTGTACTGGTGACCTGCATCAAGACGTGCGTAGTAAACGTCATATTCCGTATCGAGCACCACGGTGACGACTCTGTGCTTTCGAAGGCGCATGAAGACATGCAGGTCGTCGCCACTCGTGGAGATCAGTCGTGATTGCATGACATCGGGAGCATAGTAATTCGCGGTATGGTTGTAGTCCCGCACGAGAGCCATAACCTGCCCTACAGTCGCGTTGGGAATAAACACTGTCCCCACCCAATCGTGAATGAGCCCGCTCGGAATCTGCTCGGGAGTATTTCCTTGTTTTTCGATAACGATCTCGCCAGCCCGGAGTTGGCGTGACCAGTCGGCTCGTTCGGAAGGGTTGATAGAATTCAATCTCAGGAAAGAGGAATTGCGCTCTTCGTTGATCCGTGCCTCGGCTGCGCCTACGTACCGGTTGAAAGCCTCGGTCGTTGTGGATTGCTGAGCGCGAAGAGGCCTTGTTCCACTGATGACGATCGCGGTGCTAATCGCAACCAGGATCATCATCCGCGCGCCTTTCGTCTTTGTTGAAATTCCTGCCATAGGCACAGGATGTTCGCGTATCGGGTAGATCTTCAATCGATCGCGGCACAATCGCAGCTCATTTCTTCCTCATCTCTTAAGCCGCGTTAAATCTTCCACTTACGCCGCTACCTCAAGCGGTCTGACAGTTTCAGGATGTAGACTGATCACGCTGATGGCGACAATTCCCCAGAAAAGTCTGTTTCGCTTCGGAGTCTTCGAAGCCGATGAGGCGACAGGCCAATTGCGAAAACAGGGACGCCGTGTGCAACTCCAGGGACAGCCCTTCGACATCTTGATCATGCTTTTGGAGCACGCGGGAGAGGTGGTCTCGCGCGCTCAAATTCAAGAACGGCTCTGGCCCGATGGGACGTTCGTTGACTTCGATCACAGTCTGAACACGGCGGTCAACAAGATTCGGGACGTGCTCGGCGATTCGGCCTCAAGCCCACGGTACATCGAAACACTGGCCCGCCGGGGATACCGATTCATCGCGCCAGTTCAAGTCGCTGGAGATAAACTTGGCCCCGAGCCCGCGTCCCCAAATGTTCAGCTGGATTCCGAACTGCAGCGCGGCGTTGTGAACGGGCCGTCGATAGATTCGTCCAGCTTGCTGACTGCACCACATGAGGTACCCCAGGCCCACGGGACTCTCGTGACGATCCTCTTCCTGCTTTTGCAGCTGATGTATCTCAGTTTCTACATCATCACATTGGCGAGGCTTCGTGCGGTCGATGAAACACTTGCCGCAACCGCCTCCCACCCGGTCTGGATCGTCGTAGGTCTAATCATTACAGCAGTGGCCGGAATTCCGATTCGCCTGTATCTCATCTCCACAGCCGCATTCCGAGTACCCGGTTTAGGCCAGAAGTTCCTTCGCCTTTTCGTGATCATCTTCGCCCTGGACGAGCTTTGGGCGCTCGCTCCATTCCTTCTCGTGCCGCAGATCGGATATGGCTTGGCCCTCGGCTTCACGGCCATTCTGCTCTACGCTCCCTTTGCCGAGCGATCATTGATACTCATGGGCGCTGGAAACACGCCACGCCCCGAACCTTCCCGACCCTAGCCCTCGAACTGTGGTACCATCGCCGACGCCCTTAGCCGGAGACTCCATCAGCAAAGAGTTCATTATGTTCCCACCCGAATGTGTACCCACACGCCGCAATTTCCTTATGACGGCAGCCGCCTTCGGCGCCGGGGTCTCAGGTCTCACGCTGGTCCCACAGCTCGCCGTCTCCGAAGAGTCTGACGTCAACATCATCGGGCCTAAGAAAGGCTACTCGCCGCAGATCGGCACGCTCGTTTCGATGATGACCTGGATGCGTATGGTGATGCTCAGTTCCGTCAAAGGGATGACGCAGAAGGATCTCGATTTCCTGATCGACAATAACGCCAACAGGATTGGTGCGCTTCTGCTACATCTTGCCGCGACGGATGCCTTTTACCACGCCATCACCTTTGCCGGAATTTCGATGAAGCAACTGCCCGAGGCCTTCAAAGAGAAGTGGGGCATGCCCATGGAACTCGGCGAACCGGCGCGTAAAGGAATTAAAGGTCACGACCTCGATTACTACCTCAACATCCTGCAAGAAACCCGCGAGCAGACCTTAGCCGAGCTCCGCAAACGCGACGACAACTGGCTAATGACCGTGGACAAAGATTGGGGATGGGGCCCGACTAACAACTATTGCAAGTGGTTTCACGTCTGCGAGCACGAGTCGAATCATAACGGCCAGATCAAGTTCCTGAAGAAGCGGATTCCGGGAGCCAAGCCTGACAGCGAATAGCCGCGCCGCTGGCGTATGCTGTCTCGCATGATTGATTCCTCGAACTATCTTTCCGTGCGTGTTCGTGTCGCGATGTGTGTTTTCATAGGGCTGGCTTCTGCCGCCCAGGCTCAGGTGCCGTCCGGCCAAATTGACGAAGTCTTCTCTTCCCTCAAGTCGACCAGCGCTCCCGGAGTTGCTGTTCTCGTGGTTCGCGACGGCAAGCCTGTTTTCCGGCAGGGTTATGGTGTTACCGACCTTCGCACCTTGCGTCCGATCGTGCCGAACACAAGCTTTCGGCTGGCATCCTTCACCAAGCAGTTCACCGCCACGTGCATCATGCTGCTGGTGCATGACGGCAAGTTGCGTTACGACGAGCATTTGACCGAGATCTTCCCCGAGTTTCCGGCGTACGGACGCGCCATTACGGTTCGCAACCTGTTGAACCACACATCCGGTCTCCCGGATTACGAAGACATTCTGATGAAGCAGTATCCGGACACGCCGCCGGAGAATATCCCGCAGATTCTCGATGCCGGCGTGCTGAGACTCCTAGAGCAGCAATCAAGTGGCAAATTTTCCCCGGGCACGAAATGGGAGTACAGCAATTCCGGTTACGCAGTGCTGGCGATGATTGTCGAAAAAGTATCTGGCAAGCCGTTCGGCCAGTTCCTGCACGATAGAATCTTCGCGCCCCTCAAGATGGATAACACTTTGGCGTTCGAGAAGGGAAAGAACGAGGTCCTAAACCGCGCATATGGTCACACAAGAGAGGGTGACTCGTTCAAGGAAACCGATCAGAGCCCAACCTCGGCCGTGCTCGGCGACGGAGGAATTTATACCTCTATCGACGACCTTACAAGATGGGACCAGGCGATTCGAAATCACACTCTCTTGAGCGAAGCCGAGATGCAGCCGGCTCTGACACCGGTTCACGTGGCAGATGGGCTGCCGACTTCAGAAGGACACACCGTAAGCTATGGATTCGGATGGTTTCTTGATCCTTATCATGGCCACAAGCGTATGTGGCATGACGGGGAGACCATCGGTTTCCGCACCACGATTCAGCGCTTTCCTCAAGACAAGCTAACCATCATTGTGCTCGCAAATCGAACCGACATCGATCCGGACAAACTTGCATTGCAAGTAGCTAACCTGTACTTCTCTGAAAAGCGCTGATTGCTGAATGAAGCTTTGAAATCAAGAACTCCGCAAACTGGTCCTCGAACACCGTTCCACCGACAGGTAAGCAAGGAGCGGGACTACTCTTGGGTGGAAGTATGTTGTCGGCGGCTATCCAAAAGGTGAGCAACTTTTAACGGCAAGCCGCTGCTGGCAAAAGCCCGGAGCACATTTCTGTTTCGGACCTTCGGATCAGAGTAAACAAGCTCGCTGAAGTTCTGCAGATTTATGCCGTTGGAGCCGCCGGAGTTGCCGGTGGAGGAGTCGGCGCAGCTGCTGTCGCCACCGGCGTAGTCTCGTTGACCAGATCTTTCAACTCCTTGCTGGGCTTGAAGAAAGGGATCTTCTTGGCCGGAACTTCGACGCGCTCGCCAGTCTTTGGATTGCGTCCAACCCGGGGACGCCGTTGCCGCGTACGAAAGCTGCCAAAGCCGCGGATCTCGATTTTGTCGCCAGCGCGCAGCGATCGCACCACGCTGTCGAAGATCGTCTCTACTATCACTTCACTGTCTTTCCGCGTAAGTTCCGCCAAACGCGAGACTTCATCGATCAGATCGGCTTTGGTCATAAACGCCCTCTCGTCCCCACAAATTCTAATGTTTTGTACGTCGAAGCTCCCCGTTGGGGTGGGAGCCCCGTAACGGCACTCATAACCTTCTCAAATTTCAGGGGTTGGATGCAAGTTACGGCTTTGGGTCCGGAAAAGTCAGAAGGCAGAAGTTTAAAGACGGATTGCGGATTTTACATTCTAGATTGCAGATTCTGACTGGCTAAGGGCTTAGCAGATTTTCAAGCTGCAATCAAAAATCTGAAATCTGCAATCTAGTTCTTCCTTCCCTCACTTCCACAAATAGTAGAACCCGACTTCCTGTTCCATCAGCTTCTCGCGGGTGGGGATGTATTGCGAAACATCTCCCAACATGAGGTCCAGCAGCGTCTTACGGTCCTTTTCCGGACGCACCAAGGTCGGCTCTCCCGATATCCCAACGGACTTTGCCGTGTCGGCAACTGCGGCCTCAAAATCTCCCACGTTATCGATCAACTTCATCGACTGCGCCTGCTCGCCCGTCCAGACTTTGCCGTTGGCGATCGCCTTCACGTCGTCAAATTTCATGTGTCTGCCGTCAGCAACCGCCTGGATAAATTGTCCAAACATGTTGTCGATCAGCGACTGCATGTAAGCCTGCTCGGCCGGAGTCAGGTCGCGTGCCGGGTTGCCAGTGTCCTTGAACTCACCAGTCTTGATCACGACATCTTTCAGCTTGGCCCACTTCAACAGGTCGCCATAGTTCACCCACTGCGCAATCACACCAATCGAGCCGACGATACTGCCTTTGTCGGCATAAATCTTGTCGCAAGCGGAAGCAACGTAGAAAGCTCCGCTCGCCCCGACGGTCTCGATCGAGACCACGACTTTCTTTTTCTTCTCGCTGCGAAGCCGTTTCACCTCGCGATAAATTTCCTCCGACGCGGCGACGCCTCCGCCGGGCGAATTGACGTGCAGGATGATCGCTTTGATGGAGGAGTCTTCGCCGAACTTCTTCAGTTGCCCGACGACCGGTTGCGGCGACAAAATCACGCCATCGAGATCAACGACACCGATGCGATCGCCGAATCCGCCGAGGCTGGCTTCCCCTGTTCCTGCATGAAGCGCGAGGTATACCAGCGTGAACACGGCTAGCACGAATAGGAAAAATGCTCCGCCGCCAATCAAAATCCAGAGCAGTGTGCGCGAACGTCCTTCAGACATGGGGAAAGTGTAGCACCAGAGACCGCCGGAATCTCATGGCCCGGTGAGGACCTTCAGAGCAGCACGTTGAATCCCAACCTCAATCGGCGTCCGGCAGACAAATTCCCCATCCGCATAGACATCAATGGGAAGTTCTGTTTCGACACGTGCGCATGATGTTTGGAAGTAACCTACCTCGCGAATCTTCAGATGCTGACCGCTGTAAACGGTGGGGAACAATCGAAAGAGCCGGAACGGCCGTACCGCACTAACCAGACACACATCGAGTAGCCCGTCATCCAGTTGCGCTCGTGGTGCGACTTTCATCCCGCCACCGTACAACGGAGTATTGGCGAAGGCCGCCAGGAGAGTGGGCTGATCGCTGTGCACCGTCCATTGATTGGACGCATCGGCAGTCGACACTTTCATTCGGAATGGCGCGAAGCTGAAGATCGTGGGAATCATACTCAGCACATATCCGCCATTTCCGCGCAACCAGCGTGGCAACTGGTTGGCCCGCCGGGCGACCTCACCGTCTATGCCGACGCCCACGACGCAGCAGAAATAGCGGTTGTCCGGAACCGCACTGTTAGTCCTTGCTTCACCGACGGTAGTGATCACTCCCAAATCAATTACCCGCACGTTGGTGGAATGAGCGGTGAATCTGTGCCATGCGACGAGTGATTCGCGTAGCCCCCGCAGCCCAAGAGAATTAGCGAAGTCGTTCCCGCTGCCAGTGGGGACAACCAGCACGGGCAGCCCTAACCTCACCAATTGCCCAAGGTGCCGATGGATCGTCCCGTCGCCACCAAAGATCAGAATGACGTCGACCTCATCGGCGGCGCTAGGCAAACCCATTCGCCACTCGACGGCACTGTCCTTCTGAAAGGGTTTGAGGTTCTTTGGCGAACATCCCAGCCCGAGAATGGCCGCTGCGCGCATCTTGCGCGGATGAGAGTAGCAGAAACGAACGAAAGAGAGGTCACCAGCTTATTTCAGCAATTCGAAGTTGCTTGCCGACACGAAGTGTCAGCTTTTTGGGAGAGGGTCCATCCACCACCAATCGCGGCTCCTTCTGAACGACATCATTGACTCTCACGGAGCCCTGCTTGAGCTTCCGGCCCGCGTCTGTAGTTGATTCTGCGAGGCGACACTTCACAAGCAAACGGTCCACCCGCAGAACCAATCCTCCGTTGTCGTCGACCGCCCCGCCAATCTCGCTGGCTTGAACCGAAATCTGAACGACATCCTCCGGCACTTCATCCTTCTGAAACTGCTTCGCCCAGTCCTCGCCAGCTTTCGCGGCCGCCTCTGCTGAATGAAAGTCAGCCACAATCCGGCGTGCCAGATCTTTCTTCGCCTGCATCGGATGCGCTTCGCGCTTCATGCTCTCGATCTCGGCGACCTGGACATCGGTCAGCAGTTCGTAATAGCGCCACATCATTTCATCGGAGATGCTCATGATCTTGCCGTACATCTCAAGCGGAGGCTCGTGGATGCCGATTGCATTTCCCAGCGACTTCGACATCTTCTGCACGCCGTCGAGCCCTTCGAGAATCGGCGTGGTGAGTACCACCTGCGACTCTTGTCCATACGCGCGCTGCAACTCGCGTCCTACCAGCAGGTTAAATTTCTGATCGGTGCCACCTAATTCGACATCGGCCTCAAGCGCGACGGAGTCATAGCCCTGCACGAGCGGATAAAGCAGTTCATGCACCGAGATCGGCTTCTCTTCCTGAAAGCGCTTGTGAAAGTCCTCGCGCTCCAGCAGTTGCGATACGGTGTACCTCGCAGCGAGGCGTACAAACTCGTCCGAGCTCATCGGCCCGAACCAGCGGCGATTGAAATCAACAACAGTCTTCTCGGGATCGAGAATCTTGAATACCTGTGCCTTGTAGGTTTCGGCGTTCTGCTCTATCTGCTCGCGGCTAAGCGGAGGACGTGTCACTGACCGTCCCGACGGATCGCCGATCATCCCAGTGAAATCGCCGATCAAGAAAATGGCCGTGTGGCCCAGGTCTTGAAAGTGTTTCAATTTGCGCAACACGACCGTGTGCCCAAGATGCAGGTCCGGAGCGGTCGGATCCATCCCTAGCTTCACGCGCAGTGGCTTGCCTGTCGCCCGCGACTTCTCGATCTTGGCCCGCAAATCGGCTTCGCGGATGATCTCCGCCGCGCCCTTCTTCAGATATGTAAGTTGTTCGTCTACCGGAGCGAAATTGGACATGGGAAAAGACATTATAAGGAACTCCGCTCTAATGGGCGGAACTGCAACGTAGAATTATCGCGGTGAACTTTCATCTGAGAAAAGCGGTGACAGACGATATTCCTCGATTGCAGGACCTGATCGAAGCATCCGTGCGAGGACTGCAGGCCCAGGACTACACGCCTGCACAGATCGAAGGAGCGCTGCAATCGGTGTATGGAGTAGACACTCAACTGATTGCAGATGGCACGTACTTCGCCGTCGAGTCCGACGGGGGAGAAATCATTGCTTGCGGAGGCTGGAGTAAGCGCAAGACTCTCTACGGCGGAGACCAATATGCGGGTCGTGAAGACTCGTTACTTGATCCCGCGCGCGACGCGGCCAAGATCAGAGCATTTTTTGTACATCCTCCTTGGGCCCGACGTGGTCTTGGAAGCATTTTGCTTGAAGCATGTGAGCGCGCCGCGCTCGCGGCCGGATTCACACGGCTGGAAATGGGCGCAACCCTAAGCGGCGTTCCGTTCTATTGCGCGAAGGGATTTACGGAAATCGAGAACCAGTCCGTCCCGCTCGCCAACGGCGAAACGTTACCGATCGTGAGAATGTCCAAAGAGATTCGGAGATCCTGAACCGCAGTCGCAGATCTATTTTCGTTTGAGCCTGCGTCCGACGACCTCGAACTTACCCTCAATGATTAGACGAATCGCTTCACTGTACGCAACGTGCTCCTGTTCCAGGATTCGTTTCGCCAATGTGTGTTCATCGTCACCATCCAGAACTTGAACCGCCTTTTGCACGATGATCGGCCCGTGGTCGAGTTCTTCATCCACAAAATGCACGGTACAACCGGAAACTTTTACGCCATAAGCAAACGCCTGCTCCTGCGCTTCGAGCCCAGGAAAAGCCGGCAGCAGTGATGGATGAATATTCAGAATCTGATGCGGAAACTGCCGCACAAACCATGGCGACAGCAGCCGCATGTATCCGGCAAGGCAGATCAGGTCCACGCCATGATCTTTCAATGCGGCGACCACTTCGCGATCATGCTCCTCGCGCGAGCGTCCCTTCGACGGAATCAGCAGAGCGGTCAAACCGCGCTGCCGCGCCGTTGCGATGCCTGCCGCATCGGCTTTGTTCGAGATGACGACGGCGATACGCGCATCGGGAATACGACCGGCATCGATGCTGTCAGCGATGGCAACGAAATTCGACCCGCGCCCAGAGAGGAGAATGCCCAGAGATTTCATGGTCCGCGAACATCATAATCCACCACGGAGACACAGAGTCACTGAGATCAGACCGTGTAACGAATCAGCTTTGGGACGTCATGAAAAATGTTGCCGATAGTCGCAGGAGAAACAAGTTTCGTGTTCTCTCCGTGCCTCAGTGACTCCGTGGTGAGGAAGTCTTTCAGCTGTAGGTGACTTTGCGCTCGCCCTTCACGATGCGTCCGATGGTGTAAGCTTTTTCGCCTACGCGCTCCAGCACAGATTGCGCCTTCTTAAACTTCGCGGCGGGAATCACGAGCAGCATGCCCAGCCCCATGTTGAAGGTCCGCAGCATTTCTTCCTGCGGGACGTTCCCGAGTTGCTGCAGATGCTCGAAGATCGGCAACACCGGCCAGGAACCGAGTTCAATCGCTGCCGCCGTTCCGCGCGGCAATACGCGGGGCAGGTTCTCGGTTATGCCGCCGCCGGTGATGTGAGCCAGAGCCGCAACGCACTGCGCATCGATCAACTTCCGCAGGACGGGCCAGTAGCTCCGATGCGTGCGCATCAGTTCGTTGCCGACTTTATTCTTGACCTCATTGACATAGGTTTCGGGCGAATATTTCGCGACCTCGAAGAGCAACTTGCGTGCTAGCGAGTACCCATTCGTGTGCAATCCGTTCGACGCCAAACCCAGAATGATATCGCCGATCTGCACATCCTTGCCCGTGATGATCTTCTCGCGGTCGACTACTCCCACAATAAATCCGGCAAGATCGTATTCGCCATCGGGATAAAAGCCAGGCATCTCCGCGGTCTCGCCACCGATCAGAGCGCAGCCATTGTGCTTGCACGCATCGGCAATCCCTTCGACTACTTTTTCCGCGATCGCCGGATCGAGTTTGCCTGTCGCCAAATAGTCCATGAAGAAAAGCGGCGCGGCCCCCTGCACTGCGATATCGTTAACACAGTGGTTCACCAGGTCCGCTCCCACAGTGGAATGCAGGTCCATCTCGAACGCGATCTTCAGCTTTGTGCCAACACCGTCAACGCTTGAGACCAGGACTGGATCTACATACTTGGTTCGATCAACCGCGAACAACCCGCCGAAGCCACCGATCTCGCTCAACACGCCTTTCGTGAATGTCTTATGGGCCAGATACTTGATCCGCTGCTTGGTGCGGTTCGCACGAGTTATGTCCACGCCTGCATCAGCGTAGGTGACCGGCGTCGCACTGGGAGTGGGGCTCTTGGGCACAGCTCTTTCCGTTTGTTACGCAGTTTGCGTGGGATTTAACGACTGAACGCCGAAGGCAGCAACCTAAGGACGCTCATTGTAGCACGAGCAAGCTACACGTCCGTGCGGAGGACGGCTGGATGGAGGTTTCAGATTACGGATTTCTAGGTCTCGCATACTCGATGTGCAATTTAAAATTTGAAATCTACACCAGAGACGCAGACATAGCCCTAGTATTTCCGCGGACGCACACGCCCGTTCGTGACTGCAACCCAAGGACTGCTAGCGGAAACTAGTGAGCGATGAAGTCCGAGAAGAAGTAGGCAAGCACCCCGAACAACGCGAGGCCCGAAATACCATACGCGGTCAACACCCAGGCGCCGCGGCCTTCACGCTGCTTTATCGAAGTTGTGGTCGTTGACGACTGCTCGGTCGGAGAGACGACAGGGGCCCGATCTTCCATTGAAAACCTCCGGACGGAAAGATCGTGGCGCAGTTGAGTTTGCGTCACGCTGCCAAGCGTCTTGGCCTGACAGGACTATCTAAGCGGGATTTTACTCCTGAGTTTTCAAGCACTAAACAGAAAAATGTGATTTCAATCACAGGACTTTTATGAACATATATTTTCATTGCATGAAATTAAGTAGTCTTAGACCTCGCTGCCCCGAGGCAAATTTTAGGTAAAGTGATTCGCGCTTCACAGCCCTCGATGGTGAATCGGAGTTCGTTGCGGCCGCCCATACTCTTAGCCAGTCCAGCGTGGGATAATAAACATTCCACTCTATGCGTCCCTTTTTATTGATTTTTCTAGCGGGCTGTCTCACGTCGACGTCCGCCCTAGCGCAACAAACCGTCTCGCCCTCCAACCAGTCCACACCGCAATCAACGAAAAGCGGCGATAAGTCCGCTGGCCTGCCTGCGGACAAAGCGGCTGCTGTCGTGAACGCGAAACCGGACTATGCGCAGGAGTCCTTTGTCATCGAGCAGATGCACTCACGTTATCGCTTTGAAGCGGATGGTACCGGACGGAAAGAAACCATCGCGCGCATTCGGGTGCAGAGCGAAGCCGGGGTCCAGCAATGGGGACAACTCCAGGAGGGCTACAACTCCGCCAACGAGCGTGTCGAGATTCCGTATGTTCGCGTTCTGAAGGAAGACGGTTCGGTCGTAAAGGCTGGCGACGACGCTGTTCAGGACCTCAGCGCTCCCATCGAGCGCGAGGCTCCTGTGTACACCGACTACCGTCAAAAGCACATCACCGTGCCCGGCCTGCGTCCGGGCGAGATCCTTGAATATGACATGGTCACGGTGATCCATACACCGCTGGCCGCCGGACAGTTCTGGGCCGAATATGACTTCGATAAGAACAACATCGATCTCGACGAAACGCTCGACGTCGACGTTCCCGCGGGACGCACTCTGAAGCTCAAATGCAAGCCCGGTATGGACCCCAAGATCACCGAAGAGAACGGCCGACGGGTGTATCACTGGGCGCACTCGCACCTCGAGCGCGAAGACGACAACAAGGATAAAGACAAGGACAAAAAGAAGAAAAAACGGCGCCCTGACGATGATCGCCCCGATATTCAGTTGACCACTTTTGAAACGTGGGAGCAGATCGGCCGCTGGTACGCCAATCTTGAGAAAGATCGTCGCGCTCCGACGCCCGAGGTTCGCGCGAAGGCCGAGGAACTGACCAGGGGAAAAACAACCGATCTGGATAAAACGGAAGCACTCTACGATTTCGTTGCCTTGAACTTTCGCTACGTCAGCCTCTCACTCGGCGTTGGGCGCTATCAGCCTCACGCTGCCTCCGACGTTCTGCACAATCAATACGGCGACTGCAAAGACAAGCACACTTTGCTGGCCTCTCTGCTCGAGGCCGAAGGGCTGCACGCGAACTCGGTATTGATCAATTCCTCGCGCAAACTCGATCCCGATGTGCCCTCACCTTCGCAGTTCGACCACGTCATCACGATGTTGCCGTTAGGCAATCAAGAAATCTGGATGGATACCACGGCCGAGGTCGGCCCGTTCCGCCTTCTTGCCTACACGCTCCGCCATAAGCAGGCCTTGGTAATTCCGCCAACAACCGTGAAGAATGCTCCCGCGCCTCATCTCGAGGAAACTCCAGCCGACACCCCGAAGCCCGATTACGAACGTTCGGAAATTACCGGCAAGATCAATGAGATCGGCAAACTCGAGGCCCATGTCAGTTATGAGTTTCAGGGAGACGAAGAACTCCTGCTGCGTTCGATCTTCCGCCGCGTTCCGCAATCAAACTGGCAACGTGTTGCTGAAAATATCAATGTCGGACTTGGCGGCGATGTTTCCCATCTCGTCGTGAGCGATCCCGCAGCAACGAAGGAGCCCTTCAGGCTGTCTTACGACGTGTCACGCCCGAATTTTCTCGATTGGTCGAAGAAGAAAACGCAGGTTCCTTTGCCACTGGTGCAGTTCAGCTTGCCCGATGTGGATCCTGATGACCCCGATAATGATGGCGAGCCTCTGAAACTCGGCCCGAAGGGCGAATACTCCTACAAAGTAACGTTGGAACTTCCTGCAAAGTATTCAGCCCAGGCGCCGCTCGCTTTTTCCCTGAAGCGCGACTACGCAGAGTACGAAGCCACCTACAAAGTTGAAAACGGAGTCTTCGATGCAGGTCGCAAGCTGCTTCTACATCAGGACGAACTTCCTGTCGACCGTGCTTCTGATTACGCGTCGTTCCGCCGCGCCGTAGGAGCGGATTTGTCCCAGCAGTTGAATGTCGAGAATGCATCTGCCGGCGGCATTGTTCCTCCCGCCGACATGAAGGTCGACGATCTGATCGAAAGCGCCAGAGCGGCCGCCGACGCTGGCAACCTTCAAGTCGCGGAGGCATTGCTGAAACGCGCAACCGAACTCGATCCCAAGAACAAATTTGCCTGGAACAATCTCGGGCTCATCTACTTGGGCACACGACAGGATGATCAAGCGATCGTCTGCTTTAAGAAACAGATCGAGGTCAATCCGTATGATGAGTTCGCTTACAACAACCTTGGCCGCACTTATTGGCAGGATCGCAACTACGAAGAAGCGGTTAAAGCTTTCAACAAGCAACTAGAGAACAATCCGCTCGATAAATTTGCGCACGCCAATTTGGGACAAATGTACGCCGAGTGGCACAAGTATGATCTCGCGGTACCCGAACTGGAAAAGGCAATCTCGCTAACGCCCGACAGTGCCGAACTCCAGGTCACGCTCGGCGACGCCTATCTCAATCTCGGCCAGGATGCAAAAGCGCTTGCTACGTTCGATCACGCCGTCGAACTGAATGCCACCCCGCTCGTCTGGAACAACATCGCGTATCAGTTATCTCTAAAGGGATCGCATTTGGATCGCGCGCAGCAGTACGCCGAATCTGCTGTTTCCGCGACCGCAGCCGCGCTCCGCAATATCTCACTCGACTACCTCTCTCAGAAAGACCTGCCGCTCGTCTCCTCATTGATCGCATATTGGGACACTCTCGGCTGGGTCGAGTTTGGTGAAGGCAATTTCGATAAAGCGGAGAAATATGTCGCAGCGGCCTGGTCGCTTGGACATCATGGCGAAGTGGGCGACCATCTGGGCCAGATTTACGAGAAACTTGGCAACAAAGATCTCGCGCTCCGCACTTACGCGCTATCAATGAATGGGCTGCGACCGATTCCGGAGACTCGCGAACGGTTGGCGTCGCTTGCGGGCGGGCCGTCAAAAGCTGATGCCGCGGTCTCGCATTACAAGGAAGAACTCGAGTACCTTAGAACGATCGACTTGGGCAAGGCCAAGCAAAACGGGAACGCCGACTTTTTCGTTCTCCTAAGCGGCGGGACCGGTGAGAGAGCGAAAGTGGACGCCGTGAAGTTCGTCAGCGGTGACGAAAAGTTGAAATCTTACACTGACGCTCTCCGCACCGCCGACTACCGTCTAACGTTCCCCGATGACACGCCCGTGAAGGTTCTACGTCGGGGGACTCTCACGTGCTCCGTCGCCAGTGGGAGCTGCAAGTTCATTTTGACTCTGCCCGACGACGTTCGAACAGTGGATTAAGGTTCAGCATGAGGGGATGCCCCACGTCTCGTCGTTTTTTCGAGACGTGGGAGTCTGACAGAAGTGGCACCTCAGTGCCCGCACGTCGGCGTGTAGTTCATCGGACCAGGCATGCGATTCGACATCGACGGCTTCCCAACGGCCTGAACATAGAGCTGGTAGTTGTCGGTTGGAAGGTTGAAGCTGCACATATCCGCCGAATATGTCCCCACCGGTACCTGTGCCAGTTGCGCCAGATTCTGTCCGTCACTGCTGCTGTAGATGTTGTAGTGATCGACAGTGCTTTCATCCCCGCTGATCTTCCACTGCAGAGAATTCGCGGTGATGGAAGGTTGAAGCGAGAAGCAGCTATCGACTCCCGATTCAATTTCTGTTCCTTCTTCGTAGTCATTCCAGGTGACCAACTGAAGATAAGGCAGCTGAGTTCCCTGGTTGTAAATCGAATTGATCGCCGAGAATGTCTTCAGCCAGGTCTGGCCACATTGCTGATCCATCCTTCGGTTCGAACCCCAGGACGCGAGCTGATCGTTGAATCCTTTGTACACCGCGCCCACCGTCTCCAGGTTCGCGAACGACAGCCCTGTGTAATAGAAATTCTGCAGGTATCCCAAACCGTAATCCCCCGCCCAAGGCATCACCCAGGAATAACTGCCATCGCTCATTGAATGCATAAAGCCCGGATTATCCTGAAATATGAATCGTGGAGGCATTTTTAATTTTCCATTCGCGCTCTGCCAATCGACGGCGTACTTACTGTCAACGTTGAAGTTCGTCACAATCGGCTGGCCACCGATATTCAGGTACGCGCTCGAGGGGAAGTATGTCTGTTCTACATACTGCAGCAGGTTGACCAGTACATTTTGCGGTGAGCAACCGTTGCAGGGATTCCAGCCAATCGCGCCTGCATCGATCATGATCGCGAACGAGAAGCCGGCGTGCTTCTCCGCCTCATGCATCACCATCTGCGTCGCGTCGTCGATGCTGTTGTTCGGACCATACCAATCGACGATCACGCCATCAATGCCCCGGCTGACCATATCGTCGATTTGCCGCTTTAGCTGGTTCGCATCATCGGAGTTGTAGCCCACATTCATGTGTCTCGGATCTCCGAACCACATCAGCAGTTGCGCGAACACTTTCGTGTTCGCCCCCAAATAGAGCAGCGAGTGAATGTTGATTTTGCTGATATTGTTCGCGCCGAGATTCCCATTCACCTGACTCGGAAAGGTGTCGGACGCGCTCGTATTGTTTAACGTCTGAGCGCTCAATGTCGTCGTTGGAGCAGGGCTGTTGCTGACCGGTGGCGGAGCAGGCGCTGGTGCAGGAGCAGGAGGATCCGTCGTTTGCAAAACTGATTTTGGGCTTGAACCGCAATTTACGAGCAAACTTGCAAAAAGACACACCACAAGTATTCGGTACAAAACGTTACCCTCAAGAGAGAAGTAAGTTGGGTCTTGCTTCGTTCTTGGCCGGGGAAAGGACGCAACGACCGCGTGGGATTTCCTTCACCCGGCAGGTCTGGCAGGAATGGATTAACTATATTGCTAATACTGGGAACTGCGTAGCTCTGAAAAGTTCACATACCAGATTTCCAGTACGCCTCTATTTCATGGTCATGAATTGTGAGGGTGCGTTCCATCCTTCCACTTCCAGACTGGGCGGCAACTTCTTTTCTGAAGCGCGGAAGGCAGCGGTCACGTGGCGGGTCTCGCCGGGCAACAACGCCAAATAGTTGTCTTCCCACAGCACGGGCAGAATCTCGTCGTCGGTCTCCCCCTCGCGGCTGGCCCGGTGGCTCGATCCTTTATTGATCTTGAGGCGGACGGCGAATGCTAAAGTCGCACTAGGATTGTGCACGGTAACTGTAGCCGATCCTCGGTCTGCGTCCTGCTTGTATTGTGCTCTGATATCAAGACTCACTTTGGGCAAGCGGTTTAAAGCAGTGTAGTCCGCGAAATCCTTCGTCGGGGTCCAGGTTGAGATGTCGTACTGTCCGGAAGAGTCTTCCTCCTGGCGGGCCCAATCGAGCGTCTCTTCCTTCGTCGATAACCAATAGAAATTCCGGCTCACGATTTCGCCCGCGGATTCCAGATTCAAGCTGACGAAATATGTCGAACTGAGCCCGTCAATCATCGGTAGCGTAAATACCCGAGTGCTGCTGTCGGCACCGACGTTGGCCACAATCTCTTTCGCGAACTTCTCTTTCATATCGAGATTGAAGATTTTCGCTCGGACCTTCAGATTCGCAAACGGCTCGTAGCGCGAGTTCACGACGACCACAGACCGGTCATCATACGAATACTGCACATGGAGAGGCTCGCAGGCCTTCTTCACGCCGAAATAAGATCCGCCCGGACGCAGGTACCAGTCGTAAAGGTGCCAGATCATGCTCGGCCACGCATTGTTCAGCATCCACTGAATGATTCCCGTAGACGTGTACTTGTTTCGCCCGTAAGCCTCCATCATCGCGCGATGTGCCTCGTAGGCTTGCACCTGCGCCTTCATCGCATATTCCTCGATTGAGTTCGCCTGCCCGTAACGCTTGTTCAGTGCTTCTGTGAAGACATCCAGTGTGCGTGACATTCCGCCCGCGTGATATTCCCAGACCGAATCGATTGGCCAAAGATGATCCGGAGGCAACATGCGGCGCAGGCTTTCAATCGGAGGAATCGCGGGTCCGGGACTGGTCTCGGTATTAAACCCGAATGCGCCACCATGGCGCTTATCGACATACCAAAATGAAGGAGCCACGTACTCGTAGGGACCAGTCATCTTCACGCCGCTCGGGCCCACAGTCGTATTCCGCGCACCAGCTGAAGAGATCGCAGGATTCGGCCACTCCACCTCCCTTATCACGTTCAGATAAAGTTCTTCCACGTGCGGTGGGGGCGCAAAATCGCTGCCATACAACCACCCAAGCACCGACGGGTGCCGCTCCAGCCGCCGCAACTGATCGCGCAAGGACTCACCTGCGATGCGTTCGTTCTCCTTGTCCCACGCTGGCCAGTTTTCCCACTGGTCGCAGCAGCACCATCCGGGCAATATAAGAATGCCCATTTGGTCCGCGAGATCGAAGAAGTGGTCGTTCTCAATCTTGCCCTCGAGGCGCACAGCATTCAGATTCAAATCGCGGACGTAGTTCAACTCAGCCTGCTGCCGCTCCGGCGAGGAACGCAGCATCAAGTCAAAGCTATAACCGGCGCCTCGGATCAGAATGTCTTTTCCATTGATCTGAAAACGGCGATGCCCGTTCTCATCGATTTTTGAAGTGATTTCGCGAATGCCAAACTGAATGTGCGCCAGGTCCGAAACATCTCCGTTCACTTCAACCGAGAGATCCAGCGTATACAGTTCTTGTTTTCCAGTTTGCACCGGCCACCACAGCCGGGGATTCTGCACTTTGAGCTGTGAGAACTGCTCTGGCGTAAAGCGCACGACCTTCGTCTCTTTGGGGCCGAGTTGTTCTCGCTGCTCAAATGCAAGACTTTCGATGCGACCCTTTAGAACTGCTTCCACCGGACGGTTTTCCGTATTCGTGAGTTCCCCGCGGACGGTCAACCTGGCTTCGTTCGTCTCGGGAAGGTCGAGCTTCGTCAGCACAGCGGGATAGCGTAAGGCTACGGGACCTGTGGTGGAGATGCTCACATCTCGCCAGATGCCCATCTCCTTACCAGGAGGCATGGGCGCCCAATCGACGAGCGTGATCGCCAGATCGCGGGGCTGTGGAGCGAACACTTCAACCGCAAGCGCATTGTCGGCACCGACGTTGGCCGCTGCGGTCACATCAAACCGAAACACACGCCATGTTCCTGCGAATTCGGTGGAGTCCGCGATTTGTTTTCCGTTCATCCACACATTCGCTCGGTAATTGATCCCGTCGAATCCAAGCCAGATCGTTTTGCCTCTGTACCCCTCCGGCAACTTGAACTCTGTGCGGTACCACCACGATTTGCGGAAAGGACTTGTCGGTGGCATGAGGATATTCGAGAAGTCTTCGAAGATCGGATAAGTTGTGCCTGGAATCGAGCGCAGGTTCATCCCGGTATAGGGATCGGGATACACCTCGTCTTGTACAAGCGTGCTGAGTACAGTCGAAGGCAGCGTTGCCGGATACCAATCGTTTGAAGCAAAACCACTCCTGGATATCGCGGCGCCATCGGCACGCACATCTGCAGAAGACTGAATGAGCCAGTGCTCTCGCAAAAGTTCCGCAGAATCTTTGCTTTCGGATGTGGAAGCTGCCGAGATTCCCAGAAGAAGAAATGTAAACGCGCAGAAAACCGCAAAATAGAAAGACCGAGCCATGGAGCGCTCCCCGCGTGATAAGAACGCCACATTGTACTCGCCGCTCCCTTTCAAAGCGTGAGAAGCATAATGCTTCCATTGACTCGGTCACATCACTGAAGTACCATTCCCGCCAATTCCTGGAGGGCGATTGCAACTCCAACTCGAATGCAGGCCCATTGGAGAAGTCTTCGTGGTGCAGTGCCAGGGACGCATCGTTGCTGGAAACGAAGTCTTTACTCTCCACTCGCGGGTGCAAGACGCAATTGAGAAATATGGCGACGTGGTTTTGCAGTTGGAGAAAGTAGAATTTCTCGACAGTAGTGGCCTCGGCGCTATGATGCGCCTCCTTCAGGCGGCACACGCCAAAGGCGGCGATCTCAAGCTGTGCGGTCTGCCTTCCAAAATCAAGAGGGTACTCGAACTGACGCATCTACTGCCGCAGTTCGAAGCCTATGATTCGATGGAAGAGGCCATCACGGCTGCGTATCTGGGTTCGCGCTACTCCCACGGAAAGCCGGGTGACTCCCGCCCAAGAATGATCTGCGTCTTCCCTTCGCTCGACGTATGCGCGTTCTTGCGCGAGATCCTCTGCAATGCAGGTTTCAACGCGCTAACCACTGCGACGATCGAAGACGCGCCCATCTTGCTAAAGGCGACGAAGGCGAAAATCGTGGTGATCTCTCCACGCATGCAAATTGCGCGCGGGAAACCTGTGCGTCAGGCCTTCCAGGAGATCGTTCCTGAAGTTCGTATTCTGACTTTGGAAGACAACTTCGCCAGCCAGGATCCCGGCGAGGCCGCAGAAAAGCTCCTGGCGGATATCAGCGCGTTAGTCGCGCCTGCCAACTGAAGTAAATCCAGAGTTTCAGTGACTAATGTCAGCCTGCTCGAAGCTACCAGATCCGCACTCGTTCACCTGGCGCAAGATACAGCTTCTCACCCGGCTTCGGGTCGAACGCGCTGTACCACGCGTCTATATTCCGCACCGTATCAGCTCGATACTCACCCGGAGAGTGCTCATCCGTCATGACCTGTTGACGCAGCGCAGCCTCGCGCAGTTTCTCGCCCCAGTTCTGCCCGAACGCGATGAAAAACTGCTGATCGCTCGAATATCCATCGACGGTTGGTGCCACTTGCCCCGAAGCCTTGTATCCGTCATATGCCGCCGAAATCCCCGCAACATCCGCAATGTTCTCGGCGAGCGTCTGCTTGCCATTGATCGAGAGATCCGGAAAGGGTTTGTACTGGTCATATTGCGCCGCAAGTTGTGCCGTCGACGCTTCGAAGTGCTTCAGATCTTCCGGGGTCCACCAATTTCGCACTCGCCCTTTCGAATCGAACGCGCTCCCCTCGGTATCAAACGTATGGCTAATCTCGTGCCCAATCACCGTTCCAATCGCTCCATAGTTCACAGCGGCTGGAGCTTGCGGATCAAAGAACGGAGGCTGCAAAATCGCAGCCGGAAAATTCAGCGCGTTCTGCAAAGGCAAGTTCACTGCATTCACTGTCTGCGGCGTCATCGACCATTCTTTGCGATCAACCGGCTTTCCGAGCCGAGCAACTTGTCTGCGGTACTCCGCTAACCTTCCGCGCCAGATATTCCCAAACAGATCATCCGCTTTCACTTCGTAATTCGAATAGTCCCTCCACGTCTCTGGATAGCCAACTCCCACATATAAGGTAGAGAGTTTCGCCTCGGCTTCAGCCTTTGTGGACGCATTCATCCACGTGAGGGCCTCGATCCTTTTGCGGAATGCGGCGATCAGGTTCGCAACCATTGCGTCAGCTTGTTTTTTAGAAGAGGCAGGAAAATATCTCTCTGCATAAACCTTACCGATCGCATCTCCGAGGAAATCGTCGACCAGGAATACCGCCCGTTGCCAGCGCGGACGCTGCTGCGGAGTGCCCGACAATTCCTTTCCGAAAAATGCAAATCTCTCATCCGCGAACGCCTTCGGAAGAAAACCCGCGTACGCCTCGATCACGTGAAACGAGAGCCAGTCTTTCCAGGTGTCGAGCGGAATCGACGACACCAATGTCGACTCACCCCGAAAAGCTTCCGGCTGCCACACAATGAAACTCTTCACGTTGCTCATGCCCGCGCCACCGAAGTATTCGTTCCAATCAAGCCCTGGTGCCTTGGCCGAGAAATCAGGACGAGTCCACGTGTTGTTCGCCTTGTGAATGTCTTCGTTCTCCGCCAGTGTGCTATGGGCCTTCGCAATCGCCAGTTCCAGATCGAAAATCCCTTTCGCCCGCCTCTCCGGATCCGATAATCCGGCGAGCTTCAGCATCGCGGCCACGTGCATCTGATACTCCGAACGAACCTTCTGCATGCTCTGACTGTCAGAGAGGTAATACTCGCGGTCCGGCAGGATCACGCCACCCTGCATCAGGTATGCAGCGTAATGGTCCGAATCGTTGAACCCCGGCGCAACCCATAGACCGAAGAGATTCGGAGTATGGAAATTCGTGTTGTTCAGTGCGTCGACATCCGCACGCAGAGTTTCGCCCAGTGCCCGCGCCAACTGCTTCTTGTCCTTAATAGCCGCAATCGCATCGAGGCGTGTCTTCAGCGGAGCAATGCCTTTGGACTCGATCGCCGCTTCATCCATGTAAGAGTTGTAGAGGTCCGCTACCTTGCGTAGGCCCGAACCGGCCGGTTCATCGGAATTTGCGATCTCCTTGATCAGATCGGCCATGCGTTGGTTGCTAAGGTCGCCAAGCTTGGTCCAGACATCCACCGCAGCGCGATCAGGCGGAATCTCAACACGGTTGATCCAATTCCCGTTGGCAAAGTGATAGAAATCGTCTCCAGGCTTCACCGATGTGTCGATACTTGATGCGACTATGCCGTGTTCTTCTTGTATGGACGCGTTCTGCGATTGGGCAAGCAGGGCAACAAACACAAAGCAGGCAAGAAAACACACCGACAACTTTTGATTTGCTTTCATTTGGGCTCCGAACCGGGGCGGGTTTTGAAGAAATCTGGCAAACAGGTTAGTTTACGCCCCTCGCTTAGACGCGCGATGGGTTAAGACGTTATTTCCGAATTGCAAGAAGAACCCTCAGCTGCAGCTAGATTGGGGGCTGCCGCTTGTGCCACGCCGTAGCTTGCTCATAGCAGTAAGCCAATCGCAAAACCAGGTCTTCGCGCCAATGCGGCCCCGCGATCTGCAGCCCGATCGGCAAGCCGCTCTCCGTAAATCCGCATGGAACTGAAATCGCAGGCAGCCCCCACACATCGAAAGGCCGGGTGTTGCGAAGCAATTTAAGTTCGGCCGGCCGCAACGCGTCAGGATTCGCCTTCAGTTCGGCAATCGATGACGCCGGGATTGGTGTTGTCGGTGTCACCAGCAAATCGACATCGGCAAAGGCCTGCCGGATGTCCCGCCGCGCTTTCTCTAATGCACGCCGCTTCTCGATATACTCCGTCGCAGTGACATCTTCTCCTGCACGAATTCGCCTCAGGGTCTCTGGGTGATACAACCCTGCACTCTTCACTACGTCCTCTTTGTGGTGGGCATACGCCTCTGCGGTTTGCAATCTGCGATCGGTGGGAACCTCAAGCACCAACTCTTTCATCTCGGCAACGAGCGTACGAATACCTATGAGCGCGTATTCGATGGATGAGCTGACCTCCGGATCAAGGTCACCAAAGAAATAGGCCCTCGGGACCCCCACGCGCAGGGACTTCGCATCTTCTTTAATCGCAGAGAAATAATCGATTACCGGAACATCAGATGAATAAATGTCGGCTGGATCATACCCGGCAATCGCCTGCAGCACGATCGCCGCATCCTCCACGCTCGCAGCGATGGGTCCAACGTGATCGAGCGATGTCGAGAGCGGAATTACACCACGACTCGATACTCGCCCGTACGTAGGCTTCAGCCCGACGCATCCGCATAATGCCGCAGGTTCTCGAATCGAACCTGCCGTATCGGTCCCAATCGCAGCGCAAGCCATCCCTGCAGGAACTGCCGCCACCGATCCTCCTGAGGATCCTCCAGCAATACGTCCGGGATCCCATGGATTGTGCACCTCTCCGAAATGGCTGATGAGCGAACTGCCACCATAGGCGAACTCGTGCAAATTCGTCTTGCCGATAATTACGGCCCCTGCCTCGCGCAAGCGACGAACGACCTCGGCATCCTCTTCTGGTACTCGATTCGCATGCAGAGCGCTGGCCGATGTTGTGCGCACTCCGGCGGTGTCGATCAGGTCCTTCAACGCGATCGGAATTCCATGCAAGGGCCCGCGCCAATCTCCCCGCGCGATCTCAGTTTCCGCAGCCCTCGCCTCGGCCATGGCCGATTCGCTCATGACAGTTATGAATGCGTTGAGCGAGGGATTTTTCTGCTCGATACGACTCAGACAACTCCGAGCGATCTCAACCGGAGAAATCTCCTTTTTCCGAATCGATTGCGACATCTCAGAAATTGTCATCAGGGCAGTCATGGCCGCGAGCCATTGTAAAGGTTTCCTCGGTGCCCCTCGGTGTTCTCTGTGGTGAGTGTGCTTTCTCAAACCCAAGTAAGCTGCCGCTGCATCCAAAAGTCCTATAATGAAGAAAGCGGTTCTCCCCGGGGGCAAGAAAATATGTCAGAGATGACGATCGCGCCTGTTGCGACGCACGGCTTTTTTGTGGATGGTCGGTGGCAACAGGAAGGCGACATAGTCGAAATCCGTGCCCCTTACGACGGCAGCCTGATCGCCCGCGTCACTCAAGGACGTGGAGAACACGCCGAGGCCGCGATCGCGGCCGCCGTAAAGGCATTCGGCACTACACGTCGTCTTCCAGCCTTCGAACGACAGCGCGTGCTCCGGCAGATTTCCGCATACATGGTCGAACGGAAAGAGGAATTTGCCCGCACACTAGCCCAGGAGGCGGGAAAGCCCATCAAGGCGGCACGCAGCGAAGTCGATCGCGCCATCTTTACCTTCAATGTCGCCGCCGAAGAAAGCACCCGCATCTACGGCGAGTATCTTCCTCTCGATTGGCAGGAGTTTACGGCAGGACGCTGGGGCATTGTTCGCCGCTTCCCTCTCGGCCCGCTCGCGGGAATCACGCCATTCAATTTTCCGATCAATCTCGTCGCCCACAAGGTGGCCCCGGCTATTGCTGCTGGATGCTCGATGGTTTTGAAGCCCGCACCGCAAACCCCGCTCTCCTCAATACTTTTGGCGGAATGCGTGCAACAGGCAGGATGGCCCGACGGCGGCCTCAACGTCATACCCCTATCAAACGAAGATGCCAGTCTCCTCGTCACAGACGATCGCATCAAGCTGATCAGTTTCACCGGCAGCGTCCCCGTGGGGTGGGACATCAAGCGCCGCGCTGGAAAAAAGAAAGTCGTGCTCGAACTCGGAGGCAACGCCGCAGTCATCGTCCACGGCGACGCTGATATTGCCTACGCCGCCGAGCGCTGTATCGCCGGAGGCTTCGGATACGCCGGCCAAACATGCATTTCGGTGCAGCGCATTCTGGTCGAGCACTCCGTTTATGGCAAGTTTACCGACCTCCTTGTCGAGGACGTCAAGATGCTGAAGACCGGTGATCCCCTCGACGAAAATACCGACGTCGGCCCGCTAATTCGCGAAAGTGATGCCATCCGCACCCTAAGTTGGATCGAAGAAGCAGTTCGGGGCGGAGCCCGCCTGCTGTGCGGCGGACATCGAAAGAACCAGGTCGTGGAACCCACTGTCCTCACCGGCACGAAACCTGACATGAAAGTAAACTGCCAGGAAGTTTTCGGACCCGTGGTTACGGTTGAGCCTTACACGAGCTTCGACCAGGTCCTGCGCCAGGTAAACAACTCCTCTTATGGAATGCAAGCTGGCATTTTCACGCGAGACGCCAAGCTGCTCTTCCAGGCTTATGAAGAACTCGAAGTCGGAGGTGTAATCGCAGGAGACGTTCCCTCGTTTCGTATCGATCACATGCCCTATGGCGGAGTAAAAGATTCCGGTCTCGGCCGCGAAGGGCTACGGTATGCAATCGAAGAAATGACCGAACCCAAACTGCTCGTGATGAACCTGCGATAAAAAGGCTTCTAGCTGCTAGCTTCTAGCCAAATCCTGTGGCATCAGTTCTCTTCTCTCGTCCTGCGTCAAGAATGCGAGTCGGCCAATGTTGTCGAAAAGGTTCGGCTAGCGGCGAGAAGCTCTCCGTTGATAAACTCAACAAATTTCAAGTAATGTTCACTGCGAAACTTTATTCGCCAAAATTTTCAAAAATCCGCGACAAAGGTCGCCGAAGTATTTATAATTCCCAGTTTCGCTAACAAACCGGAAACCTCTGTGGGTGGTTTCTGCTCGGGAAAACTGACGCACTGACGACGGACACGCCGTCGGGTCTCTTCAGCCAGATCTCATAAAGAGAAATGTCGCAGATCTTTCATCGCAGCACGAATTCGCTGGCCCGCGCCACTATCTTCGGTGCTGTATTCGTCATTGCCGGACTAGTCTGGGTCGGCTACGCGATTCAGGGGTCCCCGTTCGTAACTTACGCCGGCGTTCGCAAGCCGCAGCCGGTCCCGTTCAGCCATCAGCACCACGTCACCGGACTCGGCATTGACTGCCGCTACTGCCACACCTCGGTTGAAGACTCCAGCTTCGCTGGGATTCCTCCGACCAAGACCTGCATGAACTGCCACTCGCAGATCTGGACCAATGCCAAACTTCTCGAACCAGTTCGTGCCAGCTATCGTTCTGGGGAGTCATTGCAGTGGACGCGGGTCAACCAGCTTCCCGACTTCGTGTTTTTCAATCACAGCATTCATGTCGCCAAAGGCGTCGGCTGCAACACGTGCCACGGCCCGGTCGACCAGATGCCGCTGATGTATCAGTATGCGTCACTTCAGATGGAGTGGTGCCTCGATTGCCATCGCGATCCCGGCAAGAATCTCCGTCCCCGCGACCAGGTCTTTAATATGCGTTATCAGGAGCCCTCCACCGGCAACCCGGTTTCCATGGATGGCAAAACTTTCACCGATCAGGATTCGCTCGGCGAATACCTGATCAGCAAATATCAGGTTCGTACCGGACACTTGAAAACGACAGACGGGCAGACCACTGTCAGCGACATCACCAGCTGCAGCACCTGCCATCGCTAACTGGGGCACGAGTCGTATAGAAACGTATGTGGGGACAGCCGTACTCAGCTGTCCGTCGAGCGAAGCTCGACTAGGTGTTTGAAATGCTCCGAGTTGCGGGCTGAAAGGGCTTGCAACGAATTCAGCCGCGAAAGCGGCGAAAGAATGCAGCCCACGGCGCAAGCCGTGGGTGTAAGTGGGATTGATGAACAGCCCCGAAGGGGCGAAAGAAGCGAATTCGTATCGCATGACGAATGAAGAAAAATCTAACGGCGGCCTGATTCAGATTACGAAGAAAGAAGACGTTTGCCCGGGATCGAAGGACAAACTCACGCTCGCCGCCGTCCGCGAAAAAATCGACGCCGCTACGGCGCACGATGCAAAAGAGAAAACTGGGCCGCAATACTGGCGCTCCCTCGAAGAACTCGCAGGCAGCGCTGAATTCCAAGAAGCCCTCCATCGTGAATTCCCAAAAGGCGCTTCCGAATGGCTCGACAAAGCGTCCCGTCGCGGATTCCTGAAGGTCATGGGCGCATCGCTCGGTCTGGCTGGCATGACCGGATGCGTGAAGCTTCCTCTCGAGCCGATCGTTCCTTACGTTCGACAGCCGGAAAACGTCATACCCGGTCGCCCGCAGTACTACGCGACCGCGATGACACTCGGCGGTTATGCGCAACCGTTATTGGTTGAGAGCCATCTTGGACGCCCGACCAAGATCGAGGGCAACGATCAGCACCCCGCGTCGATGGGCGGCACCGACATCTTCGCCCAAGCATCGCTCCTGGGCATGTATGATCCGGACCGCTCTCAAAATGTCTCGTCCCTAGGCGATGTTCGTTCATGGCAAGGATTCATGGCAGCGATTCGCGGACCTTTGATGTCGCAGAAGCCGCTGCAGGGCGCGGGGATTCGTATTCTCACTACGACGATTTCCTCGCCCACGCTCGCCGATCAGATTCGCAATTTTCAGAAGCTCTATCCGCAGGCGAAGTGGCATGTTTACGAACCGGTCAATCGCGACAACGCGCTCGAAGGCGCAAAGGCGGCCTTCGGACAGCC
>DATJWZ010000739.1:0-3822 GCA_035500795.1 Candidatus Eiseniibacteriota bacterium | reverse complement strand
TCCGAATCCGGGAAATCGCGAAGAGGCGATCCAAAAAGAGATTGCATCTTGGCCCCCTCAGAAATACAACACCGGCGACGGTTCCTTCGCTGCAACACGTCAGCACGCCGCCGGCCTGAAAGTGTATACCGCGCAGGAGATTGCGCAGGGAGCCAAGAATGGACAATGGGCAAAATTGAATAAGCAGAATGGCGGAGCCTTCGAGCCTTACAAGAAGCTGCTGCACGGCGACGCGTACACAACTTACATTGACACCGCTCTAGGGACGGTCGTGATGGAGTTCTCCGACGAGCAGGCCACGCGCGGCTTCGGAGGAAACGTCACCGCTCCTGCTCCGATTCGCAACGACCTTCCCGAAGGATTGCCGCGCGCTCGCATGGTCGTCACCTGCACGCTCGACGCTTCGGGGAACGTCAGGAATCTGAAAGTTCTCGAACCCGCTTCCGCGGCGATGACCGCGAAAGTCGTAGCCGCGCTCCGCTCCTGGAAGTTCCAGCCGGCGATGAAGAACAATCAGCCCGTCGAAGTCACCGCAATTCTCGGCTTCGGCATCGACACCAACGACCGCTTCTGAGTTTAGCTTCTAGCTTCTAGCTCCTGGCTTCTAGCCAAACACACATCCTGCACGCCGCACGAGGGCCGAACCCTATCACTCAGGATTTCGTGCGGGCAGCATCCAGCACGGTTTTCGCGATTGCCGGCAGATTCTGATGGATCACTTCGGCAACGTCGGCGCGCGCTTGTTGCAGGCTCGTACTGACAGGTGGCTTTCTGGGCCTGTGCGCGATTCTTCCGTCCTCGTTGATGTAAGGCTCGTCCTGATCAGGATGTTCGTCGGACCACTTGCGTAGCGCTGCGTGGTCGTGCTCGCGCTGCTGCGCCTGTTCGCGGGCCTTGATTCTTTGCTCGGCCTCGATGCGCGCCATCACTCCTGCATGATGCATAGCCTCTTGCACGTGCGCTTCGACTTCGTCTAACTCTTCCTCGTCATCTTCTTCTTCAAAATCTTCATCGTCCCAGGCGTTGCAGTCCAAGGGGATGTCGCGGGCGTCGCGCGGATTGAGGATCACCTGATGCATGCGCGGTTCAAACTTCGTGCTGCGCAAGTTGGTACTCGCAGTTTGCAGCGCGTAGAGAAGCAGGCTGGCAGTTTTGTGCTCGATCTGTCCGGTGAGGATGAGACGCATGATTTGCATGATGGCCATTTGAATCGAGTTGGCATCTTCGAGGACGGGAAGAATAAAGGTGGCGACGCCGCGGCGTCGGCGGTCGGCGGAGAGATGGATGCGCTCGTCCTGAAAGCGCTTGTGAAAGAAACAGAACCGGTTGCGGCGCAGCGCGGGCGACCCGCACTGCGTGCCGTTGACTTTGATGTGCTGACAACGATCTGGATATCCGTACATTTTTTGTTTTTGCTCCTACCCCCCTCCTGGGTGGTTCTTTGGAATCATCGAGTTAGGGGAAAATTTCGTTTTTGTCTATTGGGCTCAAGTAGATACGGGCAAAATATTCAAAACATGGGAGTTTCGAGTTTCAGGTTTCGAGTTTCGAGTTTCGAGAAAAGCTTTTCACCACAGGGGACACAGAGGGCCACAGGGAGCCTTGTTCGACTCGGGCTTTCTCGGCGTCATCCTCGACGGAGCCGGGTTTCAGGCGGAGTAAAGGATCTCCGTTACCACGGGTCTGTGAGAGGGAGATCCCTCCGCGCGCTGGTGAAAGCGCGCGCGTTCGGGATGACGCCTTCGAGTGTGGAATTGGTCCGGAGTTCCGGAGAAATTTCACCACGGAGGCACGGAGTCACTGAGAAACCTTTTTCTTGTTTTTCTCTGTGTCTCTGTGGTGAAGAGAATTTTCTCCAATGCTCACGCTGGCCCGCCCATTGGCGAGCCGTTTTGGTGCGCAGCGGGTTTTCAAAGAACGAGTACTGAGCCGCGAGTCCTGAGTGCGATCCCCGTGTCCTCGAGTTCTGAGTTTTCAAGTTGGGAGCCGGAGAGGGTCCCAAAACGAAGCCCCCATCGGACCTTTGGTCGGTGGAGGCTAGCCACAACTTACGGCTAAGCTAACCTCTCAGAAATGGGTAAGGATTTCCGTGAGCGCGGTCACGGCGCAGGGTGATGCGGAGCACGCGGGGCGCCTGCGTGGCGAGCTTATAGCGTCGGCAGCATCGTACCCGCCCGAACCTAGCCGGCACGGATAGGCATTTTGAGTGCTATGGCGATGTTTCGACAGCCTACTTCCGAATGGCGTCGATCGCTTCCTTCGTCTCCTGATTCGACGCCTGAATCCGCGCTTCGGGATTAAGTTCAAGTGCGCGCTTCCATTTGTGGTTGAGGCCCCCGATTTCCAAGTCCAAGGACGCTATTCCCCCGAGTCGCCCCTTCAAGTACACGGCGTCGGCGTTGGACGAGATGGGCGTTAATGTGAAAATGACTTCCCCACCTTTGACGCTCCAGCTGTCGACCCGATAAACATCCGCGCCGTAGCTGTGGAGAGTAGGGGAGGGCGGCGATACTCGGGCGCAGTATCCCGTCGAATCTGCGCTGAGTTCAAGGCGCGTGAAGGTGAGGTCGTCGCTATCGAACCCGATCCAGACTCCGGCTAAATCCTTTGCCGTTTGCGGAGCCGGTTTTCTTTTTTCCGCGACAGTGGCATGAGCAACGAACAGCAGCAGGGTAAGTAGTGTAAAGCGGAGAAGATTCATAATCTCGATTCTGTCGACTGAATGTTGTAAACAGGCCTTAACACAAGCGTGCGCTTTTCGTTCGCCTTTTGGCGCGATGATGAGCGTTATCGAGATGTTTCAGCACTTACGGCATTGCGTCAGCAGCCCTCGAAGGTTCCCATGAAGCTCAATAAGAGCAATGCAGCGGGGAGCAGGCCAATCGCCCACCACCACTTGTCCTTAACCGCCGCCCAGAGAATCGCGATTGGAGAGGCTAGACTGGCTACAAGGACAGCCCACGAAAGCGGTCTCGCGGACGAACCGCAGACGGATGAAAAGGTCTGAACGCACAGAAGCATCCCCCAACCCACGGCGACACCGGTAATCCCTGCGACGCCGAGCTTTCGTTCTTTCGTCCACGAAGTTTCGTTCATCAGGTCCCATCATTCTCGCCTACGCTGCATTGATATTCAACGTAACTATTGAGAACAGGCCTTATCACTCTTCAACCTAGAGGAAAAGGTTTTTCCTGATAGTAGATGAGTGAAATCGCGATTTTTCTACAACCATTCAGGAGCTATCCGGCCATATGCCATGTTTGCACAGGCACCCAGCGCTCAATTAGCTGCCGAATCTGGGGATATTCTGGAAGTGCTGCGGGAATGAAAATGCTGTACTTCCGCAACCAGCGCGGTTTAGCTGCGGCGACAATCTCGATACCTCGAAATTCACCATCATTGTATTCGTTTATCCGCGCAATCGCATCGTGGCGAATGACAGGGCCGTCCGATGTTTCAATGCTGTCATTCGTGACCCTCAGTTGTGTACGGGAGAAAGGGCGCATTAGTAATACCGACAACAGAACGCCGCCTAAGCCGCCAACCACAGCGCCGGACAGAACCGGACGATGGAACACAAGTGCCAGGAGCCACCAAATGCCGACGAACAGAAGGCACGTTTTCATCGCGTGGCGCAATATCCGTCTCCAGGTGAGGCCGAGCATTTCGGGTGTGATTTGATAAGTGGCTTCCATAAGTGTGCTGGTGCCTTAATACGGCTAGCTCAACGAGCCGAACGGGCGATTACACCACTACGAAGAAAAGCCGGATGTGATGGCGGTCACGAGCGTCACGGTCGCAGGTAACTGCTGTAATCAGGCC
>DATJWZ010000738.1:0-1008 GCA_035500795.1 Candidatus Eiseniibacteriota bacterium | reverse complement strand
TCGGGTGCGCGTCATGCAAGGGATCGTGCTCGGCATGACCGGCATGGGCAAGACAACACTCCTAAAGAACATCATCACCCAGGACCTGCACCGCGTTGTCGGCACCCCGGATGACCCCCACCGGATTCCCATGATTATCTTCGATGGCAAAGGGGACCTCGAGTTCTTCCAGGACCTGTTGCCGCACATCCACCACGCCGGCCGGCTCAAAGATCTGCGCGTGCTCAACCCGGCCCGGCCCGACATCTCCGTCCGTTACAATCCCTTCCACTGCAGCGACGAAGACTACATGTCGGTCGTTAACATGGTGTTTGGGTCATTCAATCTGCACGACGAGTTCTTCGCCAAGCACCAATTGAATTACCTGGCCGATATTGTACGGGTCCTGGTCTACACCGGAGCGAAGTTCAACTTCTACGACGTGATCGTAATGGCGCTGGACGAGCAGGTGTTGCGCGAGCAAGTGGAAAAGGCCCGCCGGCACATCGAGCAGTCACTGGAGATCAGCACCCAGCGCCGGCTGAACTTCGAGATGTCGGTAAAAAATCTGTACCAGTCCTTCCAGGACCGGGAGCGTGTGCCGAAGATCCAGGGACTGCTGAACGAGTGCATGACGTTCCTCGACGACGAGCTATCGGTCATTACGGGGCCATACGAGGAGTTGCTATCCATCGACGAAGTGATCGAACAGGAGTTGATCCTGTTTGTCTCCTTGAACGTCAACAAGAACACGGAGCCGGTGCGTGCCCTGGGCAAGATGCTGTTGCAAAACCTGCAGCTGGTGGTAGGCAAGCGGTACGAGAGCGAGCAGGACCGAAGGCGGGCCAATCGGCCGATGTTCAGCGTCATCCTCGACGAATTCGCTCCTTTCGGCTACCAGAACTTTGCGCAGATCCTTCAGACCGCCCGCGGGACCAACACGGCGTTTCTCTTTTCCATGCAATCCATCTCGCAGCTCTTGCGTGTGGGGCGCGGCTTCCGGGAAGACGTCACCTCAGCCCCCAACAC
>DATJWZ010000737.1:0-29714 GCA_035500795.1 Candidatus Eiseniibacteriota bacterium | reverse complement strand
AGGCGTCCGAGTTTCTGATCGTTGATCCAACTCATCACGCCATTTGTGTTGGCTGTCGGCTCGGGCCCCCAGTTGTCGAATGTGTAGCCCGTCGCGTGGCAACGGGCGCAGTCAAAATTCGCTCTGGGATAAAGATCACCGGTAAATCCTGAATCGAAAACCGTATTCAGATGAGTCACTGCGGGATTGCTGCTGCCGCCATAGTTCATCCATCCGCCATAGAGATAATAAAGATTGCGGACACCACCTGCCTGTATCGTTGGGGCGACGGGAGTGTACGGCGCGGGCGCGTTGGCATTCGCCAGCGTGTAGTAAGGATAGAGACAAGTAGGATCGTTCGAGACCAATCCGTTCAGGGCGGTGACCGAAAGTGGATCGCACCAGCCCAATGTGACCAGACCATTCTTCCAATCGAATGTGCTACCCGAGCCGTAGTAAGCGTCGGCCGTTGAATAAAGAGAACCATCCGGGCCTCCCCATAGAACATTCGGTGCAAACTTTCGCAGCGTGTTCTTGTGACCGGTCATGAGATAGGGCAAATTGTCGCTGCCGTAATGGCATCTCAGGCACTGGTTCACGTCGGAGTAGTTCGTAGTCCATCCGCCGGCGCCATTGTTGGAGGCGCCATCGCCGTGGTAGACCTGCCCCGTGGCAGGATTCGGCATGTAGTTCAGATAATCTTGCGGGGCGCAACCTTGACTGAGGTAGCACTGCGCGTTGGATGGTAAAGAAAGTCCGACTACAAGGAAGAGAGCCAACAGCATCCACCACGACTTTGCTTGCATACGAGTCTCCTCGTGATTCCTGTGAACGGTCCGGCAGGGCACATGAGTTCTGCGCTGTCTTTGGAAGGGAAATGCGGAGATGAAATTCAACACAGCCGCGCTCCTCCATCGAATTTGGTCAAAATAAGTACCGGCGCCTGAGTCGGGGGAAGAACGCAACTTCTACAGTGTCCCGATTCGGCACTGCGACTGCGACGCGGGACCTGAGAACACAGTATGTCATCAAGGAGAAGACGAGAATGCAGTGACGCGACTCACAGGAGGATGTGATTGGCAGGGAAGAGCTGTGAGCCAGAAGCTATGAGCTATGAGGGAGCCGCTAGTGTCGCTATTCGCCCGAACTGCCGAATCCCTTTTCGCCACGAACAGTTTCTTCCAGCGCATCACTCTCTTCGACTTCGAATGTGGTGAGCGGCTTTACTGGAATCATCTGCGCAATCTTGTCACCGGACTTAATGCTACAGCTGCCGTGCGGGCCGTCAGAGTTTTGAGGAGGGTTCATGTCGAGAGTGAGTGGGACTCGGATTTCCCCACGATAGCCTTCGTCGATCACCCCCGCCGATGTCTTGATTCCTTTCATTGCCATCGACGAGCGGTCTTTGACGATCGCGCCATGAGGCGGTTCGAACTGGATCGCGATTCCGGTGCGAACCAGAGTTACGCGGCCGGGAAAGAGTGTAACGTCTTCCGCTGCGAACAGATCGTAAGCCAGATCTTCACCTGGATGCGCAACGTGGGGTGCCTTCGCGTTTTCATGAAGCTTTTTCCAATAGAGTTTCAAATCGTCTCCTAATGCCGATGTGGTGACTTATATGGGTAATCCTAGAAATTTCCGTACATCAGTTGCGCGGTGCTGATGCCTTGCGAAAACGTGATAATAAGCAGGAAAAGCAGAGCAATAAAGTAAATCGGCGTTACCCAGAACCAGCGCCAATGAAATAGAGTCCGAGTGAACCGCGACGGCGTGAATTGGTTTGATCCCGCGGAAGGTTGTTCAACTTTCGCCGAATTGCGCTCGAGGACATCGCTGATGAATATGACGATCGCGTATCCGGTAGCTATGGCAAAAATCAGCCCGTAAAGACTGCCGGAAATGAAATGCAACTTGTAAGTCGAGATGGAAACAAGCGCCTTTAGCATTTCGTGAGCTTGCTGAAGAGAATGAGCGCGGAAAAATATCCAGCCAAAACTCACGAGCATCATGGTCGAGACCCACGATGCAATATTCCAGAAACGCTCCGGAGGGTTCCAGTCGTATTTGCGCTCCAATGCCTCAATCTGACGGTGCGCGACCAGAAGTACGCCGTGATAGCAACCCCAGGTCAGAAACAGGAGCGTGGCCTTGTGCCAGATGCCGAATAGAGCCATCGAGATTAAAAGACAGAGATTCCGCCATACCAACTCACGGCGCAATTGCATCAGCGGAAAGAATACATAGTCGCGAATCCAGAATGAGAGCGACATGTGCCATCGCGTCCAGAAGATGGACGGAGTTATCGATGCAAAGGGTCGCGCGAAGTTTTCGGGGATCGTGAATCCCAACGCCTGCGCTGCTCCGATCGCGATGTGCGAGTAACCGGCAAAATCGAAGAACAACTGCAGGCCGTAGCCGAAGGCAAGGCACCAGACGTCTGGGCCGCTCCATTGCGTCGCACGATCGAATCCGGAGTTGATGCTGTCGCCCGCGAGAATTCCCTGACCCAGCAGTTTCGCGACCTGCATCATCAGAACACCAATGGCAATCCTTTGGAAGCCGCGGGAGATACCGCTTCCACGCAGCGGCTCTTCCGAGCGGAATTGCGACAGCATGTCAGGCATCCGGCAAACTGGGCCCGAGATGGTGACAGGGAAAAACACCATGTAAAGCGCAAATTCGGAAAAAGTCGGCTCCAGTTCCTCGCCTTGGTAAAGATCAAAAAGATAGCTCATGGCCTGAAACGTCCAGAACGAAATGCCAAGTGGCATGGCGAGGTGCGCCAAAGGGTGCAGTGATGAAAATGGCAGGTGGACGGAGGCTTCGGGTAGGTATTTGAAAGTGCTCAACAGCAGCAGATTGAAGACAATGCCGAGGAACAATGTGCCGCCAGTCTGTTTCCTGCGCAAGCTTCTGCCGACGAGAAAATTAACTATTGTCGATGTGATAAGGACTGCCGCAAACCATAATCCCCAGCTTACGTACAGTGCGTAGCTCGCCGTAAGCAGAGTGGCTTGGCGGACTTCATGCGACCGAACCTTTGAGAACAGGGCGAGGCATAGTAGGAACGCAGCCGCGTATCCGATGAAAAAAGCCAATATGCCTCCCTAGTGTGATGCGAGCAGCGCACCAGAATACTTGGCGGCAGCCACCGTCGACAACGAGGATTCCTCCCCGGCTCTCTAAACGGCATCTCTCCGCGGGCCCGGCGTTAAAAATCCTCGCCACAGAGAACGCAAAAGATTCGTCGAGTACGCAGTGAAAATCTCATCGACTACAATGATGCGTGCTCACGTACCAAAACCTGATTGAAGCGCTCGGAGCCGCGCCGGACGACCGCCCCTTCATTACATTTTGGATCGACGAGGACACGCAGGAAACCGTCACCTTTGGTGAATTCCGGCGGCGCTCGCGACTCCAGGCCAGCGCTCTTCGGGCACATCGCGTCAAGCCTGGCGATCGCGTGGTCATCATCATGCCGCAGGGAATTGCGGCGATGACAGTCTTCGTTGGGGCCACGATGCTGGGGGCCGTGCCGGCCTTTCTTGCTTATCCGAACGAGAAAGTTGAACCCGCAAAATATCGTTCCGGGCTCATCGGAGTTACTGCAAACCTCAAAGCCAAGCTGGTTGTGATCGACAAGGATTTTCCCGACGGGATTCTGGACTGTGTCCCCCTGACCGACGGTGCGATTTTCCATCGTGCCGACGATGTGGCCTTGGTTGCGGAAACGTTTGACGTCAAGATTTCGCCGGATCAGGTGGCATTCATCCAACACTCAGCCGGGACAACCGGTCTTCAGAAAGGCGTTGCGCTGACCCACGCGGCGGTGCTGCGCCAGATCGACCATCTAGCGCGGGCGCTGCAGGTCGACGGCAAAAACGACCGCATTTACAGTTGGCTGCCGCTCTATCACGACATGGGCTTGATTGCTTGTTTCATATTGCCGATGGTGTGCCACCTACCGGTGGCGATGCAGTCTCCGATCGAGTGGGTGATGCAGCCGGAGTCGATGCTCGCGGTCATTACCGAGCAGCGCAGCACGCTGGCCTGGATGCCAAACTTTGCGTTTCAATTCATCCCGCGCCGCACACGAGAGAATCGCCGCTCAGGTTACGATCTTTCATGTTTGCGAGCATTGATCAATTGTTCGGAGCCGGTCCGAGCGAGCAGCATGAGCGAGTTTCAGCAGGCGTTCGCGAGTTGTGGCTTCAAGGCAGCTGCACTGCAAACTTCCTACGCGATGGCGGAGAATGTTTTCGCGGTTACTCAGTCGGACCTACACGCCGAGCCGTCGCGCGTCTGGGCTGATGGCAAGCAGTTTCGAGCAGCCCATCGCATGAAACCGGTGTCTGAAGGAAACGAGGGTGCAATCTCATTCACTTCCTCGGGCCGGCTGCTGCCGAATCATGAAGTCCGGATCGTCTCCGACTCTGCCGCAGTTTTAATAGACGGCGAAGTGGGAGAGATCCTGGTCAAGAGCGACTGCCTGTTCGACGGATACTACAACCGGCCGGACCTGACAGCCAAAGAGGTTCTGGACGGCTGGTATCACACTGGCGACCTCGGATTCCTGCTTGAAAACGAGCTTTATGTAGTAGGACGCAAGAAAGACCTCATCATCGTCGGCGGTGAGAATCTCTACCCGCAGGACATAGAGGAAATCGCCGCGAGCCATCCGGCGGTGCACGATGGGCGAACAATAGCGCTGGGCGTCTACAATTCCGATCTAGGCACTGAAGGAATCGTCATCGTGGCCGAGGTGGAAACCCAGGAGCATCTTACGCATGCCGAGGAGATCGAGCGGGAGATTCGCGCCCGAGTGGTGTCGGGACTTGGCATATCGCCCAACCTGATTCTCCTAAAGCCGCCGAAGTGGATCGTCAAGAGCACCGCCGGGAAGGCCGCGCGCTCGGCGACCTTTGAGAAGCTGCGAAGAGAACATCCGGAACTGAATATTGAAATATGACCGAGGAGAGTATGCCGGGCATGACCGCCGAACAGAAACAGCAGATGATTGAGTTCATCCTGAAGCGGATTCGCAAACCGAGTCTCACCATCGACGAGAACACTGCGCTGGTTTCTTCCGGCCTCGTCGATTCGATGGCGCTCGGCGACGTGCTGATGCAACTGGAAGACGTCACTCACATGCGCATCCCCGCGGGCAAAGTAAAGCCTAAGGATATGGACAGCATCAGCAAAATGTTTGAGACAGCTGCCCGCGTCGGAAAGCCTCAGAAATAGCCGGTCTCTCACTATTAATACAGCAGACGGAAGATGTCGCTGTAATCATCCGTCCAGAGGCGCGGAGCCACAGTATGGGGGATCGGCGGGGGATTCGGGATCAGGCCTTCAATCTGTAGATCCTCGGGACGCCTAGCGATGAAGACCCAAAGGCTCTCGAGAAACGGGTAGCTGCCTTCCGTGAAGTTCACGAGGGAAGACGCCTGATAGTGAATCGTCAATCCTTCCAACACTGGCAACAGATCGATGTGGCGGCTGCTAACGTGAATCGCAATCACGCCGTGGTTCTTATTCAGATGCTGCCAATAGGTGTCGAAAGCCTCGCGAGTCAGCAAGTGCACTGGGACTGCATCCCCAGAGAAGGCATCAAGCACCAGCAAGTCAAAATTCTGCGGCTTGCGCTGGACAAGTTCGCGCTCTAGCAGAAGGCGCGCGTCTCCGTCTTGTATGTCGATGTGGGCTGCTGAATCGCGTACGTAAGTAAAAACTGGCTGACTTGCCGTTGAGAGGCTGATCACAGCAGGATTGATTTCGTAGTAGCGAAAGTAATCTGCGGGCTGGCCATATACGGCGAGAGTTCCTGCCCCAAGTCCCACCACGCCGATGCGAAGTCCAACTGACAGCGCTCTTTTCGGATGATTCCGGAGAAATACGCCGATGCCGCTTTGCGGACCGTAATATGCCATCGGCAAACGCTGGTTAGGCGGATTCAACTGGGCTCCGTGGAGCGTCTGGCCATGGAATAACGCCTTGCCGCCCTGCGCAAGTTCGTAAATGCGGAGCGCACCGTAGAAGTTCCGCTCACCGCTGTAGAGAGAAGATTCCGGCCGGGCAGTCTGGTAGAGCAGAAGCACCGAGACTGCGGCAACTGAAACGGCGAGCACTTGCACTGGCCGGAATTGACGGTTATTGGCTGGCGGTGACTTTCTTTGAACAAATGCACCGAGAAGAACGAACCCACCAATCAGCAATACGATCGGATAGAAGCGGATGTCATCGAGGAACTGAGACAGGGGCGCGATCCAGTGAGCTGCGAGATATGCACCTGCAAGAATGCCGCCCATGATCGAAGCCGGAATCCAGAAACTGTGTCGATATAGCCAGGAGTTTTCATCAAGGAACAGGCACCAAAGCATCAGTAAGGCGCAAACTGCCAGCGAGATCTGGAACTCAGTGAAGAACTTGAAAACACTAGGAGCGATCACCGCAACGAAAACTCCACCCAGCGCGCCCCCGGCTGAAATCGAAAGGTAAAAAGAAGTGAGACGTTCAACTCCGGGCTTCAGACGGACCAACTCTCCATGGCAGATCATGCAGGCCACAAAAAGAAGGGTCGGCAGAGTGATAATCTCGGTGGTGCGGAGTGCGAACTTCATCGCGATGCAGAGCAAGAGCACTCCCACCGCAAACAAGGGATGAAACACGATTCGCTGATACCAACGTGGGTGATCGAAGCAGAGGATGAAACTCAGCAGGTAGAGCGATAGCGGGACCACCCACAGCAGCGGTAGCGAGATGACTTCTTGGCAAAGAATATTCGTCGTTGCCAGTAATAGGGCCGACGCGCAAGCCGCGAGCAGAAACCAGAGCAGGCGGGCCGCAGGAGTCCGAGGTTCAGCAGAAACACGCTGAGCGGCTTCAGGGGTGACTTCCGGTTCGTTGTGCCGCGAGATCCATGCGCAATAAGCACAACCTGAGGCAAAGACGAAGAAGAGCACTGACCACAACGTTCCCTGTGTCCGTACATGGAGCGTCGGCTCCAGCAGAAAAGGAAATGCGAGCAGACCCGCCAGGGAGCCGATATTCGAAACCGAGTAAAGACGATAGGCCTCGAATCCTGCGATGCTTCTAGCGAACCATCGTTGGAGCAGCGGAGCCGTTGTGGATAGAACGAAGAAGGGGAGACCCGCCGCAACGAGAATGATTTCCGCGACGTCGCGCGCTGGGGTGTGGCTGTTCGCAGGCCGCCAGGTGATTTCTGGAGTAATGGCAGAAGGCCAGAAAAGAGACAAGGCCAGGATTAACAGTAACGCGAGAGTCAATAATCCAAGATGCAAGCGAACCTGTAAGGTCGCTGGCAGCTTCAGGCAGATGAGGTGAGCGTATGCATACCCTGCCAGCAACAGGATCTGAAAAACCAGCATGCTGGTAGTCCACACAGCCGCCGAGCCGCCGAACCATGGCAGGATGAGTTTGCTGACGATGAGCTGGATTTCAAACAGCAGGAACGCGCTCAGAAATGATGTGAGCGTGTAGATAACGGTTTTTGTTTGCCGGGTTGCGCCCGCTGGATGCTCGGCCTCCTTCCGAATCGCCTTCTCACGAAGTTCGGTCTCGATCATTGGCGTGCCAGATTCCTCACTGCACCGTCAATCCCGCCGTAGTGATTTGCACCGGATTCGGTTGTGCTGCGGTTGTCCCCAGAATCTGAATGCTATAGCTGCCGACTTCGGGGTTCTTTGACGTTTGCCCATTCGTCGTCGAGTTCGACCCGCCGCAGGCCGTTAGTGCCAGGACAAATGCCAGCGCGGCGATCACGAGCATCCATCCAAAACGCCGCGTTTTTCCGCCGAGCAGAACAAGTCCTGCCAGTGGGAATGCTGCGAAGATGTCCATGGCCAGCCAGGTTCCCCGATTCCCCATCAGGGCTGCACTTCCAGCGGGAACGTTCACCGACATCGTGAATGGAACCGCCGTGCTGCTGGGAGTGATTGTTGTCGGTGTGAAGGTACAGGTCGCGCCCGGCGGAAGCGAACTCTGCAGGCACGAAAGCGTGATGGCCTGGCGCGGATTGCCCGTGTTTGCATTCAATGCCAGCGAATAGTTTGCCGAGGATCCGGGTGATATGGCTTGCGAAGCCGGTTCCGACGCGCTCGGCGCTGTGAAAATTGTGACTGGATAGGATCCAGAGACTGAGGAACTCGCCTGCGAGACAGCAGTGATGACGACCAACGTGGGAGAGGCGATCGTACCCGGAGCTGTGTAGAGCCCAGAATTGTTTATATTGCCCAGTGTGGCGTTTCCTCCGGCAACATTGTTGATTTGCCAGTTGACTGCGGTGTTGGATTCATTCACTACTGTCGCGTTGAACTGCTGGGTCGATCCCGTATAGATGTTTGTCACCCCCGATGGGGTGCTGGTCACGCTGATCGCGGGTGTACCGCTTCCGGCCAGGGTCAGGGCGAGTGATGCTGAAGTTGCACCGTTCGAGTTAGAGATCGCTATAACGCTGATTCCCAGTGCCGGTTGCGTCGCCGGTGCCTGATAGAGTCCGGCCGCAGAGATTTTGCCGACCGTCCCATTGCCTCCCGTCATGTGATTCACTTGCCACGTTACATCCGTGTTGCTCGTTCCTGTTACCGAGGCGGCAAATTGCTGGGTGTCGCCCAGCGGGACGGTCGCAGATCCCGGCACGATGTTTACATCCACGGTGGATGTAAGTTGGCGAATGCGGGAATTTTCCGTATCCGCAATGAAGACGGTGCCGGCAATGTTTCCGGTCACGCCAAAGGGACTGTTGATCTCGGCCGCGTTTGCGGCCGAGCCGTCGCCGGTGAACCCAGGAGTTGTATTCCCAGCAATGGTCTGGATTGTGTTGTTGTTGACGGCGACGACTTCCCGAATCACGGAGTTGTCGCTGTCGGCGATGAAGATGTTCCCATAGAAATCGACAAACAGGCTATAAGGAGTGTCTAGGGAAGCAGAGGTCGCGGGACCATTATCTCCAGCATAGCCGCGCTGACCAAGCGTTCCAGCGACCGTCTGAATGACGCCGGTGCCTGCATTGACTTCGCGAACTGCGTTGCTGAACGTATCGGCGATGTAGATGTTTCCGTTTGCGTCGAGCGAGATCGCTCCGGGGAAATTCAATTGCGCGGCAGTGGCTTGACCGCCATCCCCGCAGCCCGAACTGCCATCACTGCACGATGTACCGTTGCCCGCGATCGTGGCAATACTGCCAGCCTGGATGGTGATTCCTGCGATGGTGATCGGCGACACTCCCATATTCACAACACGAATGGCAGAATTGCCGGTGTCGGCGATGTAGACGTTGCCGGAACCATCTACGAGCACGCCGGCAGCTTTGCTCAATTGCGCGCTGGTTGCCGCTGCTCCGTCGCCAGAGTACCCGGCAGTGCCGGGAGTTCCCGCAATGGTTTGAATGATTCCCGTCGAAGCGACGACTTCTCGGATCACTGAACTTTCTGTATCGGCGATGAAAACGTTTCCTGCTCCATCAACGAATATGCCTTGGGGAAAGTTCAGTTGGGCCGCGGTCGCAAGTCCGGCGTCGCCACATCCGGTGCTAGGAATGGCACACGGCAGACCGTCGCCCGCAAGCGTCTGGATATTTCCCGTGGCGGCTACGATTTCGCGAATGACCGAGCTGTAGGTGTCGGCGAAGTAAAGGTTGCCGGAGCCATCAGCGAACGCGCCACCCGGGATGTTTAATGCGGCATTTGCCGCGGGCACTCCGTTTCCGGAGTAAGCTTCCGTACCGTTTCCTGCGAAGGTGGAGATATTTCCGGCACTGACTTCGCGAATGACGTAATTGTCTGTGTCGGCGATCAGGAGATTTCCTGATCCGTCAAGCACAATACTGGCGGGGTAGTTCAATTCGGCGCTTGTGGCTGCGCCGCCATCGCCGGAGTATCCGGCAGTCCCCAGCGTTCCCGCGATGGTGGAAATGGTGGCGCTGCTGACGACTTCGCGAACCGCAGCATTGCTGCTATCTGCAATGTAGACGTCGCCTGAAGCATCCGCATAGACACCCTCGGGCAGGCATAGAAAAGCACTGGTGGCGGGGCCGTTGTCTCCCGAAGACTGGCAGGCGACTCCCAGGCCGCCGCTGTAATACGTGCCGGCGATGGTCTGAATAGCTCCCGCGGCAATCGAAATATTGACAATCGTTACCGCTTGAGAGCTCGGATTCACCGCGCGAATCACAGAATTGTATGTATCGGCTATATAGATGTTCCCGCTAGCGTCGACGAATACACCCTGCGGCAAATCCAGCGTAGCGCCCGTTGCAGCTGATCCGTCTCCGGAGAAGCCGGTTGTTCCCGGAGTTCCCGCTATGGTTGAAATCGAGCCGCTGGCAGACACTTCCCGAACGATAGAGTTGTCAGTATCAGCGATGAAGATATTCCCTTGCGCGTCGACGAAAAGGCCATATGGGGCATTGAGTTCTGCACCAGTCGCCGCGCCCCCGTCGCCACCGTAACCTGCCGTGCCATTGCCTGCCACGGTTTGAATGTTTCCTGCGGCGATCGTCACCCCGGCGATTGTTTCTGACTGCGTACCAGTGTTAACAACGCGAATGACGGAATTGCCGGTGTCGGCGATGTAGACATTTCCAGAGCCATCGACGGCAACACTTTCAGGGCGATTTAATGCTGCGCTTGTAGCCGACCCGCCGTCCCCAAGATAGCCGTTCGTCCCGTTGCCCGCCGCGACAGTTACCGTTCCCGAGGATGAAATCCTAAGGATCTGACTGGAATATGCGTCAGCGATATAGGTGTTACCGCCAGAATCACGAGCGATGCCGGATGTATATCCAAGACCGGATTGCAATGCTGGAAGATTATTCGGACCTCCGCCAGCGATGGTGTTGATCATGTATTGCGCGAGCGACACTTGAGGGAACAGAAGCGCTGCAGTCAGTGCGATGCCGAGTAAGGCAACCAGTTTCGGTGAGCGCATGGTCAGTTCCCCTTCCTGTCGGAAACTCGGGTCAGGCGCAGCACTTCGGTCGTCCGGCGTCCGGATGCAGTCGAAAGCTCCAAAACGATCGTGGGTCGATTTCCGCTTTGCCAACCTTCATATTCAACTCGTGGGACTGTGAACTCTTGGATCGATCCGGCGATCCCCCCGGCTGGGATGGTCAATGCGCTTGGGAGAACCCCGTCGTGGGTGGGATGAGAGAAATCCCGCAGTGCTATGCGTTGAATCGAGACCCGGGCGCTCCCCAGATTCGTTAACTGAATCTGCAGACGAACCGTCGTGTTCGGGCCGGCATTGGACTTTTCGACCACCTGATAAGAGCCGGAAAGCCGCGTAACCTCCCTTGCTTGTGTGAGTTGCGGCGTGACGGCAACCACAGCAGCTAGCGCAAGGCATAACCTGCAACTGAAAAGAAACCTTGAGTTCATAGCGGTGTGAACCCTTCCTTTGGGGTGGCTGATGGCAATTTGGAGGCCATCGCTGATGAATGCCCGGCGATTGTTGCGATAGCAACCGAAGTTGTAGCGCAAAATCGAAACGCATCGGCTTGTGACCGATGCGTTCCGATCCGAGGGGGGAGAAAGCTACTGTTCGTCCCGAGTGCTGGCTGTGTCGAGGTGACGGCTGATCATCGCACTCGCTTCGGCTTCATGAAGCATCTCGCTGCGGTCCCACTCCGGACGTAAAACCATCGCTTTGATGCGGAAGTGCGATTCCTTCATGGAATCATCAATGCGAATCAGTAATTCATTTTTTTGCAGATGAAAGTATGTCGTCTCGGCGAGTGGGATGAGTTGGTCGGAACTCTTGCCGGTGATGACATAAACGACCTTGTCGGCGAGCAGGACGTACTCCGGGCAAAGTTCGATGGCCTGAACGGTGGCTCCGCCTGCCATGGCGGCCATGAACCCGTGTTGCGGGCCCATGCAGTCAGTCATTCGCATGCGTACGATGGTGCCTTGTTCCCGATGGCTTTGTGCGAGGAGCAGCGTGGGCATAACGAGCAAAACGAGAGTTAACACGATGCGTTTCATAAGCTCCAATTACCGAATGTAGTCGGGATAGTAATATCCGCTTCGGCTGCGGAACTTCAGGTTCAGGTTGTGAGTTGGAAGAATCTGGACGGTATGGAATCCGCGAGCGTGAGTAGGCAAGTGATAGCTCACGACGTAGCTGGCGCGAAAGTCTTCGAGAATAAGATTCAAAGCGTGGGCAGCTCCATTGTCGGCTTTGAAACAGCGGCCACCCGTAGCCGCGGCTAGTGCGCGCAGGGTTTGAGTTCCGGGAGAATAGCCCGCGGAACGGTCCTCCGCAATGCCGTAGATCTGGACATTGTGCGCCACGGCCGAATCGCGTGCGTCAGTGAGTGATCTCAGACTGATCGTGTCATTCCCATCGGAGAAAACGATAAGAACTTTCTCAGCTTGCGCATCTCCTTTTGCGGCCATCAAATCGGACGCAAAAACAATAGAGTCGAACAACGGTGTCAGACCTCCGGAATGCGAGGCAGGAAGGTTTTCCACTGCATTCGAACTCCGGCAATCTCCCGAACAAAGCAGCGCGGGTTTGGTGCTCTGAAAAGAGAGCAGAGATATATTTTCCTCCGGCACACCGGCGGAATCGGAGAGCAGGGTAAGCGCATCAGAGATTTCTTTGCGGTATCTCGGCGTGACCGACTCGCTGGAGTCGATCAGGACCGCGATTTCCAGCCGCGAGTAATCCGAACGCGTAAAGCTTTGATAATCGCGGACGATGAATCCAGTGTCCACCACAGCGAAGTCGTTCGACTTCAGCGTGGCGACACCGTGATCATTCTGATCCGTGGCTGAGAACGCAAGGCGCACCTCGTTGGTGCGGGTGCGGTAAGTAAGGTCGGGTTGATCGCCGGAAATTGCCGGCGATGTGCCCACCCAGAACAGCAGAATCCAGGGTATCGGCCAGCCGCGTCGAGCAGGTAAAGGTATGGCCATGTCCTATACATCGGCCTGAATCAGCAAACTTCAGGGCGGTTCCCCGTTACGCCAGTCATTTGTTTTTTCTCGGAATTGAATTCTCTGGCGTGGTATCTGCCTTAGTTGCCAGGGCGCGTCAAGGCGTTCTTTCTTTTCTCAAAACTGAGTTTTTTCTCGCACTCAGGGTGTCTTTTAACGCCTTTTAGGGCTCGGCGGCTACGGGGCTAGACAACGCATCTCCCTGATTTTCAGTTACTTGAAACTCCTCTCCTTCTGGAAACCCAGATGCTCCATCGGAAATGGCATGAACGAAACCACTCCGTCTACGAGTCGAAACGCTTCCTGGGAGTCATGGCAGGTCTACGTCATGGCCGCCGTTTGCCTGGCCATCGGAGTATTGGTGGGATACCTGGTACGAGGTTCAAAGGGCGCCCCGGCTGCGGCTACGGTCGCTCAGGCCAATACAGCTCCTGCTGCCGATCCGCACGGCAAGCTGCCCAGCCTGGACGACATGAAGCGCATGGCCGACAAGCAAGCCGAGCCCCTTCTCGCCAAGTTGAATGCCGATCCGAACAACGCTGATCTGCTCAATCAGGTCGGGACGATTTACCGGGCGACGCATCAGTTCGATGTCGCCGCAACTTACTACAAGAAATCGCTGGACGTGAATCCGAAAAACGTCGGCCCGCGGACCGATCTGGCTTCCTGCCTCTACTATCAGGGAGACGTCGATGGAGCGATCGCGCAGCTCGAAAAGTCACTGACGTACGATCCGAAGCACGCCGGCACCCTGCTGAATCTCGGTCTCATTCGCTACAAAGGCAAAAACGACGCGGCCGGCGCGATTCAGGCATGGCAGACGCTGCTGAAGTACCATCCAGATTTTCAGAACAAAGCTGGCGTCGAAAAGCTGATCGCAGAAGCCAAGAACAGCGGCGACAAAAAGCTGCCGCATAGCGAGTAGCTCAACTCGGACCGGCCGTATTCCGTACCATCTCAATTGCTGACAGCTGCGCAACGCTCCCTGGACACACTTATCAGTGGCGGTCTTGGCGAGGGTGGCTCGTGTTGTTTGTGTCGGTTCTTCTGTAGAGGGAGATATGGTCGGGGAAACGTCGCGGTATAGGTTGTAAGCAAGTCCGGAGAGGGCCAGACCAGCGTGCCTGTAAGGCCGACAAACAACCACGCGAAACTGCCCTTCATTTTCTCCGCGAGGAATTCGTCACCGTGTGACCGAGCCTGATCCATGAGAAATTGCTGGTTGTTCTCCACGCGTTCGTCTACGGAGGAAATTTTGCTCACCGGATATTCACTCTGCCATTCCGTCGTAGTGCAGGAGAAAAGTTGATCGTCTGGAGGGACTGGCGCACGCTGCGCCGCGACATCAAAAATTTGCTCGATGATAAATAAATGGCAACACCCCATGTGGCCATACCCTGTCAGTCTCAAATGTCCGGGTGCATCTCCGGCGAAGAACTTGCCCGTAAATGTTGCAGCCACATCGTAGTAAGCGCGAACGACGCGCAGAGTGAATTCGGCCAGTGTCTGGGAGACTGCGAGACCATCCAAGGGTAGCAGCGAAATCGCGCACAGAAGGGAAACCCTGAGACTGGCGATCAGCCTACTGTCATGTGATGCTGACTTCCGTGTACGTGCCGTACACCTGCCGCAGCGCTTCACAAATCTCACCCACGGTCGCATAGGCGCGTACCGCATCGATTATGCAAGGCATGGTGTTCGCTGAAGCAACCCTGCCATTCGAGGCAGACATCGGTTCCTGCGATGCAGCTTTCTTCAGCGCTTCGAGTTTCCGCTGGACTTCCTCATTCGAACGATGGCTGCGGAGGTTCTTCAACTTTGCCGACTGCTGACGCGCGACCGTTTCATCGATGTAGAGAATGTGCGGCGGTTCTTCTTCGATTGCGAACTCGTTCACGCCTACTATCAGCTTTTCCTTTGCTTCAACCGCACGCTGATACTGATACGCCGACTCAGCAATTTCCTTCTGCGGATATCCGCGTTCGATAGCTTTCACCATGCCGCCCATCGCGTCCATCTTGCCGAAGTAGTCGAAAGCGCCATTTTCCATCTGCAACGTCAGGTTCTCAAGAAAGTAAGATCCGCCAAGCGGATCGACCGTCTGGGTCACGCCGGATTCATATGCGATGATCTGCTGGGTGCGTAGGGCGATGCGCGCGGCTTCTTGCGTCGGCAGCGCGAGCGCCTCATCGTAAGAATCCGTGTGCAGTGATTGCGTTCCGCCTAACACCGCGGCCAGCGCCTGAATAGCCACGCGTGCAATGTTGTTCATCGGTTGCTGCGCGGGGAGGGAAACGCCCGCCGTCTGCGTGTGGAATCGCATCAGCCAAGTGCGCTGGTTCTTCGCGCCGAAACGGTCTTTCATCACGCGATACCAGATCTTCCGCGCGGCGCGATATTTTGCGATCTCCTCGAAGAAATCGTTATGCGCGTTAAAGAAGAAGCTGAGACGCGGGCCAAATTCATCGACGTCAAGTCCGCGGCGCCGAGCCCATTCGACATATTCCACGCCGTCGTACAACGTGAACGCCAGTTCCTGCAGCGCGGTCGAGCCAGCCTCGCGAATGTGGTATCCGCTGATCGAAATCGTGTTGAAGCGCGGCGTGAACTTCGATCCGAATTCGAATGTATCGATGACCAGCCGCATTGATGGCGCCGGAGGATAGATGTATTCCTTCTGCGCGATGTATTCCTTGAGAATATCGTTCTGAATCGTGCCGGAAATTTTATTCCAGTCCGCGCCCTGCTTTTCCGCGACGACCAGGTACATCGCCCACAGCACCGACGCAGGCGAATTGATCGTCATCGAGACGGTAGTTTTCTCGAGGTCGATGCCGTTGAACAGAATTTCCATGTCCTCGAGCGAATCGATCGCAACGCCGCACTTGCCAACTTCGCCCTCGCTCGCGGGATGATCGGAGTCATAGCCCATCAGCGTGGGCAGATCGAACGCGACTGAGAGGCCGCTGCCGCCATGTTCCAGCAAATACTTGTAACGCTGATTCGTTTCTTCCGGCGAGGCGAAGCCGGAAAATTGGCGCATCGTATACAGCTTGCCGCGGTATCCGGTCGCGTGAATGCCGCGGGTGAATGGCGGCTGCCCCGGATATCCGAGATAATTTTCTTCACTCCAGTCGGTGGGCAGATCGGCTTGCGTATAGAGACGCCGAATCGGTAGCCCAGAGATCGTCGTAAATCGAGCGTTACCGTGCTCGTCGACATTGATGCCTGTCGGCGCTCCGATCGGGCGCTCGGGAGATTTTTCCAAAGTCGGCGCGAGCGTCTTCTCCGCCCATGTTTTTTCGGCGTCCGACGGATGGCGATTTTCGAAAACGTCGACGACAGGACTTTCCGCGACCTGCGGCTTCTGTGACTGCTTTTTATCCATGCAAACCCCAGTCTTCTGATTCGATCATAGGGAAGCGGAGCGCTTGGAGCAAGGCGAGAGCAGGTGCGCGGAACGACCGGTCGGTATGGGATTCATTGCGCAAATCCTACAAATGCCATCCTGAGCGAAGTGAGAAGGCCGCGAAAGCGGACTTCTCGCCTAGTCGAAGGATCCCTATAGTTTCGTAGGCGCTCGCGAATTCGTGTAACTTGCCAGGTTAGCTGCACGGACGTGGGAGAGCCACTCGCCGGACCAAGAGTCGACAAGCAGGTAGGGATCCCTCGACTCCGTGACTGCTTCGCTTTCAGCGAAGCAATTACTCCGCTCGGGATGACAAATTTACTCGCTGGCGCGACAGTTCCCATGCCTTCGCGTATTTCCACGACACATACACGGCGTGATAGAGGTGCAGCAGCAGGCCTTCGCGGCCGTCAAGAAATCCGAGGCGGAAAACGTAGTTGTAGATAAATGTGAACAGCGGCCGCAGGACGATGTTGACGACGCTGAACCGGACTTTGCCTTTGGCGACAACCATCTCCGCGCCGAGCGAGGAGTAGCGATTCATGTGCTCGATGTAGTCGGAGAGGGTGGGGTAGGAGTGGTGGATGACGACGATGGGAGATCCAAGATCGAACTCGAAGGATGGATCGAAGCTCTCGCATCCTTGTTTGAGTTTGATGTCTTCATGCACGGAACGGTCTTCGAAACGGCCGAGCCCCCGCCAAACTAGGCGGAGCTTTTTGTCCGGCCAGAAGCCGCCATGCCGCATCCAACGCCCAAGAAAATAGTTCTGGCGGGCAAACAGAAGTCCCATACCCGCGTAGCCACGTCCCTGCGGCGGGGACAGGATAAAAGGAAGTAACTTACGCATCCCCTCGCTAATTTCTTCGTCCGCATCCAGGCTCAGGATCCACTCACCGCTCGCTTTATCGATCGCCGAATTTTTTTGCGCCGCAAACCCTTTCCACTCCTCCACGAACACCTTCGCCCCGAACGATTTCGCGATCTCCAGCGTGCGATCGGTCGAGCCGGAATCGACGACGATGATTTCTCCCTTTCCGTCGGCGACGAGCGGCTGCACGCTGGCGAGCGTGCGCCCGATGTTGGCTTCTTCGTTGTACGTGATGATGACGACCGAGAGTTGCATGCGCGTTCGGGAAAGCGGAATTGTCTCACAGGCGCCTCGGAAAGGTATGAAGCCGCGAGCAACCGTGGAAGAGCGGCGCTTTTAGCGCCGCGTCAGTCGTTCCGATTCTCGTGGGCTTTAGCCCCCGCGCGCCGCCGCCGCGTCTCAAGCAGGAGGAACACCACCAAGATCGTCAGTTCCGGTTCAATCGGGTGCCGATATCGCGCATGGGGATAAACGAAGTAATAAATCACCGGATAGAAGATAACTAGCCCCGCATACAGCCATGCGCCAAGCCGCTTTTGCCGCACTGCTCGGCCGAGTCCCCAGAGGGCCAGCACCGACGTGGCGAGAAATCCGGAGGTTCGAAAGTCAAACGGTAATGTGCTGCTGCTTGGTCTTGGCACGCCGTTCCAGTAATAGAAGAAGCGCTTCAGGCTGATTACTGCGAATCGTTCCGGATTACCCCGCACCCAGTCGTAGGCTTCGCGCTTGCACGACTCCGCATAGGCCAGTTCGCCCATGTTCTGGAATTTTTCCAGTTCCAGCTTGTTCATGTTGGGCTGGAGATACGCCATCAACATGCCGTCTGCGCCCTTCCAGTTGCCGAGGCGAAATTGCAACCCGAAATCATCGCGCAAAAATACAAACCGTCCGAAGGCTTCGTAGTTGCGGATCACCCACGGCGAGATTGCGGCAAAAAATACCAGCGAAGAAAGAATGATTCCGCCGAGCGATGGCAATCCCCGACGATAACGCCGCACCCAGATCCAGAGTCCGCAGAAGGGAAGGAAGGCCAGCATCGTGGGATTGGCAAGTGCGCCGATGCCGTAGAGTGCTCCAAAGAAAACCCAGAGTTGCCAATCGTGGCTCGTGCTTACCAGGTGCGTTTCGCCTTCGCTTTGCTTCGCGCGGACGAGGGCGTTCGCTGCTCCATGTGCCTCGGCCAGTTCCAGCGCGAGCAGAAAAACGCACGCAAAGATGAACGGCGTGAATGTCGTATCCCACAACCAGTGGATCGACCAGTACCATACGTACGGATTCAATCCCCAACCAATGGCCGACCAGCGGGCAATGCGTTCGTCGAACGTCTTCTGCGCGATGCGATAGATGGGCAGGCACGTCAGCGTCGCGAAGATACTGTTAATGGTCAGCAGCATCCACGCAGATGCTTGCGAGTAGATGCCGAACAGCTTAAAAATCCCGGCCATGAGATAGGGATAGAGGGGTGGTTCCCACGCTGTTGGCCCGGTGTTGCCCTCATAGGGACTGCTAAAGCCCTGTCCCAGAGCGATGGACCGAGCCACGCGCCCCATCTCCCATCCGAATTCAAAGTGATCGTTTCCCGGCCGGACATGGTATTGATGAAAGATTCCGATGCAGGCGATTTGAAGCGCCAAGGAAAGGGGCAGAAGCCAGCGGAAGAACGCTGGCACGCCCGCTCGATCAGATGTCGCCATCGCAGCGTAGTGTAACAAGAGTCCTCAGCGCCCTCAGCAGCATTTCTCCGCCTGCTTCGGGGCCAAAGGGATTTGCCACTGAATTCGCAAGGAAGCGCAGGTAAATTGAGTAACGAGAAGTTACTGCCCTCCTGATTGACTCGGCTGAGCTGGCGGCTGCGTTCCCGGTTGCACATCCTGCCTAGGAGCCACATACGGGACATTGGGCAGGCGCGTCACCTGTCCTTTGGTGGCATCGTCGATGCTGATTCCCGCGTGGTCCAGGAGTAGACCTGTCGATCGATCGAGTTCGATCCGCGACTTTTCGTACGCTGCCTTCGCTGACACGAGATTCGATTCCGACGTCGTTAGCGTTGCCGCGTCCTGAAGGATTGCCGTCTGTGTGGTCAGACCCACTTTCAGCTTCTGTTGATCCGCATCGAACGTCTGCCGCGCCAGGTCTACCGCCGACTGCGCAGCCTGCATTGCCGCCCGGTTTTGCTTGACATCGAATTGTGCGTTGCGAACCTCGATTCGAATTTGATTTTCCAGCTGATGTTCCCGTACTAACGCCTGCCTGTATTCAAGCTCTGCGCGCACCTGGTTCGATTGCGCCAGCCGGTTGCGAATTGGAATCGTCAAGCTCAACCCAACTCCCTTGTCGGGAGCCGTCGAGTTTACGAGCTGGTTCAGCGTCCCGCCGTATCCGACAGATGTGCTGCTCTGGAACGGCGGAGGTGCCTTTGCGGGATTGAAACAAAAACTGCCACTGCTGGTCGAGCATGTGGGCACGGTGGGATTGATATCGCCGCCAACTCCCGATCCACCGTAATAGGCGTACGCCTGCAAAGTCGGCAACATCGCGTTCCGAACTGCGCGGTTGTTGATGTCGCGCGAGTTCAGGTCAATTCTCGATTCCACCACCTCAGCACGATGCTGCAGCGCGTCATTGATCATGTCCTGAATAGGCACGACCGGCTCATTTTGCGGGACTTCCATTACAGAAGTCGGAATCATATCCGCTTCGGCAAGTACCGGATCTTCGATGCTGCGGCTCACGGCATTCTTCATCAGCAGCTGCTGAAGCTGCAGATTGTTCTGCGCAACGATGAGATTCTGCTGGCCCGTGGACACGGTACTTTGCGCACTCACTACTTGAATGGGAGGAACTGTGCCGACTTGCGCCTGGTGCTTTGCGTCGTCCAGTGCCTTCTGCGCGTAATTCAGAGACTCCTGTTGAACGCGGACATTCTCGTAGGCATACACGAGATCCCAGTACATGTTTTCGATCTGGTCGACCGTCGTGATCACCTGCAGCCGGAAAGCAACGTCAGAAATCTCGCGGTTGTTCTTGGCGATTCGGATAAAGCGACTGTTGGGAAGAAAGCCGAAGCCCTGCAGCAGATTCTGTGTGAACCGAAACTGGAATGTGGATCCCAGTTGCGGCGTGAGCAAGCTGGTGGGGTTATTCGTGGTCAAGTGCGTGTTGTTGAAGACACCAGTGAGTGTGCCACCCCAGTTGAACCCCTGGGTGTACCCGAGATCCGCCGTGTAGGTATTTTGAGCAACGATTGGCACGGGGCTGAAGACGCTCACCGATTCCGTCTGGTTCTTGTCGAGCTGCAAAGCTCCAGTCAATTGTGGGTCAAAGCTGGTGATCGGCGATCCAATACCAAGCGTGGAACTGACCAAGCCGTTGGTCCCTGTGCCCGCGCCGCCGGCAGCTACTGTAGTGCCTCCCGTGCCGGAACCGACAGTCCCGCCGAGTCCTCCCACGCCTCCTCCAGGCGTGTTCTGCACCACGCCGGTATTCACGCCAAGGATGCTGGCTCCGGATTTCGCGCGGAGAAGATCGGCATCGGCAATGTTGAGGTTGAAACGGGCAATTTCCAGATCCATATTGTTCTCGAGCGCGAGCGCGACCGCATCATCGATCGACAAATAAATTTTGCCGTCACGCATGAGCGTGTCGATACGAGGGGAATTGCCGAGATTCGGCATCGGGAGGTCCCGGCCCTTGTAGGGTTTCAGAACATTTGGAAATGGCGAACTCGGTGAAGCGTAGTCGAATTGGTGCACGACCTCGCGGTTCCCCGGTTGCGGCGCTTGAGGCGAGGCCTGAGAGACTGCCGTGGTGCTCTGTTGTGCCACAAGAGTTGCCGAGAACACTGTGGCCGCTAGTACCTGAAAAGCCCACATCCGCAATAAGCCGGGAACACGAATCAGAAACGAAAAGACCATAGCTTTCTCCTTGGAGAAAAAGACGCAGGGCACCATTCGCCACCCAGTGCCAGCGCCAACAAAAAATGCGCGATGTAGCCTGCAAACACGCATTGATTCATCTTAGCGGCAGAAGTTTGTGCGAGAACGCCGGGTATTGTAAAGAATTGTGAGGAAATGAAAAACGCCGCTGTCGGGAAGACAGCGGCGAGTCGATTCCGTACAGAACTACTGTTGTGGTTGCGCAGCTGGAGCAGCCGACACATCCTTGCGTGGCGCTGCGTAGGGTACATTGGGCATGTGCGTGACCTGTCCTTGGGCCGCATCATCAATGCTGATGCCGTCATGATCAAGCAGCGTACCAACCGCGCGGTCCAGTTCGACGCGCGACTTTTCATACGCAGCCATCGCCGACATCAAGGTTGATTCGGCCGTGGCCAGCGCGCTGCGGGTTTGCAGAACTGCAGTCGTGGTTGAGGTGCCAAACTGATATTTCTTCTGCTCGGCATCCAGAGATTGCCGCGCGTAGTCCACCGAAGCTTGCGCCGAGGCCACACTCGCACGATTCTGCTCCACAGCGAACTGGGCCTGTCGAACTTCAATGCTGACGCGGTTCTCCGTCTGCTGCAACGCCATCTGCGACTGACGATATTCCAACTGTCCACGAATTTGCACCGATTGAGCCGCTCGGTTCCTTAATGGAATATTTAACTGCAGCCCGACGCCTTTATCCGGCGCAGTGGAATTGACAAGTTGATTCAGCGTTTCGCCATATCCGACCGAGGGGGCCAGCGGAAACTGGCTGAACGCGGGATTCGGGTTCGCTGAGGCGCAGAATGGCTGGTCAGGGGCCGTACAAATGCTGGCAGGGTTTTGGGAACCGCCCAGACCAGACCCGCCATAGTAGGCAAAGGCGTCAAGGGTTGGCAGCAAAGAGCTGCGGATCGCCTTGTTACTCTGCTCCTGGCTGTTCAGCTGGATTCTGGCTTCCACCAACTCGGCGCGGTGGCGAAGAGCTTCATTCACCAGGTCCTCAGTCGGTTGGACCTCTGGGGTTTGCGGAACCTCCATGGTGGATGTCGGAACGACGTCTGCATTGGCCAGGGTGGGATCGTGCAGCGTCCGGCTCAACGCGTTTTTCATGAGCAACTGCTCCAATTGCAGGTTCGTTTTCGCAACCGTCAACGCCTGCTCGTCTGCAGCCACCGTGCTCTGTGCACGAACCGCCTCAATCGGCGCCAGGCTGCCGATCTCCACTTGTTTCTTCGTGTCCGAAAGAGTCTTCTGGGAGAATGCCAGGGATTCTTCCTTCACGCGTTGGTTCTCGTATGCATAGACCAGATCCCAATACATGTTTTCGATCTGATCCACAGTCGCAATAGTCTGCAGGCGGAACGCCACGTCCGAGAGTTCACGGTTATTCTTCGCAATCCGGATGAACCGGGTGTTCGCAGGAAAGCCGAACCCCTGAAGCAGGTGCTGCGTCAACCGGAAATTAAAGCTGGAATTGAGCGCTGGGCTGACGCTCTGGAAGGCACTGTTGCTGGTCAGGCGGCTGTTATTGAAGCCTACCGAGATATTCGTGCCCCAATGGAATCCTTGGGTGTAAGCGAAATTAGTAGTCGTGGTTCCTTGAAAAGTTCCGGCAAACGGGCTCGTCGGAATGAAACTGGCGTGGTCGCTCTGGAATAACCCGGTGATCACCGGATCGAATGACGTGATGAGCGGCCCAAAAAGTCCGCCGGCCGTCGAACCGACAATGCCGCCCACGCCGACGCCTGCTCCACCCGCTCCAAGGGAGGTGCCGCCTGTGCCAGAGCCGACCTGCGCTCCAATGCCGCCCACGCCGCCGCCGGGAGTGTTCTGGACGACACCCACGTTGACACCGAGAATCTGCGCTCCAGCTTTCGCCCGCAGTACGTCAGTGTCCGCGATGTTCAGGTTGTAACGCGCGATGGCGATATCCAAGTTGTTCTCGAGCGCCAGCGCGATTGCATCATTCAGCGACAGGTAAAGCTTCCCATCGCGCATCAGCGACATGATGCGCGGGGTATTCGACAGATTTGGCTCCGGGACATAACGCGGCGTATAAGGCCCAATCGGATTCGGGAAGTGCGACACCGGCTTGCTGTAATTCAGCGCCGGGACCGGTTTCGTCTCCGGAGTGTTTTGCGGAGTCGGATTAGCGGGCGGTTCTTGTCCCCAACACGCCAGCGCCAGCGACGCCGAAATGGTTGCGGTGGCGGCGAGCCGAGTCATTGAAATTACACGGGCGAATGGCATCTACTCATCTCCAGTCGTTAAGACCATAGTGATTAAGGCTTGCAACGAAAAAGCCGACTTTGCCTGGCGCAGTTCTAAAAATAAAGTTCTACTCAGGCATTGATACGCAATGGAGCGACAGAAGGTTCCGGGAAACCTGGGGCGAACAAGTCCTTCCGGTCACCGCGGTTCGGTCCAGCCCTGAAAATCCGGGCCGGACGAGGACGGCTCCGATCACTTTCTCAGAATCGAAGCCTGATTTCCGTGGAAACCAACTAGTATATCTGACCGAAACGCGGTCTGGCCTTACCCCGATGCTCCGTTGCACAATGGTCTGCCTGCATGAATGTAAGTTCCTTCGATGATAGAAACTCGCCACAGGACTCGAAAGATACGCACAAGCGCAATCTCAAATTGATTCTGGCCTATGATGGTGCGGATTTTTCTGGTTGGCAGGTGCAGCCCGACGCAGTCACCGTGCAGGGCACGCTCGCCTCTGCTATTGGACGAATTACGGGCGAAAAAGTACTGCCTCAAGGCTCCGGGAGAACCGACGCAGGAGTGCATGCGTTAGCGCAGGTTGTGACATTTGTCACGGAGTCTTCCGTCCCTGCTGAGAATTTTGGCAAGGCGCTGAACGACATCTTGCCGTCCTCAATTCGAGTGCTCGACGTAGCAGGGGTGTCGCCGGATTTTCATGCGCGGCACTCAGCTCGGGCCAAGAATTATCGGTATCGCATCTTCCGCGGAGCGATCTGTCCCCCATTTCTGGCCAGATACGTCTGGCATTATCCGTATCCGCTCCACGAAGAAGCGATGATCCGCGCGGCCGAGTTGGTGGTTGGAGAGAAAGACTTCACTTCGTTCGCGGCGGTCGATCCGGAACGGGGACGTGATGGCGAGCCGGTGTCGAACGTTAAGACGATCTTCAGTTCCACTTGGGATCGCAGAGGCGAAGAGTTTATCTACGAGGTACGCGGCTCGGGATTCCTGCACCACATGGTGAGAAATCTGGTCGGAACGTTCGTCCTGGTTGGAAAAAAGACGCTGCAGGTGGACGACGTGACGCGAATCCTCGAGGCGAAAAACCGATCGGCAGCAGGAGCAACCGCGCCGGCGGCGGGATTGTATTTGGTGAGCGTGGAATATTGAACATTTATATGGGAGCACTGCTTCCGTTTTTCGATCCGGCGCGAAAACCGAAAACCACAAAGGCCACGAAGGTCCACTAAGGAAAACGGGTGATCGGTCCCCTTCGTGACCTTTGTGTCCTTGGTGGTTGATAAGTTTGTTGACGGCAAGCGACTGGCAAATCCGAGTACCATAGCTTCATGGCTACCGAGCTCCAAATTCGTGCTGGAACGATAGCTTCTGTGAATCCCGCCACGGGCGACCTGTTGCGCGAACTGGAATGCTGCACGGCTGAAGACGTGTTCACAACCGTCGAGTGCGCGAGAGCGGCGCAAACAGCATGGGCCGAATTAGGTGTCAAAAAGCGTATCGCGATCCTGCGCGAATTCCAAAAGAAGCTGCACGAAAGAAAATCCGAGATTGCAACCGCCATTACCCGCGAGGCAGGCAAGCCCGTTGCGGAGGCGATGGTCACCGAAGTTCTGGTTGTGCTTGATGCGGCCCGGTTTCTGATCGACAACGCCTATCAGCTTTTGCGGGATGAACCTCTGACCCACGGAAATCTCGCCACCAAACTGAAAAGGGGACGCCTGGTGCGCGAACCACATGGCATCATCGGGATCATCTCGCCGTGGAATTACCCGTTCTCGATTCCTGCGACGGAAACTCTGGCGGCGCTGGTCGCCGGGAATGCAGTGGTTTTGAAACCGTCGGAGCTCACTCCGCTGATCGCGCTGGAATTGGAATCGCTGCTTCACAGCGCCGGTGTTCCGAAAGAAGTCTTCCGGGTGGTAGTCGGCGATGGCTCGGCAGGGGCAGCTTTACTTCGCGCGCCGATGGACAAGCTGATATTCACGGGCAGCGTTGCCACTGGAAAGCGAATCGCCGCCGCTGCGGCAGAGCGCCTTCTTCCCGTAGTGCTGGAGTTGGGCGGCAAGGATCCCATGATCGTGCTCGACGATGCCGACGTGGGCGTCGCATCGAGCGCCGCAGTCTGGGGAGCATTCGTCAATGCGGGGCAAGCGTGTCTCTCGGTCGAACGCTGCTACATACATCGCAACTTGTATCTGGAGTTTGTCAAAGCATGTGCCGACAAGACTCAGAAACTCCGTGTTGGAAACGGCATGGACCCAGATACTGACGTTGGGCCGATGATCCACGAAAAGCAATTACGCATCGTTGAATCGCACGTGCAGGATGCGAAGGATCGAGGCGCCCGGATCGTTGCTGGCGGCGCGCGCCTGCCGAAGCTGGGACCAAATTTCTACGCACCGACGGTCTTAGCTGACGTCAATCACGAAATGCGCATCATGCACGAAGAAACCTTTGGCCCGGTACTGCCGATCATGCCCTTCGATTCCGAGGACGAGGCGGTTCGCCTGGCAAACGATTCCGAATACGGCTTAGCGGCAAGTATCTTCACCCGTAACTCTGATCGCGGCGAGCGCGTGGCCCGCAGAATTCATGCCGGCACGGTAATGGTCAACGACGTCATCTCGTGCTTCGGTATCAGCGAAGCTCCGCATGGTGGCGTCAAGGCTAGCGGCATCGGGCGAGCGCACGGCCGCTTCGGCTTGGAAGAGATGGTCTGCGTGAAATATCTCGACATCGACCAGATGCCCGCGGTGAAAAAAGTCTGGTGGTACGGCTACGGCGTGAGCTTCCGCCATCAGATGGAGGGCTTTATCGATTTGCAGTTCGGCCGAGGGATAGCCACTCGCGTGCGCGGCGCAATTCGCGCTAGCGGATCAATACTCCGCAAGCGGCGATGAATCGCACGAACCTATGGCGCGATCTTCCAACCAAAATGTTTGATGATTAATCCCTGGGTTTCTTCAAGCGCGCTGCCGTCGGCATAGTACAGCCTGTATTGGACCCTTCCAATTTCACCTCGGATTTCCTGGTGAAGGATCTCGACTCTCTGCAAATGTCCCTGCTTGGTTTCGACATCGCAGATTGCCGGCAGTCCTCCATCAACCGCACCCACGTGATGACTCAATACCCAATTGACGTCTGGCACCAGCATCCTTTCGGCAACGGAATAATCGCGGCTGTTACACGCGGAGTAGAAGGTCTGTATGACTTCTGCCGGAGATCCATAAGGAACGAACCCAGTCAGGATTGCAAACGCGACCACAGCAACCAACATGAACACCGAAGTCGCGAGCAACCAAACGGTGCCGTTCATTTCGGACATTCACGCTTCCTGGCCAAACTCGGTAGTCTCACGCACACAGTGTATGCCATCAGTTTAAGCTTCCCCCGCGCGGGTTACTTCGAAGACCTCCGTTTAACAACAGGCGGCAACATCCGGCGGGAATCAGGATTCTAATCCGCCGCAGGTCGGCTTGGAGGAATCCATGTCTCGCCACTCGTCCCTTATGGGAGTTAGTCTGGTCACTTGTCTTCTTGTATCAGCAACAACTCTCGCAGAGAGTGCAAATTCGACTGCTCCGTCGCCAGTCGAGGTGCTCTATCTGTTCAGCCGAAGCACACCGGAAACATACGACATTCAAACCTACGATGTGGATCCGAGCTACGGCGACTCGACTATGGCGGGCACGGTTTCGGTAAACGTACCTTCAAACAGTTATTGTTCCCTCGTCCCGCGAGCGGACGATCACTACGTCTACCTTTTTTGTGCCTATGGCACTGGCGGGACCGTTTTGCAGGTTTATGCAACAGATTCGAGCGGAGTGCCGCAGGATTCTCCGATCCAGACGGTCAAGCTCAAAACAGCCGTCTTCCCCTTCCTAATCGACCCGAATGGAACGCTTGCTTACGCCGCCGAACCGCTGCAGCAGAGGTCGACCGTGCCTACGTTGCCCCGGTTTGGAATCTGGGCGTTCGCACTGGATGCTAAAACAGGAATGGCGACGGGTCCGCCGACGCTGAGCTCTATTACTTCTCCGCCGCTCGATGGTCTCTGCAATATCGATAATTATTTTGCTGATCCGAGCTTCTCGCTGATCGGATTCAATCTCGACGGAACGCAACTCATCGATGCGTGGGGCTGCGACGGCAAAGATGATTCGGTGGATTACTACTACACTCAAACCGTAAATCAAAAAAATGGCGCGCTGGGCCCTCCGGTAGCTACCGTGGGCGATTGGAGCAGCTTTGAGGAGTACAGCAGGGTGACGTTTACGCCCGCGGCGATCCTCAGCTTTGAAAATCAGGGGGATGAAGGTGCTGCGAATGAACTCGATGTCTATTGGTCAAACGCCAAGCTGAACTTCTCCTGCACTTACACGATGCTGGATGCGTGCAGCTTTTCGAGCGGTATAACCACGGACCGGACCGGCTTATTTATATTCTTCTCCACTTACACGGGCGGGATCGAGGTAACGAGACTCAATATGAATAAGAAGGAGATTGAGCCGGTGGGCATTCCGCTCTCGGATCCGATCGAAACCTTCAGCGTGGATGACCGCCTCATTTACAGTTCGCCGACTTTGTCGTGGAACGGCGACTACGTAATCCCGGTTTACGTCTTTGACCCCGGCACAGGCCTCGTCACAAATAATGGGGCGGGTATTACGTTGCCGAGCGAAGGCTATTCGCTGATTCCGGCGTTGCGGTACTAGGCAATTTTCAGCATTGGCAAAGTGCCTAATAGTGACTGCTGTATTAGCGTTCGTCAGCGAAATCGCCTCTGCCCGTTGGTCTAGCTCAGAACGTTTCATTCTGTCCACTTATCCCCATGGCTCGGCGGATGCGAGATCACCAGCAGCCGCAGCGTGCTCGACGAAGGATTCCGGATCTGATGCCACACGCCGGGCAGGATGCGCAGGCCGCTTCCTGCGGGGATCAGCACGGGTTCCTTTTCCACTTCCATGATCGCTTCTCCCGACAGGATGTAGAAAAACTGCTGCGCCTTTTTATGATAGTGGCGGACTTCCGCCGCGCCAGGAGGAATCAGTTCCTCGATCACCGTAAATTGCGGATCTTTGACCAGGTGCCAGGCGTCGCAATCGTGTCCCCAGCGGTAATGCTCGGCATTGACCCGGCTCACCGCCCCAGGCCGCGCCTCGATGGATTTCGCCAGCCCCACTTCTCCTGCTGACATACTCGCCCTCTTCGCCATCGGTGCCTCCCATTGCTTTCAGTGTAAGCTTGTCGGCCGGATCAGCGCCGAATCTGTCGTTCGAACGATATGGAACATGGGGCTACACAGGGTTTTCCCTGTGGCCCTCTGTGTTCCCTGTGGTGAAAGGTTTTCGGTTTCGATAGAGCGACGAATCCACCTGCTCAATCATTGCTTTGAGGTTCAGCGGAATGCCAAGAAACTCGGCGATCTGACGGCTGACCTGCTCCGGTTGGCTGAGCGCATCGTGATATGCAACGCGAATCGATTTCACATACGGCGTCGAGTCGAGCCATAAATAAACCTCGCGCAGATGTTTCTCAAATGCCGCACTGATTGCAGCCGGATTGGCGCCTTCTTTGTAAGTCCCTCGGCGACGCAGCATTTCATCCTGCGAGGCGAGCACCTCGGCAAGCGGACGCTCCATGAAGATGACGCGGTACTCCTGTCCTCCGGGTAACGCAAACAGCAGCCGCGAGATCACCTTCACGACTTTGCCCTCAGCCTCGGCGATGCATGCGGGATCGTTCGGCAAGGTCTTGATGCGTTCCCACTCGAGATATCCACGAGGATTATCCGCGTCGGCCTTGCGCTCGCCGTCAGCCAGAGGAGTCATCCCGCCCGCAACCAGTATCTGCATCATCAGGGAAGTGCCAGAGCGGGGCAGGCCGGAAACAATGGTGATCATTAGCAGATATGAGAGTAGCAGACCCTGGACATCAAGCCACAAAGGGCACGAAGGTACACGAAGGGCGGGCCGCTCGAGCGTTGGCTTCCTTTGTAAACCTTCGTGTCCTTACTGGTTATTGCTTTTGTCGTTCGGTTACAATGAGCCCAGAATCCAGCGGGCATTTGCCGCTTGAATGAGGGTATGCGCTTTGGCGACTGGTGAAGTGACTCCTGCTGTTTCTTCCAATACTCCAAGTGACATTCCGCAGCTCCCAAACCACAAAGTCCGGGTGAAAAAAGAAGGCCAGCGCGCCTGCAACGAAAAAGATGCCAAAGGAAAGTTCTGTGGAGGGCATCTAAAGCGCTGGTTCTACACGACGGACGTAAAGGAGCGCGAGTGCGGTGACGTTGAAAAGGCCTGGGGACCGAACGCCGAAGTCTACCGCTGCGAAAA
>DATJWZ010000736.1:0-6909 GCA_035500795.1 Candidatus Eiseniibacteriota bacterium | reverse complement strand
TGAGAGTGAACACGCTAATCGAGGGGGATTCGTACTTGCTAATAGAGGGACCTTTGCCGTCTTTGATTTGAAGATCATAGATGCTGCAGGGGCGGCGACTGAGTCCTTGCAAAACACCAAGATTCAACCGCCGCCCCAGGTTTTTCCTACCACTGTTGCTGCATGAGCTTTCTTGCATTCTTCTGGCTGTAACCGATATCCTCCCTCGATAAGTCGTACAGATAGATCGGATAGTCGAACCCTGCCTTGATGAGCAGCCCACCCTTCCAGTCCGCAATCAGAGTGACACTGCCATTCCCGCGGCTGTAGAACCACGTCGTATTTTCTTCGGTGAATTCCACTTCAATCGTTTCTAGGCGTCCTTTCTGGGGATTGTAGACGGTGCATTCCATGTCTGCCTCCCGACTATGAAGAACGGCGTGATTGACGCACGGGAGGAGAGAACAGGTCGAAGTAGAGCGGTTCGTCGATCCGTGGTAGGTTTCGCTCAGCTGCGGCGGTGAGCAATTCCGCGGCCATATGGGTGAGCACCCGGAGATTTCCGTGGGCATGGGTTGCCAGAGTGTTGATCAACTCCTGTGCGACCAATTGGGGCGCCCCGGCTTTCTGCAGGACGAAGTCCAGGTAGGAAGCCAAGTCTTGGGGGGATAGGGTGGACAGTTCCAGTCGGGCCAGCATGCGACTGCCCAAGGGCAGCAGTTCTGGAGTGCGGAAGCGATGGGGAAGCCGTGCGTCGCCGCACAGCACGGTAAAGAGGAGGCTCTGGGAATCGAAGCTCGCGCTTTGCAGGAGCCTCAGTTCGGTCAGACACTCGGTACTGACCTCTTGGGCCTCGTCGATCAGGAGGAGCGGGCGCAAGAGCGTGGCTTCGCAATGTGCGCGCCAGCGCGCCCGCAGCGCCTTGAAGCCGCCGTAGCGGTTGGCCGGATTGAGCTGAACGCCGAACATATCCCCTAACTCTCGATAGAAGTCGGCGACTTTGCTTTGAGGGCGCTCCATCACCCCCACGGTGAGGTCGGGCAGTTGTCCCAGGCGGGCGGCGAGCCACTGCAGGGTCTTCGATTTTCCGTAGCCGGGATCGCCGGTGATCAGGGCGAATCCGCCGTGGGAGACCAGGGACTCCAGGCGTCGGGCAAACACCTCGGCGCCCGGCAAAGACCACAACGCCTCGACGGGAAGCGCCGACACGAAGGGGTTGTACTTGAGCCCGTAGAGGGCTAAGAGCGTCTTATCGTTCATTGGGACTCTCCTTTACCGGGAGATAGGCCGGAGGGAGCCCCGTGGCGGCGTAATCTGCCAGCCACTTGCGCAACAGTGCGGGCATCTCATCGGGAGAGGCGCTCGCCTTGGCCGGCTGCGCCACTACCGGTTCCAGGGTGCGGCGCTGACCGGAGGCGTTTTTCTCCTTGTCCTGTGGGAGCAGGCGGGCCAAGGGATTGCCTCGGTCGGGATCAATCAGGACAAGCCGACTTAAGTCCCAACCCGCATGGCGTAGCGTTAGGCGGGGCAGGTGCCGGAATCGCGATGGGACTTCGAAGCGCACTCCTTCGACTGTCACCGTTGCATCGCTTTTGCGCTGGGTGCGTGTGAGCTGACGGGTGAAGGCGAGATTCAGCGACTCCATGTCGGGAGCTGGACGGGAGACATCCACATCCGCGAGCAGGCGCTCGATCGGTGGACAGCCGATCTCTGTGTGAGTACGGCGGTGATAGTCCTGTTCGACCCACGCCTGGGTGGTGCGGTTGAGCAACTCCAGCCGCAAGGGGGTCACTCCGCGCAGAAGCTCCATGAGGCGTCCCTCAAGCTGTGCCCAGAACACCTCCTGTTTTCCGTTCTGATAGGCAGAATATGGAAGGGTGGTCTCGTGGCTCACCCCGAGCCGGGCCAGCCCCTCCCGGGTTTCCTCCGCGAGCATCGCGCTACCGTTATCGGTCATGAGCGCCCGGGGAAGTCCCCGCTTCAACATCGCCTGCGTGAGGGCATGCACGAGGTTCTGGGCGCTCTCAGCCAGATACCACTGCAGATGGCAGCATACCCTGCTCCGATCATCCAGCACCGCGCATACCAGGGGGGTATGCCAGCGCCCCTCCTCGTCCAGCACCTTGAGGCTTCCCTGGTGGAAGTCGAGGTGCCACAGGGCATGCACGTGGCTCGCCTCGTAGCCGCGGATCTCACGGCTTTCGCGGCGTTGGGCGGCGCGGCGCTGACCATCGGTCGGGTTCGCGGGCTCGCGCCTTTTGAGCCACCCTTTTTCTCGCATGCGGCGGCGCACGCTCTGGTAGCTGGGCAACGATCCTAACTGCGGCTTCTCGGCCACTTCGGCGGCGAGGTTGTCGTAGTGCAGCTGCACCGTCCAGCGCGGATATGCGGAGTACTGCGCCTCCAGAACGCTAAAAAGGGCATCGGAAAGCGCACCGCGCCGGCCTGTGTCCGAGCGGGCCTTGCGGCTCAGCGCAGCGACAGGATCCGCAGCGTCCTTGGCCTGGTAGTACCACCTCTCGATGGTGGAAAAGCCCAGAAGCACCGACTTCCCGGAGTGCAGCGGGTGCCTGTATACCCGATCGCTCAACTCCCGGATCTTTCCCTGCAACTCCCCGCTTGCCGCGGGGCTTGCCAAAAGCGGCCCGATCACCTGCAGCCGAAACCTGGCCCAGCGCTCTCTCGGGGCGACCTTCTCCTTCATTCGCGGCTCCTTTCTGGCCGCCATCCCGGTGTCTCCACTGCGGAACACCCTCGGGTCAGCCACAAGCCGCGTTATAAACCATCACGGGCACGATGGGAACGAGCCATCTTTTGCGTGACGTCTTTCGACTAGCCGGCTCCATCGCGGATTGTGTTCATGCGCTGCATCCACAAAGCAGTCGTAGGCAGCGCACCAACGCGGTTTCCGGGCCGTCGCGGGTAAGCCCCAGGCGCTCCAGTACCCCCAGCGGGATCGCTTCCGCTGCCACCGGAGGAATCAGAAGACCGCGCAGTCGTTGCCAGGTTGAGGTCTGCGGGAACACCGAGCGGAAGAATCTCAGCCAGCGCTTGACGGTCGACAGGGTCACGCCGAAGAGATCCATGATCTTGCGGACAGTGTACCCCTCGCACCGTTGCTGGCGAAGTGCGGTGACGACCAGGACCACCCCGCCCCAGTAAACCCGCCGTCCCAGGAAAAGCACCGATGGAGGTAAGGTGCGCCGTCGGCATCCCTCGCGACCACAGCAAAGACTATTGCGTATGGAGAATGTTTCGGACAGGCAAGCGGGGCCGCCACGGGGTTTGCGCAGATAAGCCCCTCGGTGCAGCGGCCCCCTACAGTGGGGCAGCCGCGGGCTTGAACCTCCGCGGCCAGGTTGATGTCGATTTCATGAAGAAGGGAAAAAAGCTTTTCCCGTTGAAGAATTTCTGGTAGCATGACTCCTGCCTAGTTCCTGCTGGGCTAGGAGGAGCCCCTACCGTTTCCGCCAAGAAAAGTGAGGGGGCTTCTCCTTCTTTCCCTCACATTTCTCGTCTATTTCTCAACTAATTTCCATCTTTTTCTTTGGTTAGGCTCACCCTTGCCGCTGTCGGAAACGGCGACTTTCACTCCCCGTCCATAGACCTGCAAGACAGCATAGCCATCCAGCTTGGTTGAGCTGTGTTGAAATATATTGTCGATGAGTTCCGCAAGAACAGTGAACGCGGCGAAGCTTAAGGACACGTGGTCGTGTCGGTGGCGCGCAGCTTCATCCAATGCATCCGCCAGCCTGCTTGGCAACGATTGATCCCTGTGGTCCGGGTTTATCTTCTCTATTTCAACAAGTCCAGCATTGTTTCCGCGATAAAGCGATGCGAATGACAATGAAGGCCAACCCGGAAGGACTTCTATATCCGAGTCAAGATGATCGAAAAAACCTATGCGGTTCAGATAATGATAGGTACCTTTTTTCTTATTGTCCTTGAAGTCTAGTACCAGTTAACATTTAATCTTTCGTTTATTATCAGTATATGGCATACTGGCGTAACTCATTCAAGGAGGCCGCCATGTCGCCAAGATACCGAGTAACCCTTTCAGAGGAAGAGCGCAAAGAACTTGAAGCTTTAACCAAACGTGGAAAGACCCACGCAAGGCGGTTTATCCACGCCCGTGCCTTGTTGCTTTCTGACGCCGGTGAAAATGGCCCTGCTTGGAGCGTAGCCGATACGGCAGAAGCGCTTGGCGTGAGCAGTCGGACAATTGAGCACCTGAAGAAGCGTTTTGTAGAAGATGGCCTCGAAGCTGCACTTGAGCGGAAACAGCGAGAGAAGCCACCACGGGAAGTCAGGTTTGACGGTGCATTTGAGGCAAGGTTGATTGCCATGGCTTGTTGCGATGCGCCAGAGGGGTATAACCGCTGGACCATAAGGCTCCTTGCCGATAAAGCTGTAGAACTTAACTTTGCGGAATCCATATCGCTCATGACTGTGCAGCGGGTCTTAAAAAAAACGAACTTCAGCCTCACCGCAGCAAATACTGGAAAATCCCGCCAGAAGGAAGCGCGGCATTTGTAGCGAATATGGAGGATGTTCTGGTGGTTTATCATCTGCCGTATGACCCTGACTACCCAGTTGTCTGTATGGATGAATCCTGCAAACAGATGATCGGTGAAGTTCGAGACCCGATACCGTGTAAGCCTGGACACCCGGTACGCATTGACGATGAATACGTCAGAAACGGAGTGGCAGAAATTTTCATGGAGGTTGAACCACTGGGCGGCAAGAGACATGTTGCCATTACTGAACACCGGACCAGGAAGGATTGGGCGTTGCAGATCAAGCAAATGCTCGATGAACGCTATCCGGATGCGGTCAAGGTGCATCTGGTTATGGACAATCTGAATACCCACAGCATTGCCTCTCTCTACGAAACGTTTGAACCACAAGAAGCCAGAAGACTGGCTGAACGACTTATTATACATTACACGCCCAAGCACGGCAGTTGGCTGAATATGGCCGAGATCGAACTCAGTGTGCTTAAAGGCCAGTGTCTTGACCGCCGGATCCCTGATATGGCAACAATGCAGGCTGAAGTGACTGCATGGGAAAAAGACCGAAACAACTGTGCCAATAAGATTGACTGGCAATTTACTACAGCCGATGCTCGGATCAAGCTGAAGAGGCTTTATCCGAACTTTTAAACGTTAATAGGTACTAGAGTGATCTAAAGAAAAAGTGCAATGGCGGCGGTACAAGCCTGGCCCCACCATTCAATCGTTATTTGCCTGGTTTGCCGGACTGTTTTGGCTCAGCGTGACTTGGACTTTCCGGTCGTTTGTGATACACCATCACGAACGGAGGAAAGTCCATGCGAAAGAAGCGTCACAATTACACCCCGGAAGAGAAGGTATTTATCCTCAAGCGTCACCTTGTTGACCGCGTAGCGGTATCCGACCTGTGTGACGAGTATCATCTTCAGCCGAAAGTTTTTTACGAATGGCAGAAGCTGTTTTTCGAGAACGGAGCGTCTGCCTTTTCCCACAATGAGCGTAACCGGAAACGTAGCGAGGAAGCCCGTATCCAGCAACTGGAAGACAAGCTGCGTCGCAAGCACGAAGTGCTCTCAGAACTGATGGAGGAGCACGTAAAGCTAAAAAAAGAACTTGGGGAGCTTTGACCGGCGGCTGGGTTCCCCACGACATCCGCGATGCCGTCGTTGATTTTATCCAGCTCTGGAGCGAGAAAGCCAATATAGCGCTCAAATGCTTCATCCGCTGGCTGTCGGTTGCAAAGAGCAAGTTTTACACCTGGATCGAGCGATACGGGAAAGCCAATGAGCACAACGCTCCCATCCCGCGTGACTTCTGGCTTGAGCAGTGGGAGCGGGATGCTATCATCGGGTTCTGCATCGACAATCCTCTTGAAGGGTATCGTCGGCTGACTTTCATGATGCTGGACCGTGACATCGTTGCCGTAAGTCCCGCGACCACCTGGCGTGTTCTTTCAAAAGCAGGGCTCTTGGCCAAGTGGAACAAGAAAAAAAGCCTCAAAGGGACCGGCTTCGTTCAGCCGCTTCTGCCACATGAGCACTGGCACGTGGATATCTCCTATCTCAACCTCCACGGCACCTTTTACTATCTCTGCTGTCTCCTGGATGGATGCAGTCGCTATATCGTCCACTGGGAGATCAGAGAGCAGATGACGGAAAAAGATGTGGAAATCATCCTGCAGCGGGCCAAGGAAAAGTTTCCAGAGGCCCGGCCCAGGATCATTTCCGACAATGGGCCGCAATTCATCGCCAAGGATTTCAAGGAGTTCATCCGCATTTCCGGGATGACCCATGTAAAAACCTCGCCGTTTTACCCGCAGTCAAACGGCAAGCTCGAAAGGTTTCACCAGACGATCAAGGATGAGTGCATTCGCCCCGGCGTTCCCCTTTCTCTTGACGACGCCAGAAGAATTGTAGGAAAGTACATCGATCACTACAACACCGTCAGGCTTCACAGTGCCATCGGCTATGTTTCCCCGGCCGACAAGCTGACCGGCCGAGACCAGGAGATTTTCAAAGAGCGTGACATAAAGCTGGAAGCTGCACGAGAACTCAGGAAACAAAAACGACAGCAAATCGCCCCCGGATTCAACATCCCAGGGGAAGTTGATATTCCATTAACTCAAGCGGCCTGAAAGTCCATTTCCGACTGAGGCGGAACAGGACATCGGTATATATCGGCGTTCTCCGGTAGCTGGATCGTAAAGGACTTCAACCATCTGCCCCGTCTCGGGATCTTCAAAACGTTCACCCGTCCGCTGCCACCGCTCATCTTGAGAATGCTGGATATGTCGATAGCGCCGGCGTTCAAAAAGCACCGCAATTACTATTATCGACCCCCAGATCAGAAAGGGCCATCCGGAAGGACTGCAACGGTGCACAGTCAGCAACACCAGGCCGATGAGCGTGAGGACCATGCC
>DATJWZ010000735.1:0-10797 GCA_035500795.1 Candidatus Eiseniibacteriota bacterium | reverse complement strand
CGGGCGAATTGTGCTGACGCAGTGTTGCTGATTGTGGCTGCGCTTTCCTCGGAAGAGTTGAATCGGCTTGGCGGAGCGGCGCGTGCGCAGGGACTCGACGTTCTGTGCGAGGTGCATGATCGCGAAGAACTAAAACGGGCGCTGGACGCCGGGTTTGATCTGGTTGGAGTGAATACGCGGGATTTGAAGACTTTTAAAGTTGATCTGCAGACGGCGATTGATTTGGCTGCGGAGTTTCCGGTGAATATCGTGCGCGTGGCGGAGAGTGGGATTCATTCGGGCGAGGATATCGCTCGATTGCGCGCGGTGGGATATCACGCGTTTCTGGTAGGCGAGTCGCTGATGCGTTCGGAATCGCCTGGCGATGCGTTGCGGGAGTTGCTTCGAGTACCGGTACCCAATACTCAGTACCCGGTACCCACAGAGTAGAAATGACTTGGGTGAAGATTTGCGGGATGACGAATCTGGCCGATGCCCTAGTGGCGGTGGAGGCTGGGGCGGATGCGGTCGGATTTGTGTTTTATGGGAAGAGTCCGCGGAATGTGACGGTGGAGAGGGCGCGGGAGATTGTGGAGAAGCTGCCGGAGGGTGTGGAGAAGGTGGGAGTGTTCGTAAACAGTAAGGTCGAGGATGCCAAAGAGATCTTCCATCAGGCGGGCATGACGATGGTGCAAGTTTATGGGAAATCTGTCGATGAGTGGTACGCGTGGTATGAATCTGACGAGATGAAGCTGATGTGGGCCATCCCGGGGAGTGTTCTGACGGGAGAATTTCTTATTTCGATGAAATCGTACAGAAAGAAGATCTCCGCAGTGCTCGTCGATTCTGGTTCCGGGGACCGGCCTGGAGGGACAGGGACCCGTTTTGATTGGGAAGGCACAAAGATCGGAATATGGAATCTTGGCTCGGAGGTTCCAATCGTTGTTGCGGGCGGGTTGACACCTGAGAACGTGAACAATGCAATGAGGACACTGGCGCCTTGGGGCGTGGATGTCGTTTCAGGTGTTGAGGCGTCACCCGGTAAAAAAGATTCGGGGAAGGTGCGGGCGTTTGTGCGGGCAGTGCGGGAGTTCGACCGGAGAGTGGGTTGAGAATGGCTACGGCCTCGAAAATTTCGAAAGTCAAAGTCTCCACATTTGGCAAAACTGGCCAGAAATTGGGCACCGCGAAACCTTCGCGTGCGGGGGCGCGCGCGCCACACGAACCGGGGAGGTTTGGGGTTTATGGCGGGCGGTACGTGCCGGAGACTTTGATGGCGGCACTCGACGAGTTGGAGCGCGAGTATGAGAAGGCGAAGAAGGATCCGCAGTTTCGGGCGCGGCTGGATGGACTGCTGAAGACATATGCGGGGCGTCCGACGCCGTTGTTTTTTGCACGACGACTTACGCAGAAACTCGGCGGCGCGAAGATTTATCTGAAACGCGAAGACTTGCTGCATACGGGTGCGCACAAGATCAATAACTGCTTGGGCCAAGCGCTACTGGTTGAGCGGATGGGAAAGCATCGCGTGATCGCCGAGACTGGGGCGGGGCAACACGGTGTTGCCACTGCAACCGTTTGCGCGCTTTTCGGATTCGATTGCGTCGTCTACATGGGAACCGAGGACATGCGGCGTCAGGAATTGAATGTCTTCCGCATGCGCCTTCTCGGGGCGCAAGTCCGCAGTGTGAATTCGGGATCACGCACGTTGAAAGACGCGATTAACGAGGCGATGCGTGACTGGGTCACGAATGTGCGGACGACGCATTATTTGTTGGGAAGTGTGCTGGGGGCGCATCCGTATCCGACGATGGTGCGAGATTTTCATCGCGTGATCAGCCGCGAGGCGCGTGCGCAGATTCTCAAGGCTGAAGGGAAATTGCCCACTGCCGTGATTGCTTGCGTCGGCGGCGGGTCGAATGCGATTGGCGCGTTTTATGAGTTTCTTAACGACCATAAAGTTCAGTTGATCGGGGTCGAAGCCGGCGGGCGGAGTGAGGCGCTTGGCGATCATGCCGCGCGTTTCCGTGGCGGATCTCCTGGCGTGTTGCAGGGGACCTATTCTTATGTACTGCAGGATTCGGGCGGACAGATTGCCTTGACACATTCCGTCTCGGCGGGGCTGGATTATCCGTCGATTGGGCCGGAGCATGCGGCGTTGCGGGATGCGGGGCGCGCGGAGTATGTGCCGGCTTCGGATGCGGAAGCGTTAGAGGCGACGACGTTGCTCGCGCGAACGGAAGGGATCATTCCGGCTTTGGAGTCTGCACATGCTGTTGCCGAAGTGATCAAGCGCGCGCCGAAAATGAAGAAATCGGACGTGGTGATCGTGAATGTCTCCGGACGCGGGGACAAGGATATCGGGATTTTGCGGGAAAACCTGAAGATCGATTAAGGGATTTAGTCATTTAAGTATTTAATCATTGAATCAATAATGAGCCGCTGACGACTCGACACCGTTTATGCCTCTCACTTTTTACAAGAAACCAGCATTGATCGCTTATGTGACTTGCGGCGACCCTGATCTCGCAACCACCCGAGATATCGTGCTGGCGGCGATTGAGGCTGGGGCGGATGCGATTGAGTTGGGAGTGCCGTTCAGCGATCCCGTGGCGGATGGGCCCGTGATTCAACGAGCCAGCGAGCGCGCGCTGAAACATGGGACTTCCCTCGCGCAGGTGTTGACTCTGGCTGCGGAAATTCGAGAGCAGGCGCAGTCTACGGGGCTGATTGTGTTCTCGTACCTAAATCCGATTCTGCGCATGGGCATGGAAAAATTCTGTAAGGTGGCGCGAGCTGCAGGAGTGGACGGCGCTCTGGTAACGGATCTTCCTGTTGAAGAGGCGAGTACGTATCTCGCGACGATGAACGAGCATGATTTGTCTCCCGTATTTCTGGCGGCGCCGACGAGCCCGGATGAGCGGTTGAAGCGAATTGCTTCGGCTTCACGAGGATTTGTATATGCGGTGTCGAGAACCGGGGTTACCGGCCAGCGGCAACAGTTGGCGGAGGATGCTCAGAAGTTGGTGAAACGATTACGACGCGTAACCGAATTGCCGATTGCATTGGGATTCGGGATTTCTACTCCGGAGCAGTTTGTGGAGGTCGGTGAGTTTGCGGACGCCGTCGTCGTCGGTAGTGCAATCGTGGAGACGATTGAGCGGAATCGCGGCAGAGAGGCAGCAGCGGTAGGAGACTTTGTTGGAAAGTTTTCAGCTTTCAGCTTTCAGCTTTTGGCTACCGCAAAGTGACGGTTGGCGCCCTTCAGGCCGTGTGCGTACGATTATTGATTTTGATTGAATATCTTACTGAGAGCTGACAGCTGAAAGCTGACGGCTGAAATCATGGACATCGAAGATTGGCGCAATAAAATTGATGAGCTGGACCGCAAGTTGGTGCAGCTGTTGAGCGAGCGGGCCGAGGCGGCGATTGCGATCGGCAAGCTAAAGCGCGACACGTCAATGCCAATCTACGAGCCGGATCGCGAGCGCGTAGTCTTTGAAAATGTGCAACAAGCGAATTCCGGACCACTGCCGGGACGCGATCTGGTGCGGATTTATGAACGCATCATCGACGTGATGCGGAACATTCAGAAGGAAGAGATCGTCTCCGCTCCAGAACCGGATGCAGAGACCGAGTTGGATTCGGAAGTGAATGATTGAGAGCTTCGAGCTATGAGCTTTGAGCTGCGAGCAAGCGAATTTTGCTCATAGCTCATAGCTCGCGGCTCACAGCTAGGAGCTGTTTTCATGATTGTTGCGATGCAGGAAGGCGCCGAGGAGGCGCTGATACAGCAAGTCATCGAGCACCTAGTCAAGATGGGATTTGAAGTGCACCGGTCGACTGGGGCGCGGATGACTGTGCTCGGGGCTGTCGGATCGGGAATCGATTTCGACATCCGGAATATCGAACTGCTTCCCGGTGTGCAGGAAGTTCACCGGATCAGTTCTCCCTACAAATTGGCGGGAAGGAGTTTCCGTCCTGAGGGGACCATTGTCCAATTGCGAAATGGGATTGGAGTCGGTGGGAATGAAGTTGTGGTCATGGCTGGCCCTTGCTCGGTGGAGACGCGCGAGCAACTGTTCTCGACAGCTGAGACCGTGGCGAAGGCTGGCGCGAAGGTTCTGAGAGGCGGGGCATTTAAGCCGCGGAGCTCTCCGTATTCGTTTCAGGGACACGGCGAAGAGGCGCTGAAGCTACTGCGCGAGGCGGGGGAAAAGTTCAATCTGTTGGTCATCAGCGAGGTCATGGAGATTTCGCAGATTCCCCTGATGCTGCCGTACGTCGATATCCTGCAAGTCGGCGCGCGCAATATGCAGAATTTCAATCTGCTGCGCGAACTCGGGAAGGTACGCAAACCTATCCTGTTGAAACGCGGGATTGCTGCGACTCTGGAAGAGTTGCTGCTTTCGGCCGAATACATCATGGCTGGTGGAAACTACGATGTAATCCTGTGCGAGCGCGGGATTCGGACATTCGAGACCTATACGCGAAACACCATGGACATTTCCGCGATCCCGATCATTCATAAGCTTTCACATCTGCCCATGACGGCGGACCCTTCGCATGGAACCGGACGGCGGGATAAGGTGCCTCCGATGGCGCGGGCGTCTGTCGCGGCCGGAGCCGATGCACTGCTGATCGAAGTTCACTGCACGCCAGATAAAGCCTGGTCAGATGGAGCGCAATCACTCGCTCCGGAGCAGTTCGCGAAACTCATGGACGAGTTGCGGATCATTGCGCCGGCGGTGGGAAGAAAGATCGGGTAATTAACACCGCAGAGGACACAGGGGCGCTGAGGTTTTTTGGAACAAATTCCTCTGTGTGCTCTGCATCGTCTGCGATTTTAATGTGTGCTCATGTCTATTCGGCAAATCACGATCATCGGGACTGGCCTGATTGGCGGGTCTTTAGCGCTGGCGCTCCGAAAAAGAAAATATGCGGGACGCATTGTCGGCTGCGATCGTGAAGGTACGCTCGAGAAGGCGCGGATGCGCGGAGCGATTGATGATGGAACCGCGAACCCTGGAGATGCGGTGCGCGGAAGCGATGTCGTGGTCCTAGCCACACCCGTGCTGGGGATTCTGGACCTGATCGAGCGCGTTGGACCTGTGCTTCCCGCCAAGGCATTGCTGACCGATGTGGGTAGTACGAAGGCGCAAGTCGTCGATTGTGCCGCGAAGGTTTTTGGGAAGAGCGTGGGAAGGCGGTTTCTGGCGGGACATCCGATGGCAGGCAAGGAGATAAGCGGCGTCGACTATGCCGATGCTGACCTGTTTCAGAATGCAGTTTGGTTCCTGGTGCCTCTGCCCGATCAGAATTTAAATGACGGGATCCTCGCCGAGTTTACGGGTTGGATTGATGCGATCGGTGCGCGCATCGCCATGCTTCCGGCTGACGAGCATGATCGCCTTTGTGCCTGGATCAGCCATGTGCCACAACTGATTTCGACGGCGCTGGCGTCCGCGCTGGTTGAGGAATTTGGCGCGGAAGCGCCGCTGCTGCCTGCCGGAGGCCGAGCCTTGCAAGAGATGACGCGAATCTCCGCGAGTCCCTATTCGATGTGGCGCGATGTGGCGATCAGCAATAAATCAAATTTAGAAAAAGCGCTGTGGAAGGTGGAGCAGCGGCTGGCACACATTCGCGAGAATCTGGCTACGCGGCAATTGGCGGATGAGTTTGAGCAGGCGCATCAGTTGCGGAAGGCGCAGGTGAAGAAGTGATCAGCTTCTCCTGCTTGGCGCACGTCTCCTCAGTGACTTGCTTACCCTTCCCTAACTCGTAGCGATCACAAACCCGTATCGCCGCCTCCCAAACAGTTTCGAACTCGCTCCATCTTGGAATCGCGATGCGCATTGTGAATTCCCGGATGATCTGCTCCAATCTTTGATCGAATTCAGCGAGTGATGCCATGTGCCACCTGAACACCCGGGCTTGCAACCGGGCTGCCGCATTGCACGGAGCAGGTTCGCATCCGTGTGCTCTGCGTTCGTCACCACATTGTCAAGAACAGAGCAAACAACATCTCGGAATATTTTTCATCCGTCTTTCACAACGTTTGACGCGGTGGACGCACCTGGGGATGCGCTGAAGTGTCTCTATCGTGTCAAATGATGGTCACGAGTTGAACAGCGTGCTTTCTTCGTAATGTGCTTCGATTGCTCGAATTCAGATAAAATGCGAACGCTATGAACAAGGTTGTGGCAAATGCGGATGAGGCCATCCGCGATGTGTTTGACGGCGCGACGATCATGATCGGGGGCTTCGGCTTGTGCGGCATGCCGGAGAACCTGATTCGTGCGCTGGTGCGCAAAGGAACGAAGAATCTGCATACGATCAGCAACAACGTTGGTGTGGATGGAGTTGGCAACGGGTTGCTGCTCGCGGCTGGGCAGATCGTGCATCACATCGGAACCTATGTCGGCGAGAACCGGTTGCTGGAAGAGATGGTGTTGAAGGGAACGATTAAGCTCGAGTTAGTTCCCCAGGGAACATTTTCAGAACGGATTCGTGCTGGAGGCGCGGGGATTCCTGCGTTCTACACGCCGACCGGTGTTGGAACCATAGTAGCTGAGGGAAAAGAGTCTCGCGAGTTTGATGGGCGGCTATATGTGATGGAGCGTGGGTTGACCGCTGATTTCGCTTTCGTGAAAGCGTGGAAGGGCGACAAGTCGGGCAATCTGATTTATCGCAAGACGGCGCGGAATTTTAATCCGATGATGGCGACTGCGGCGAAGGTTACGATTGCGGAAGTGGAGCATCTGGTTGAGGTCGGCGAACTGGACTGCGATGCGATTCATACGCCATCGATTTATGTGAAAAGGATCTTTCAGGGTGAGTTGTATGAGAGGCGGATTGAGCGGAGGACGGTGCGGAAGGCAGTGCTGAATGTGTAGGGATCCTTCGACTGCGGTTTTGTTCCGGCGAGCCGACGCAAAATTCTCGCTCAGGATGACAAGAGTGAATAAGTATGAATAAGGTTGGGAAGGACACGGATAAGCGCGAACGGATTGTGAAGCGGATTGCGCGCGAGTTGCGCGATGGGTTCTATGTGAACCTGGGCATCGGCATGCCTACGTTGATTGCGAATCATGTTCCTGCAGGGATGATTGTGACTTTGCAGTCAGAGAACGGGATGCTGGGGATTGGGCCTTATCCGATCGAGGGGACCGAGGATCCTGACTTGATTAACGCCGGGAAAGAAACCGTAAGCGAGATGCCGGGGACCGCCTATTTTTCTAGCGCGGATTCGTTTGCGATGATTCGTGGCGGTCACATCGATTTGAGCGTGCTTGGGGCGATGGAAGTGGATGAGACAGGAAGTATCGCGAATTGGATGATTCCCGGGAAAATGGTCAAGGGAATGGGTGGTGCGATGGATTTGGTGGCGGGAGCGCGGCGTGTCGTGGTTGCGATGGAGCACACGACGCGTGAGGGAGCTCCGAAGATTTTGAAAAAATGCACGCTGCCGCTAACAGGAGTTAACGTCGTCGATACGATAGCGACGGAAATGGCGTACATTCGCGTGACGCGCAATGGGCTCGTGCTGGAAGAGATTGCGCCGGGATTGAAGCCGGAGGATGTGCAGAAGGCGACTGAGGTGCGGCTGATTGTGAGTCCGGGGTTGAAGGTGATGGAGTGTTGAGATCCGGAAACCGGGGCTGAAGCCCCTTGTTATTTCCATGTTATCGCGGCGCTGAAGCGCCGCCCTTCCACAGTTCTTCTGAAGGATGTGAGGCCAACCAAATCTCAACCTCCCCACCTCTGGCAAAACCGGCCAGAAGTGGGGCACCCAACTCGCTCATATTTTCGGACTACGCTGCGGCGATTCTGCGGATCAGGTCTTCCTGTTCCTGTTTGTTTTCTGCGCCGATGGTGAAGGCGTCGAGCAGGCCCAGCGACAGCGCGAACTTGATCCCTTCGTCCTGACGGTTGCGCAACGCTCCTTGACCAAGGATCTTCATTCCTACGATTGCTTTCCCGGATGATTTCATTTCTTTCAGCACGCTGACTACGGTCGCGGGATCAGCGTCCATCGCAGCGCCGATTGGATTGATGCGGGCGAGGTCGATTTCCACCCACGAACTCTTGGCCGCGGCTCGTAAAGCTTCAATCGTATGGCAGGAGCAGCCGTGGGCACGAATGATTCCCTTCTGCTTTGCCTCAGAGAGTACGTCCATGGCACCGCGATAGCGGTCGGTCCAATCAGCCTCCGTCACGCAGTGCATCAGGCAGACGTCCAGATAGTCGGTGCCCAGTTCTTTGCGGAAGCGGTCGAGATCGGAGCGCATTCCGGCGGCGTCGCGCGCCCAGGATTTCGTAAGTACCGTGACTTTATCGCGCTGCACGTGCTTCAGAGCTTCGGCAACGTGAGGATGGCTTCCGTAAGAATCGGCGGCGTCGAAGAAGCGCAAGCCATGATCGTATCCATTCAGGAGAAGGTCCGAAAGACCCTTCACGCCGAGCGCGGTCTGGTGCGAGTGATGGTCGACGCCGACCGTTCCCGTGCCCATGGCGAGACGGCTGGTCTTGATCCCGGTATGGCCGAGAGTCACAACATCGGACGCAGCAAACTTCTGTGACAGCGTCTGTTCGGCGATTGCCTTGAAGACGGTTCGAGAGGAGAGCCAAACTGCTCCTGCTGCGGTAGCCGACCGGACGAGAAATTCGCGACGATGCATGAGCACCTCCGAAGAAGCGGCCTGCCATGAGGCTACATCAGAAGGAGAGGTTAGGGAAGGCGACCATTAGGGCTGAAACCCCAATTTCGGAGAGCGTCAACGCGGCCCTCAAAAGATGGCTCGTCCACGGTGCCTCGACACCGGTTGACTGACTAAATTCGGAATGGGGCGGCTAACAAACGGAAAGGTAATGTTATGGCCAGGTAGATGACCTCGAGCACTCCGTGGACGGCTATTCCGATGATGCGAAATGGCAGCAGGAGCAGCCAAATGAATGGATAGGCGATCAGGGCCAGGAGGGCTAGAGGCCAGCAAAGTACGAATAGAAGGCACCAGAGAAGAAACGTGAACATGGTGAGGACCTCCTTCTAGTTCATTGTACGTTTCATGAGGAAAATAAGTTCCGCAATACTGGGTTATTCGAACTGCTTGCGGAAGGCGGCTAGTTGCTGCTGAACTTCGGCGAGTTCACTGCGCAGGCTTGCGACCTCAGCTTCCAGCGCGGATATCCGGTCGGCATGGGATACGCCGTCGGCATTAGCGGGCGTGGGCGCCCGCTCCACATAGATCTGCTGCGGTACTTCTCCGGAAAATAGATGCGTATAGCGCGTCTCTTTTGTTCCGGGTTGACGCGGTAGAGGCGCTGCAAGGGGCGGGTCGCGGTGTGCCAGGCGGTCCAGAGTCGAGACAACGTCTTCGAGGGCGTCGAAGTGGTACATGCGGTCGGTGCGTCCGCGGAGTTCGCCTGGGGTCTGAGGACCTCGCAGCAGAAGCACGCAGATGATTGCAATCTCGCGGCGATCGAAGTTGTAGGCCTCCTGCAAGCGGTGTTCGTATTTTGTGACACGACTGTCGGCGCCGCTGGCTGGGCCGGCCAGGCGCTTTTCCTGTAACGTGCTCAACGCGTCGCGAACGGCGTTCTCATCGAGCGACATGACTGGCTCGCGGTTGTTTTTCTGATTGCAGGCGTTGACCAGGGCATTCAGCGAGAGCGGATAGTAATCCGGTGTGGTGATATCTTTTTCGATCAGCGAGCCCAGGACTCGGGCTTCGACTTCTGTGAGGATCACTTGCATGTGAAGTTTGATTTTAATTCAAACAAAATCATCACCACAGAGAGCACAGAGGAACACCGGGAAAATCAAAATCCCACTTCCGGTCAAGCCTGCCAGAAGTGGGGTACCCATCTCTTGAATGTGTCGCCCCTAGAACAGCGCCGTCGAGCGGCGTTTCCAGGTTTTGCCTTTATCTTTGGCGATGTTTTCCATGTCTGCAACGTAGGCTCCGGCTTGCGTCAGGACGTGGTGCAGGTCGTTGCCGATGCTGATGAACGTGAATCCCTTTTCGAGGAATTCGCCGACCCGCGAGGTGCCGAATAGAAAAAGTCCTAGAATGACATTGTTTTTGCGCGCGTTGTCGATCAAGCTTTTCGTCGCGGCGTCGAGTTCGGGTGAGGTGTACATGTCGGGGAACTTGTATTTTTCGTAGAGGCCCATCGACATGCAGAGATCGTTCTGGCCGAGGAAGAGAATGTCGACGCCAGGGACAGCGGCGATCTCGGCAATGTTCTTGATGCAGTCGGCAGTCTCGACCTGAAGGGCGACGATGCCTTCGTTGTTCCAGTTGCCGGCGTACCCGAGCAACCCGGCGCGATTCATGCTGCGCTGCGGGAAATAGACGGAACGAGTACCCGTGATTGGATACTTTGCGCAACTCACAGCCTGGCGGGCTTCTGCGGCAGTGTTGATGTATGGGATAAGGACGCCGTCGGCGCCCATGTCGAGGGCCTGCTGAATGCCGGGGCGATCGTCGTATCCCCCGACCCGCACCAGAGACTTCGCACCGCCATTGGCGATGCCGCTCAGCATGGCCGAAAGGCGTTCGTAGCCCATGGGGCCGTGTTGCGTATCCACGAGGAGCCAATCGTATCCGGAATGTGCAAGCTGCTCGGCGACGGTGGGACTATGCGCGTTGAGGAACAATCCCATCTTGGGCTGTCCGGCGCGCAGTTGCTTCTTGAATTCTGATCCTGTAAGTGCGGGGTCTGGCATGTATTTCCTCCTGGGACGCGAATTGCGTAGTGTACCGTATGGAGCCAGTTGAACTGCGAATGGGGAGTAAATTTTTGTTGTGACCC
>DATJWZ010000734.1:0-14797 GCA_035500795.1 Candidatus Eiseniibacteriota bacterium | reverse complement strand
GACGCCGTGCCTGTGTTTTGGCTCGCTACATATGATCACGACTTGGCGGAGGTCAATCACGTTTCTTTCCCGGGGCACGATGGTGTTCCGCAGACCCTGACAACACCCAGTCAAAGCGTCCCGGGCGCCCCAGTCAGCGCCGTGCACTTCGGCGACGAGATCACGGGACTCGTAGACCAGGCTGTATCGTTGCTCGGCGAGACAGAAGCCGCAGGATGGCTGCGCGAGTGTTATCGGCCAGGTGAGAGCCTCGGCACAGCATTCGCCCGGCTTTATACCAAAGTCTTTGCCGATTGGGGCGTGATCATTCTCGATCCGTCCGACCCTGAACTGTCACGCATTGCCGAACCAATATATCGTGCTGCGATACAGAGGGCACCCGAGCTGGCAGCAGCGCTGCTCGAGCGCGGCAACGAGCTGGAACGAGCTGGCTATCACCAGCAGGTGAAGGTCTCGGAATCGTCGGTGCTGCTCTTTACGACTCGCAACAGCTTGCGCCTGCCGATGTCACGGCGAGGTGCAGGCGACGAATCCGAATTCGTCGTCGACGGGGAGGCAGTAGGAGAGAAACTCTCCCAGGCAGAGCTTCTCGCCGAGATCAGCGAGCACCCGGAACACTTCAGTCCAAACGTGCTCCTGCGTCCCATCGTTGAGGATTATCTCTTACCAACTCTGGCCTATACAGGCGGTGCGGCAGAAGCTGCGTACTTCGGCCAATCGGGCGTGGTGTACGAAAAGCTATTGGGACGAGTTACTCCCATTGTGCCACGCTTCTCAGCAACGCTCATCGAACCGAAAATGCAGCGCCTCTTCGAGAAGCACGGGATTTCGATCACGGATGTCTTCAACGGTCCAGAAGCATTGCGGAAGCATATCGCGGCCAGACATCTGCCCCAGGATTTGCAAGCTGCATTTGAGTCGGCCAAACACTCCTTCGATGCGAATTTCTCCTCGGTAAAAGAGAAATTAGAAAAGCTCGACAAAACCCTGGTCGATGCGGCTGAGACTGCGCGTTCGAAAATGCAGCATCAACTCGAAAAACTCTACGCGCAGGCCGCGCGTGCAGAGGCTCAAAAAGGCGAGTTGGTTAGCCGTCACGCAGAGATGATCAGTGAGGCGGTCTATCCTCACAAAGGCCTTCAGGAGCGCGGCATTGGCGGCATTTATTTCCTCGCGCGATACGGAGGCGACCTGCTTCACCAACTCTACGAAACCATGCACACAGACTGCCATGACCACCAAGTCATTGAGCTCTGAATTGATGCCAATAAGGTCCATCGCTCACTTGCTCTCGCTGGTTGCCAGATAGGTCCCGAGTCCAATCATGATGGCGCCAGTAGCCGTCCTTTGACGCCGCCGAAACACTGCCGACGAACGAATCTTGTTACCCATCGGGCCTGCCAGCGCGATCACGATGAGATCTGCCGTAGTGTTCATCACGACAGACATCGTTCCAAGGGCGACAAATTGAAGAAACACGTGTCCGTTTCCGCGTACGACAAACTGTGGAATGAACGATAGGAAGAACAACGCCGTTTTGGGATTGAGCACTTCAGTAGCGACGCCCTGCCACAAAGGACTACGTTTCGGCATCACGTCTTGCAGCACGACTTCGCCGGACTCTTTGCGCGCATCCAAAATCATGCGCACACCCAGAAAACACAAATAGGCTGCCCCCGCGTACTTCACGGTGGCGAACGCAACTGCTGACTTCGCCAGGACGATCGAGATTCCGAGCGCCGCCGCGAAAACGTGTACCATGCCGCCAAGAAAGGTCCCAAAAGCAGAAAGCACTCCTTCCCGCTTCCCGCCTGCGAGGCTCCGAGCCAATACGTAAAGCATGCCTGGCCCGGGCGCGATCGCGAGCAGTACTGCAGCCGTCATAAAAAGCAAGAATCGTGTCGAATCGAGCATGATGTCCCCAGTTGTGTTAGACCTAGTTCTGCAGCCAGCGCTCTAGTTCCGCGAGCGATTCCACACGCGGATGCCCTTGATCGAGGTAGGCTCCTGCTACATCGAAGAGCACAGCTTGCATTCCTGCGTTATGTGCGCCAATGTAGTCTACGGAATAGAGATCGCCGACATAAAGGCTCTCTGCTGGATCCGCCTTCATCTCACGCAGCGCCGCCGTGAAGATTGCCCGATGCGGTTTCTCGTGACCCACATTGCCTGAATCCGTAATGCAGGCGAAACAATCGTTAATACCGCACTGCCGCAGAACGAGGTTGATTTTGCCGTCCGAATTGGAGATCACTGCCGTGGCGTATTCCTGCTTGATTCTGTCGAGAGCCTCGCGTGTTCCAGGCAGGATCTGATCCCAATTAGCAGAATTCCGCGTATTGACCACCAGTTCATCGCGAAGCGCTTCGTTGAACGCTCCTATTTCATTCAGAAGATGCGTGTGGAACGTCCACCAGAAGCCGTGGTCGATCTTGCCGCCGATCAATCCTTGATCGAATTCTTTCTTCGTGCGACGCTCGAGGGCTTGCCACGCCTGCAACGTAGGCTGCCTATCCTCCGACAGAGGCGCAAGGATTCGAGCGCGATTGGGGAAGAGCAGTGTATTGCCGACGTCAAAGAAAATATAGCGGTGTTTCGCCATGCATCCATATTAACCAATGCGATCGCATTGGCGGTTGCAAAGGCGAACGCCCGATTGACCGGCAGCGCACAAATCGATGTAATATCGGAATCTCTGGCCGACGTGATAAGGGGTCGGGTTTAGTCGATGTCTTTGGGAGCTGTAGCCGTGATTGAAAGCCTTGCCCGCACAAGCCGTGCAGTGGTCGCGATATACCCTCCCGTGCGTGCAATTGGGGCCGTCGTCTTCAGTATGGTTGCGGCTGTTTTCTACAGTTCACGGCAGGACCTCTATAACATACTTTGGGCGGTGGTGTTTGGCTTTGCCACGCTGAACATTTTAGGTTTGGCATCGCGGCGCATGGCCCCAGGTCATCGCGGACTAAATTTTGGGGAGATGATGGCTGTAATGGTGGTTTTGGTGTCGATTTTTCTGCTCGGATGGGAATTGCTGGGCATGCTTCATATCTTTCCCATTAAGCTCAAGTCCTAAAGGGCACATAGCCCCTCCTCGAAGGTGTTCCACAGTGTTTCTGCAGGATCAAGTTGATCGCCCATTTGTACATACAAAATGGGAAATTATGTCTTTTGTTTCCTTTTGTGTGGCTGGAGGACATCTTCCCGTGTCTGCTTGCCACGACCTGCCACAGTATCTTCAGGGTGAGAGGTTTCCCTAGCCCAATCCAATTTGCGGTATGATTCGCTCAAATGGCAAAGAAGACCCCCAATTTCGAAGTGACATGCCCTTGCTGCAGTGCGGTCTTGAAGATTGATGCCGACACGCGTGCGGTGATTGCGCATACGGAAGCCGTCAAGCCGAGGACGTTTAGCGACATGGAAGCCGCAGCCAAAGCCATGCGCGAGCAGGACACCCGGCGCGAGTCCATTTTCCAGCAATCCGTGCAAGCGCAGAAGCATGCTTCCGATCTGCTAGAAAAGAAGTTCCAGGAAGCGCTCAAGAAAGCAAAAGAGTCGCCGGATACGGGCAAGCCAATACGGGATTTCGATCTCGATTGATCAATGGCAACTCCCGTGAGCAACGATCGGCCATTGCTTCTGGGACACCGCGGAGCAAGAGCTGTCCGGTCCATCCCGGAAAATACAATTCAGTCGTTTGAGCGAGCTCTGGCAGATGGCTGCGACGGTTTCGAGTTTGACGTGCGGCGCACCGCTGACGGCGACGCGGTCGTCTGTCACGATCCGCGGCTTCGCGGCATCGAAATCGCGCAAGCTTCCGGCGCGCAACTGCAAAATCTTCCTCGTTTGGAAGAGGTATTGGCTCGTTTTCACAAGCGAGCATTTCTCGATATCGAATTGAAGGTCGGTGGTTTGGAACAGCTCACGATTTCGTTTTTGCGAGAGTACCCCCCTGCGCGTGGCGTAGTCGTATCTTCCTTTTTGCCAGAAGTATTGTGGACTGTGCGGGCGAAAGACGCATCCGTCCCACTGGGATTAATCTGCGAGACCGTCGATGAGTTCCGAACCTGGAGGGACGTCTGCGCGGACTGTGCGATTCCTCATTACAGGCTGTTGAACGTGGAGCGTATAGCTGACTTAAAACGGGCAGGAATGAAGATTCTGGCGTGGACCGTCAACGTTCCTCGCGAGATGTTGCGCTGCCGCGATTTGGGTGTGGATGGGATTCTCTCGGATGATGCAGCGCTGCTGTCACGGACTTTAGCAGGGGCTAAAGCCCGCAGTTCTTCATAAGATGCTGCAACGCGGCCCTAAAGGGCCGCTCTTCCACGCTCTGCGCAGGAGTGGGATGCCAATTGAGATGGGATTATTGTGCGCCGGCGGCTACAGCGTTGCCGGTCGAGAGTGCGGCTTTCGCTTCCTTGATCCCTGCCTGGATGATCTGGTCCCAATCGAGATGCGGCACTGGAGACTTCGCCGCGGCGTCATAGATGGATAGTGCATCCTGCGGGCGGTTGAGCTTCTTTAGGCACAATCTTGCCGCGCTCAGTTGAGCCGTGAGCGACTGTCGCTCGGTTGGATAGGTTTGCGCCAATTCCATGTACTCCGAGAAAGCCCGCTCAAATTCCTGGATTTCTTCCGCGCCTTTGCACAGCTCCAGCCAGTTCGAGGCGGGCATTTTGCCTCCGCCGCCGTCAATGAATTCAGCGTAATCCTGAAAAGCAGCTTCGACTTGATGCTCCCTGAGATGAAGGCTGCAGGTTTTCACCGTGGCGTCGAGATATGCTTTGGTATCGCTCTGTCGGCTGTAGATCTGGCGCAGCAGGGCCCACGCGTCGAGCGAATTTGGATTTGTCGATACATAGCCCGTCAGCACGGACTGTGCCTCAGTCAGTTGTTCCTGTTCCATCATTTGACTGGCTTGCTCAATTTCGTTGTCGTTGGTCCAGGCGATTTCTTGCTCGATGGACTTGTTGGCTTTTTGTTCAATTCCTGAGTACTGAATGGCCAAGGCCCCAAGGGCTCCAAACACAAATCCGCCGACATGCGCCCAGTGGGCAACGCCGTCGTTCCCGGAAATCGATCCGAAGAAGATTTCCTGTGCCAGCCAGAGCGGCAGCAGCCAATACGCTGAAGCCTTGAAGCGCAAGTAGCGGAACGGGTTTCCAGTTCGCAAAAACTTGGCAATGCTGAGCCAGAGCACCCACACCATCTCGATCTTCATCTTCGGGAAGCGCACGAGGAACGCTCCCATAAGCGCTGCCACGGCGCCCGATGCTCCCAATGTTGGCACGAGGCTGCCCGAATTCGTCCAGGCGTGAATCTGCAGTGCAGCGACTCCGGCAATCAGGTAGAACGCCGCGTACAGCGGGCGTCCCCAAACATCTTCGAGAACGAATCCAGCGAGCCAGAGAAACCACATGTTGCCGATCAGATGTTCCCAGCCGCCGTGCAGAAAATTCGCCGTGAGATAGCTGATCGGCTTGGGATGCGCGGGAACGAACGCATATTGTTCTTCGAACGATGATGCCTTGAGCTGGGCATACTCGCTGTGGAGACGGTCCATCTCGGCCTGCAACGCGTCCGGATCGCTCATGGCCCGGATCTTGGCGTCGAAAGCATTGATCGCCGGCCGTTTTGGGTTCTCCAACTGTGCCCACATCTCGGGTTTGCGCTTCTGAAACGAATCCACAATCCTCTGCTCGTCCGCTTGCATTTTTACTTCGGGATGCTGGGCGGCGAGGAGAATGACGTCGGCGCTGAGTTCACGTCTCTGCTCCGAGGTATCCGTCGAGGAAAAAGTGGTGAACAGAAAAACGATGGTGTTAATGGCAATCAGGGAAAGCGTAATGACGGGCCAGCGCCGGGCCGCCATGTTTTCGTGCTTGATCGGAATGGGCAGCATCTACTTCTTCCCCAAAAGCCAGAATCGGACGCTGTTTGCGAAAGTGTAGGGTTGAGGGAAGGAAATTTATAGGTGACCAGAGGTCGTGTCCCGATTGTCAGTAATGAAGATCCGCTCAGAGAGTGAGGTGGTGCGAAGGCAGCTTGCCTGAGAGCGAAAGCAGCTGATAGGTCACTTGACAACCTGACTAGCCGGCCTGCATTCGAAGCCATCGGCGAGAGGTGAACAAAAGGCGCAAGCTTGTGCTAAGGCCTGATTTCGTCAGTTGAGAGCTACAATGCTGTTTCGGAGAGGTACGATCCGCGATGCCGCTCTCCCAAAAGTCCAAGGCGCTTCTGCGATCACGATGGTTGCCTCCCGTCATACATGCTCTCTTATTTGCGATGACGTGGCTTACTAATCTTGCTCAATCCCAGCCACTTTTGGATGGACCGTCACGCTGGGGATTTGGAATCTTGTTTGTTGCTGATTTTCCGATTTCGCTTGTGGCTTTTTCATGGATGTGGGACGGCAGGATTGCCGAAGCTCTTTCTTTTTGGGGCATCCTTGGAACCGCGTGGTGGTACCTTCTGGGCGTGTGGATTGAGCGCGGTCGTAAATCAGCCCGTCACGGCAAGCCAAACAACTAACCAAGTTTTTCGACAATCTGCCAGAGTGAATCAGCCTAACTGTTGAGAAATCGCCGTTACGCTTATTGACCTTCCGTTTCAAAATAACGATAAACTAGGTTTGACGCTGGATTGCCGAACGGACCCATTGGGGAGACGTAAGCTTTAGGTCCCTGAGAAGGGATGCAGAGCATTCGGTTGGTCCAGCGTTATTCTTCCCCGCAACGCCGTATTAGGACACTACCGTTCTGGCTGTCGAAAATTCTAATTACGCTCATAACGGCGCGGTGCCTTAGTCGGCTGCGGCTTCAAGGGCGGAGGAAGTACGGGCGGGCTTTTGCAGGAACGCCGTTCGCTCGATTTCGAAAGCCTCGAGCTGTTCTCCAAATTGTTGCTCGTTCCATCCCATCACCGCGCCAATGCGGAGCGCGGCTTCGCGGCTGCAGGCTTCGGACCAGCATGGACCCAGCGCGACCGGAACGCGGCGAAGGAGAACATCGGCCAGGCTGACCGCATATTCCTTGTGATAGGCTTCAACGACTTCGGCAACAATGTGGGAGCTGTGCGGGCAGATGGGAGCGCGCAATTCGGCGCCAACCAGGGCCATGCGCGCGATATCCATGGCGCGTGGTCCATGCCACTCCATGATGCCGCGCGCTGTTTCTTCGCTGACGGAGCCAGCGCGGGCAATCTCGATGACTTGTTGATCGAGCACGGGATCAAGTGCGCTGCCGGGGCCAACAGCGATAGCCTTCGGTTCTGCCACCTTGAGCCCGATCTTTCGTGCGCACTCGCGCGCCAGAGATGCGGCCGTGGTGAGCTTCCCGCCGATGATCGAGATCATGCGCGACGCCCCCTCCGGCGTATGGTCGTGCAGGAAATGGCGGCGCGAGACATCGGACGGTTTGTTCCCCGCAGCACTCGGCAGCGGGCGGATTCCGGCAAATGCGTACTTGATGTCGTGCACTGAGAATTTGGCCTTGTTGAACAAGCCTGTGGCCACGCGCAGCAAATACTCGATTTCGTCGCTTGAGGGAACTGCTCTGCCGGGGTCCCCAGCGTCTGGAACTTCCGTCGTCCCGACGAGCACCTGATCGTTCCAAGGCAACACGAATACCGGCCGGCCATCGGAAGCTTCGGTATAGAGAGCTGCCGTGGGTGCGCCCGGGAAACGTGGAAGTACGATGTGCGAGCCGCGGACTCCACCGATCATCGGCTTGGCAGTGCGAACGTTGGACCGCTGGCAGATGCGATCGGCCCATGGTCCGGCACAGTTGATAATCCATCCCGCATCCACGCGCTGATCTTTGCCGGTAGTGCGGTCGCGGAACAAGACACCGCGGGCGCGGCCTTGCCCGATGTCGACCGCCAGAACTTCACAATGATTTCGAATGACGGCGCCAGCGTCGGCTGCCTCGGTCATCCACTCCGCGACGAGCCGCTCCGGGAATTCGCACTGCGCGTCTTCAAAGCTCAGGAACTGCCACTGGTGGCCAGCATTCAACGCGCGATGCAGTCTCGCAATCTCCATCTCGGCGGGCGCAGGTGCTTTCTTGCCGGCAAATTTCTGATAAAGCCAGAGTCCGGCGCGAACCTTCATCGCGCTACGCTGGCTCTCTTCGTTGAGAAGGAACAGGAAGTGTATGGGCTGAATCAAATGCGACCGTTCGCGCAGCAGGCGCTCGCGCTCCCGGACGGATTCGCGGACAAGGTCGAGCTCACCGTGCTCCAGATAGCGTAGGCCGCCATGAATGATGCGGGTGGAGCGGCTGGTCACGCCCGAAGCAAAGTCGTTCTGTTCCAGGAGTAGTACGCGTTTGCCCGCGCGGGCGCACTCGCGCGCAATGGCAACGCCGTTGATGCCCCCTCCAACCACCACGACATGGAAATGCTGACTTTCCAGAGAAGGGCGCGGTTTTACTGCTAAAGTCATTATTTTCTGCTTTTTGCGGATGACCTGCCGGCATCCGCAGGAATGCAGCATCCATTTCGAACTGAACACATTCTGCACCAATGCGAAGCTGCACTGTAGGTGACGATGGTCCAGTTGTACTGCAGAGCGATATCTCTGCCAGAAATGATACCGAAAGTAACGTGCCGTAGAAAACGACCATGGCCCAGCAAACAGGCCGGGCCATGGAAATCGCAGCAAGTTGGTTAAGCAGCTTTGCGCGTCGACGGGGTCTGGCGGCTCTCTTCACCGAACAGGCGGATCGTCTCGCGGTTGAACGCTGGAATGTCATCCGGCTTGCGGCTGGTAACGAGCCGTCCGTCGCGAATGACTTCCTTGTCTTCCCAGTTGGCGCCTGCGTTTTTCAAATCGGTTTTCAGAGACAGCCATGACGTCAGGTTCTTCCCGCTGACGCCGCCTGCTTCGATCAAAGTCCAGGGCCCATGACAGATTGCTGCGATTGGTTTGTTTTGATTCACAAAGTGTCTTACGAACGAAACTGCCTCGGAATCCATGCGCAGGTGGTCCGGATTCATGACACCACCGGGCAGCAGCAGAGCATCGAAGTCCTCGGGATTTGAAGATTTCACTGTGGCATCGACGGGTACTTCGTTGCCCCATTCCTTCATATTCCAGCCTTTAATTTTGCCTTGTTTGGGAGAAACGACCTTGGTCTGCGCGCCGGCTTCATCGAGTGCCTTACGAGGTTCGAGCAATTCGACTTGTTCAAAACCGTCGGTGGCGAGAATTGCAACTTTCAGTCCGTGAAGATTGCCATTTGGCATTGGGGTACTCCTTACGAATGGGATCGGTCCCGTTAGGATGCCTCCCGCTGAGACGTGGTTGGCGGTGGAAGGATTGTTCTCGATGTGATCGCGCGCGTTGCTTCTCAGCTTTGTGCTCATTTACATTGGTTGCCGAAATGCCGAGCACAGGAGAACGCTTCGAACGAGCCGTCGCGATCATGGAGCGGCTGCGCGCCCCGGGCGGTTGCCCTTGGGATCGCGAGCAAACCTTCGACACCATTAAGCCCTATACGCTGGAAGAAACCTACGAGGTTCTGGAGGCAATTGACAACCGGGATTGGCCAGAACTCGCGGGAGAACTCGGCGACTTGCTGTTGCAGGTTCTGTTTTACGCCGAGATGGCGAACGAGCAGCATTCGTTTTCGATCGACGACGTTCTCGACCGATTATCAACGAAGCTAATCGCCCGTCACCCGCATGTATTTGGAGATGTGAAGGCCGATACTTCGTCTGACGTGAAGCGCAATTGGGAAGCATTAAAAGTGGAGGAGCGCAAGAAGAAGCAGGCCGCGGAGCAGGGAAATCAGGCGGCCAGAGAGACGAAAAAAGAGTCGATTCTGGCGGGAGTTTCGTCGGCGATGCCTTCTTTGCTGGAAGCTCAGAAACTGAGCTCGCGGGCGGCACAGGTGGGATTTGATTGGCCGAATGTTGATGGACTTTTCGACAAGCTGCACGAAGAAAGCGACGAGTTGCGCGAGCACCTGAAGGAATTTCCCAGCCCCGGCCCTCGGCCGCAGGGACGGGGCGTGGCGAGTTCGGGGCGAATCGTGGTCTCTGAAAATCTTCAGTCGAAATTGGAAGAGGAAGTCGGAGATCTCTTTTTTGTGCTGGTGAATATTGCTCGGTATCTGTCGGTCGATCCGGAGTCGGCTCTGCGGAAAACGAATCGCAAGTTCAAACGCCGTTTTCAATGGATGGAGGCGCGGCTGCAAGAATCTGGACGAGCGGCCGATGAAGCCTCGATGGAAGAGCTGGAATCACTGTGGCAGGCGGCGAAAGCTCAAGAACGATCGCAGGAGAAAACGGCTTGAGTGACTCAGTGAAACTTCGCCGCTGTCACGGCATTGAGGAGTTTCGGACTTGCGTGGCACTGCAGAAAGAAGTCTGGAACTTCACGGATGCGGAACTGATTCCACTCCGGATGTTTGTGGTCGCCGACAAGGTTGGCGGACAGGTCATGGGCGCATTCGACGGCAAGGAAATGGTTGGGTTCGCGTTATCGATTCCAGGAACGAGATCCCGTCATGTTTATTTGCACTCACACATGCTGGCGGTGCGCAAAGAATATAGAAACGGCGGGCTCGGCCGGCGCCTCAAGTTGATGCAACGCGAAGATGCGCTGTCCCGCGGAATTGAACTGATCGAGTGGACCTTTGATCCGCTGGAGATCAAGAACGCCTACCTGAATATTGAGAAGCTCGGAGCAATTGTGCGGCGCTACAACATCAATCAGTACGGAATCACTTCGTCACCCCTGCAAGGCGGGTTACCCAGCGATCGCTTAATTGCCGAGTGGTGGTTGAAGTCGAAACGAGTCTGCGCGCTACTCCAAACGGGCAAGAATCCGCCAATTCAGACGGAAACGACCATCGACGTTCCTGCACAGATTTATGACTGGAAGGCTGCGGCTGAGACGCGCGGCAAGGCACAACAAGTCCAGGAGCGCAATCGCGAGGAATTCCTGCGTGCTTTCAGGAATGGATTGGCGGTGCTCGGCTATGAACGTGATGCCGAAGGAAACGGAAAATTCTTGCTGGGCCAGTGGGAGGAGAAGTGGTCGTACGCATCCGAAGGGTGATTCACCACGGAGACAGTGAGGCACGGAGGAATACGCGTTTTTTAAAAGTTCTCCTCGGTGGCTCCGTGCCTCCGTGGTAAGAGCGTTCTAAACAAAAAATGAAAATCGAAGCGGTCACACTACGCGAAATTCACATGCCGCTCGTCCACTTTTTCGAGACGAGCTTCGGACGTACCTATAGCCGCCGTATTCTCCTGGTGACCGTCCATTGCGAAGGCGTCGATGGCTGGGGAGAACCTGTTGTTGGCGAAGATCCCTATTACAGCAGCGAATGGATAGAAAGCGCCTGGCCGACGCTGGTTCACTACCTCATACCCGCTTTGTTGGGAAAGAAGATCGCATCGGCGAGAGAGTGTCCGTCACTGTTTGCCAAGGTAAGTGGACACCGCATGGCCAAAGCAGGCCTGGAAGATGCATTGTGGGAAGCCGAAGCGTTGCAGAAAGGGCAGCCACTCTGGAAGCTGCTTGGTGGAACGCGAAGCGAGATTCCATGCGGTGTTTCGATTGGCATTCAGGATTCCGTCGAACAGCTCCTGGAAAAAATTCAGACTGAATTGAATGCTGGATATCGCCGCATTAAGGTGAAAGTAAAACCGGGATGGGACGTGAACATCCTCGAGCGCATTCGCTCGCGCTGGGCCGATATTACCCTGAGCTGCGACGCGAATTCGGCATACACCCTCGACAATCTGGAGCACCTCAGGAAGTTTGACCAATTTAGCCTGCTGATGATCGAGCAGCCGCTCTGGAATGATGAGATCTACTATCACGCGCGCCTGCAGAAGGAACTTCGGACAGCCATTTGCCTCGACGAGTCAATTGTGAGTGCCCGCAGCGCCGCTTTTGCGCTGGACATTGGTGCCTGCCGCATCATCAACATGAAAGTAGGTCGCGTCGGCGGGTTCTCAGAGGCGCTTGCGATCCACGATCTTTGCCAGGCTCACAAGATCCCGATGTGGTGCGGGGGCATGCTTGAAACCGGCATTGGCCGGGCGCAGAACATCGCGCTCTCAACTCTCGCGAATTTCAGCCTTCCCGGAGATGTCTCCGCCTCCAAGCGATATTGGAAAGAAGACATCATCGATCCGGAAGTAGAAGTGTCTCCACAAGGAATGATCGCCGTTAACAACAAGCCAGGAAGCGGCTACCAAATCAAACTAGATCTGATTGAAAAATTAACGGTCAGAAAAGAGACGCTTCGCGCTTGAGCGTTACTGTGGAGCCTTCTTGCTCTCGACAGCCTCCGGCAAGTGGTTATGGGCGAGCTTCTCTTGCTCTGACTTCAACAATTCCACGCCCTTGGCAAATGGCAGGTTGTCGGGCACGCGTTGAAAATCGGCGAAGTTCTCGTCCGATGTCATGCTGATGCTCTTGAACATCAGGATCTTGCCTGTCATCTTCAGGCTCATGGACGTAATCTCCCAGCTTCCATCGCCAACGTCTGCCTGCTGAACCCGGAAGTGGCCTCCTTTATCCAAGTGTCCGAGGATTCCCCAACCGAAGCTGACATCGCGGAATAGAGTGCCATCGATTCGCGCCAGCCGCTTCTCCGTGCTGTCAATAACGAGATATCCCTGCATGCCTTGCAGAACCTGCTCGACGTGCGACGGCGGTGAATACCCGGGATTGGGCGTGAACTTAAGCCGCACCATCTTGTCTCCCGGCTTACCCATCTCAGCATCGCCGTTCTCCAGTCCGGCATATTCGTAACGGAAGGCGTCGGGCAATGCCTTCACAATTCTCAGCGTGCGCTCGGCATCTTCCTTCTCGCGAGCCTGCTTCTTGCGAAGCTGGTCGGGATTGTTGATCAGCCAATTCAGATGATCGTGTTCCTGCTGTTGCTGCTGCGCGCTTATGGGCTGATCGTTTATGGCGAGAAGCATTCCGGCCAGCGCATCGTTCGTTTCGACGTACAGATGGCTTTGTGAACCCTTCGGGGTTTGCTTCCGCGAGCGGAACATGAACTTGCCGGATGGCTTATTCGCGGCGGCAACCTCGTGCGCGATGGCCTGACGCACTACATCACGAGGAGCGGTCTCAGGCTTTTGCGCTTCATCGGCACAGAACGCGGACCCGATGGTCAGAACGAGAACCCAGAGCACCAGGCTTACCGGTCGAACCCCTCGATGCGGCAGAGACATTGCACAGTTAGTGTAGCAATCGGGCACAAAGGGTTGCAGTGTCTTGATTTGCGCTTGTCCTTCCATTGATCCCCTGAGCACTTCCGGCGTGGCATACGCTTGCCGCATCGTCTCTTACTTGGGTATAGTCGAAAGCAGTACGCGGCCGTCCGGTACCTGCCTTCCCAGCGTTCGGTAGCGCAGTTTCCGCTTCCAAAGGAGAAAATTCCAATGAGTGCTCCGTTATCGGCAGACTTGGCGCAAATTGGCAAGTCGGTAGTCATCAAAGGCGAATTGTCGGGTAGCGAAGATCTGTACGTGGATGGTCAGGTCGAAGGCAGCATCGCTCTCAAAAATCACAGCTTGACCGTTGGTCCAAACGGTCAAGTGAAAGCTTCCGTCGAAGCCAAGGGCATCGTGGTGCAAGGGAAACTCGAGGGCAACGTACAGGCGAGTGATCGCGTCGAACTACGCAAGTCCGCCGTAGTCACCGGCGACATTTCGACCCAGCGGATCTCCATCGAAGAAGGCGCTTACCTCAAAGGCAAAGTTGATATCCAGGGCAAAGCCGACAAGGCGGCAGGCAAGTAGTCTCTTCGGACGAATACGAGTTGAGTGAGAGGGAAGTCGAGCCCCAGTGCACCGGTTGCCTCGGACGGAACTGAACAGGTCCGATGGCATCTGTAACGCATAACTTCATGAAGCTTTTTCGCGGTTCATCGGGTAGTACACCGGCGGAGACGCCGCAAGTTGCTCAGAAACTGACACGCCGCTCCAGCGGACTCGGCGAATTAGCCCGTCTGTGGGATAGCGAAACTCCGCTTTGTGTTCTCGACCTGGGATCCACGTCACCGGCCAACATTCGATTTTTCACCGAACGCAGCCACAAGATCTACAGCGAGGATTTGCTGGTCGCGTCTACGGAACCCCATCTTGTCACGAAAGACGAGCAGGGAAACGTAATCCTCGACAGCCGACGTTTTCTCGCCGACAACCTCCAGTATCCCGCCTCGCATTTCGATCTCGTGCTCTGCTGGAATCTTCCCGACTATCTCGATGAAAGCCTTGTCCGTCCGGTGATGGGCCGGTTGTGGTCGGTCCTGAAACCGGGGGGTATGCTCCTCGCGTTTTTCCATACCAAAGATGCAGGCCCGGATTCTCCCTGCTATCGCTTCCACATCGTCGAAAAAGACACGTTGGAAATGCAGCGGATTGTGCTGCGCCGCGAAGCACGACGTGGGCCAACGGGCGCGATCCACACCGCAATCGCCGATGGCTTCCGGCTCCAGCGAGTTTTCAACAATCGCCACATCGAAACCCTATTCCGCGATTTTGCCTCGATTAAATTCTTCCTCGCCCGCGATAACGTGAGGGAAGTGTTGGTCGTCCGTTAGCCTCTCCGCCATTCGAACATAGAAATAGCGTGCCACAGGCATGCCTGTTTATAGTGTTTGCCCGAGGACTCTAACAGTGGATGCCGATACTGCCATTGGTGGCCGCAGCGGCCATTTTCCCACGACGCATCTCTCGCTGCTGGAGGCGACCGCCTCCGGTCTCTCGAGCGCCGCGATGGATCAGGTAATCGCGCTCTATTGGAAGCCCGTGTATCGAT
>DATJWZ010000733.1:0-1824 GCA_035500795.1 Candidatus Eiseniibacteriota bacterium | reverse complement strand
TGCCATTCGCAATCGGATTCGAGTAATTCGTCACCGCCCCCTGCAACGACGCTTCCGACGCTCCCACCCGCAGCATCGCTGATTCAACCTGTAATTGCTCTGGCGTAGCTCCGAACTTCAGTCGAAGACTGTGGGAAAAAGGCTGGTATGCCGCATAATGCAGTTTTCCGCGATCATAGGAAAGTGTGCCCTCATATTTCTTGATCCCCGGGCTGAATCGAATGTCCGTCCCAAGATCGTATAGATCAGCATCCATCGGCGTTTTCTGATCGTTGTAGTCGACTTCACCATTCGAAAGCTGCGCATGTCCAACGGCAAGATCAAATACGCTGGTATGACTGCTGCTCTTACTCGGAGGCGGTGTCGGCAGATTATTCTTTCCATCCCGGGTTACTGCAATGTGAACCACCGGATGATCAATCAGAAGTTCGCGCAACGAAAATTGCTGGTGCAGCAAAGATACGATCTTCACGTGTACGGTGAGCTTATCCGCATGCAACAAGGGCGGTTGGTCGGGGGTCTCGGTCCCGTGCAACGTAATGTCGTAGAGATTTGCCGTGAGCCCGGAAAGAGTGAAGTCCAGCCGGCCAACCGTGGTTTTTCCTCCGGTTGCCTCATTCGCCTGCTCCCCAATTTCGCGCAGCGCGAATCGTTCAAAGGCATTGCTCTTCAGATAGGCATATCCTCCGAGTAGAGCGACGCCTATCAATATCCCCAGCCCCAGCGCTGCCCATCCGATCTTTCGTTTCCAACTCATAACTATCCTCTAAAACGCCTGCCCAATTGTGATGAAGTACTGCCATGGATTGAGACCGGGTACAGGACTCAAATTACGCCCGACATCAAAACGCACCGGCCCAATCGGCGTCGCATACCGAAGTCCCAACCCGACCGTGTTGGTGTAATCGTTGACGAACTGGTGCAGGTTAATGGCGCTGTACACGTTACCGCCGTCGTAGAACAAAACTCCACCCAACGCCTTCGTAATTCCCAACGGGAAACGCACTTCTGAATTCAGGATAAACAATTGCTTGCCACCTACTGGCACTGTGATGTTCACGCATCCCGACTCGCCCTGCAGCACATCGCAGAATGGCACCAGCCGTTGCGGTCCCGCCGCATCGATCGGGAAGCCGCGCAGTGAGGTACCGCCTCCGGTAAAGAACAGCTGGCTCGTCGGCACGAAGCTGTTGGCGAACGGCGCGGCCAAACCAACGCGAATGCTATTCGCAAGCACAACCGAATGCACGGGTTTGTAGAACGCGTACTGCCCAAAAAGCCTTGCGAAGTCTGCGCTCGACCCCAATGCCGTTGGAGTGATTCCCAAATCTATCGTGCCATACATCCCATGATGGGCGTCCAACGGCTTGTCGCGCGTGTCGTGAATCAATGTCCCCGAAAAGGTCGACAAGCGCACATTCTGATCCTGCGGCAACACGAGGTCCGGCACCAGAATGTGCGACAGCGCCGTCTTGTTGAAGACATACCGGATCTGAACGCGCGTGTTCGCCTTGTGAGCAATCGCCCGTTCGAGTTGAAATGAAAGATTCCCCAAACTCGCAGTGAACAATGGATTCTCGCTGTTTCGCTCAAGTGAGAAACTGCTCAGCGACTGCCACTCGGTGCCAAAAAAGTGAGCCTGCGCATACGACATCACCAGTCGTTGGTCGAGTTCTGATGCCAGGATTGAGGCACTTGCGGTCTCAGCCAGGCCCCGCATGTTGCGCCGTGTGAACTCGATCACCCCTCGCGGACTCGCAAACGTCGATTGACTCGGTGCGATCTCGTATCCATTCAATCCAATCGTGCCACCGCCTCCGGGAA
>DATJWZ010000732.1:0-1955 GCA_035500795.1 Candidatus Eiseniibacteriota bacterium | reverse complement strand
AATACGAAGTCCCATCAGTGGCGTGATCACGGATCGTCCGCTTTACCCGGGGGAGATGGCAGCGGCGGGCACTCCGCTTCTGACCGTGATGGATATCTCGTCGGTGATTGCGAAGGCGCACATTCCGCAAGGTGACGCCGCCGCGCTCAAAGTGGGCGATCAAGGAAGCATGACGGTACCGGGGATTGAGAAGCCGATCGAGGGAAAGGTGACGGTAGTCAGTCCGGCGCTGGATCCGAACAGCACCACCGTCGAAGTCTGGCTTGAGGCGAAAAACCCAAAGCATGAATTGAAGCCGGGAACGAGCGTACAGCTTTCGCTTACGGCCCGAACTGTGAACGATGCTCTGGTTGTTCCGACCAGTTCGGTGCTCACGGCGGCGGATGGATCGACGACCGTCATGATCGCAGGGACGGACGGGCTGGCGCACCAACAGGCAGTCAAGCTTGGCATTCGCAACGGCGATGGCGTGCAAGTCCTGGAAGGCGTGAAGCCGGGAGACAAGGTGGTCTCCAATGGCGCGTACGGGCTGCCGGATAAAACGAAAATCAAAATCGAAGCTGCCAACGCTCCGTCGGACGAGGCGAAGCCATCTGCCGAGGGTGGCAAGGCTCCGAGTGAGGGATCGAGTGACAAATAACCGCTGCGGAGCGATGGCGTGAACTCACCGAAAGCTGGGGCCAAGAATCAGTACTGGGTGGCGCAACATTCGCGTCCGGTCGTTTTCCTGATCATTACGTTGGCGGTGCTGGGCGCGTACCTGGCATTCACCATTCCGGTATCGGTGTTTCCGTCGACGAACTTTCCACGCGTGCTGGTTGGCGTCGACAACGGTGTGATGCCGATTGATCAGATGATGGTCACGATCACGCGTCCGCTGGAAGAGGCGGTAAACAGCGTCCCCGGGTTAATGAGTGTTCGCTCGATCACCAGCCGCGGATCGGCCGAGATTGATCTCTATTTCCGCTGGGACGTTGACATGTTCCAGACACTGCAATATGTGAATGCGGCAATCTCGCGGATTCAGCCAGAGCTGCCCTCGACCGCGACGATTCGGGCGGACCGCCTGACATTCGCGGCCTTTCCGGTCATCGCATACAGCGTCACCTCAGACACAACGCCGCAGACAAGATTGTGGGAGATGGCGACGTACGAGATGAAACCGCGGCTGAACCGGCTGGCGGGCGTCTCGACAGTCATTATCCAAGGTGGGCAGGAACCTGAATTTCAGATCATGCCCGATCCGGCGAAGCTGCTCACGGCGAACGTCACGGTATCGGACATTCTGGACACGGTGCGGCGCACCAATCTGATCGATTCTCCCGGACTGCTCGAACGCAATCATCAGCTTTACCTGGGCCTGGTGAATGGGCAGGTGCGGACACCAGAGCAGATCGCTAATTCCGTTATCAAGAACACCCAAACGGGGATTCCCGTCCGCATTGGAGATGTGGCCGCCGTAGCTCCAAGCGTAAAGCCGGTTTATACGGTTGTTACCGCGAATGGGAAACCGGCGGTGCTTCTCAATATCAATCGGCAGCCTGACGGCAATACGGTTCAAGTCGCTCAAGAAGTTCACAACGAGATTGAGAACATCAAAAAGACTCTGCCGCCTGGAATCAAGATTGAACCTTTCTACGATCAGTCCATCATCGTCAATGGATCGATCAAGAGCGTGCGAGACGCGATCCTGCTGGGACTGATTCTTGCTTCGATCATTCTCGTGGTTTTTTTGCGCGATTGGGGCACATCCCTGGTTGCGGGGTTGGTTATTCCAGTGACGGTGATGGTCACCTTCATTGTGTTGAAGCTGATGGGCGAGACTTTCAACCTGATGACGCTGGGCGGCCTGGCCGCGGCTGTGGGACTCGTGATTGACGATGCCATTGTTGTGGTTGAGAACATCGTCTTGCACCGCGATCTTGGTCAAAGTCGCATCGAAGCGATCCGGAGCG
>DATJWZ010000731.1:0-9300 GCA_035500795.1 Candidatus Eiseniibacteriota bacterium | reverse complement strand
CCTTGCCCGGTCAGCGGCCATTCCACAATCTGCCCAGCGGCATTCTCGGGCACGGCAACAACGAAGCAAGTTGTGGAAAGAAGACAAACCAGCAGAAAAGTGCCCACGGCCAGAAGACGCATGGAAGATGTCTCCACGAACGGAATGCTGACAGGCCGTAAGTTGCGGAATTGACGTGCTAGGGAGATCAGGAGAAACCCCTAATCACACCGGGAAAATAATTTGTGAATGCGACCTCGGCCATACTTCAGCCGAATTTGTCACGTGGGCGCGACTCAGCACCTCACCGGCTTGACGTCCAGCACTGGAGTTCCATCGATCGCTTCCATCGGTCCAATCCGCAAACGCCTCCCGTCAATTTTCCGCACCGTAACCGAATGCAGCCCAATCGGATTCGGCCGGTCCGGAGACCTCGTCGCGAACACACCCGTCAGCCGCCGCTCCGGATCCGACCGCGGATGCACCTTCATCGTCTCCCGCCTCGCTCGATGCAACCATGTCAAAACCACAATTTCATCTCCCACCGCCAGCCCATCCAGAGCCTCCTCAGCGAACGCTCTCATTTCAAGCCAAACATCAGGAGCACCCTCCGAACCCTGCTTCGGAGCCTTGCTTCGATCCTTGATCGAAGAACGAATAACCCCAATGGGCCTTAATTGAAATCGACCGGTTCTGCTTGTGCCGTCAGTTTGATTTTGCATCGCTCGTTTTCGCATCAATCCCTCAAATCTCCCGCCCACAGGAAAGCCGGCATCCGCGCTGGCTATCGTCGGATCGTCTCGCACGACATCTCCCTCAAATACCCAACGCTTCAGGCGCAAACGCACTTTCATCAACCGTGGAAGCGCGGCGCTTTAGCGCCGCGTCAAAACCCTACTTACAGACTGGGCTTTAGCCCATGATAAAGTGATCACCACGGAAGTGCGATGCACTCGGGCCGCATGCCCGGCAGCATCGTCCCAGCACTTGCATAGGCGCTAACGTGCCCGAAGCGCCGCCGAGGGGGCGGGCACCAACAGATCCGGCAAGCGAAAAGTAAAAACGTTGAAAGGCCGAACCAAGCCCTTCAAAAGGAGTCCCTATGAAGCGGATCGCTCTCGCTCTGGTCCTCATCGTCTTGTTGTTGATTGGCGGCGCGTATCTTTACCTGAGTCAGCCTCAGTTTCGAGTTGACGTACCGGAGTATCAGAATCCGCCCGAACAACTCATTCATTCGGAACAAGGATGGACCGACGATCAGCGTCTTCACTTCCACCACACTTCGCAAGGAACTCGCCTAGTCCCGTACGACTGGTTCATGGCGCTCGAACAACCTTGCCTGTCACTTTTCGGATGTGACCTGTTCACCGACAAGACTTACCTCGCTCGATTCGGCTTTCTAAATAGTCAGACCGATCCGAAGCTCAATCCCGACGGTCTGCCCGTCGGCTTCGCCCGCCAGGACAATTTCTACGATCCAGAAACCAAGTCAACCTATGCAGTCGTTGGACTAACGTGCGCCGCCTGTCACACCGGAGAACTCCACTACGGCAAATACGCCGTGCAAGTCGATGGCGCTCCCGCCATGATCGAGGTCACGCAATTTCAGAAAGCATTGCTGCTCGCCGTCGGCTTCACGCAGAAAATCCCCTTCCGCTACGGACGTTTCGAAAAACGCGTGCTCGGACCGAACGCGACTGAAGACCAGAAGGCAGACCTGAAGCAGCGCTTCACCGCATTCATCGACAGCGCGAAATTCGAACTCGACCATGCCGGGCCAGGAAAAGGTATCTACGACAACGAAGCTGGCTTCAATCGCACCGACGCTCTAACCCGCATCGGCAATCAGGTCTTCGCCGTCGATATGCAGAACGCCGCGAATTTCGCTCCGGCAAATGCTCCGGTCCGCTTTCCCCAGATCTGGGATGCGTCCTGGTACAACTGGGTGCAATACAATTCCTCGATCGCCGACCCGATCCTCCGCAATATCGGCGAATCGCTCGGCGTTCGAGCGGCCGCGAAGCTCTACGGACCAGATGCCAAGGATTTCAACAACAGTGTCAACATGGATGGGCTAAAAGAATTGGAATGGCTACTCTCCGGCCCCGCGCCCTATCAAGGACTGCGTCCGCCAAACTGGCCAGCGGTGTTCCCCGCACCGGACCAGAAAAAAGTTGCCCGCGGCGCCGAACTCTACAAGTCGCTCTGCCAGCCCTGCCATCTTCCACCAACCGAGGAGATAGTCTTGGATCTAAAAAATCCCCATCCCATCTATTGGTGGGAGAACAGTCAAAAGAAGCGCTTCATGATTGTGAAGGACATCAAGCAATCCTTCGTCGGCACAGATCCGCACGAGGCAACCGACTTCATCAACCGCACCGCCGACTCCGGCGACCTCGGCAAAGGACGCGTTTCCGCCGCAGTTGGATTGGAACTGGTCACCAACGGAATCGCCAACAGTTATTTTGCGAAGATGAAACTCACTCCGGAGCAGCAGATTGACTGGAGAGCAGGCCGCGATCCCCACGATCCGCCCATCCGTGCTGAAGCGATTTACAAAGCGCGCCCGCTGACCGGCATTTGGGCAGTTTCTCCGTATCTTCACAACGGATCTGTCCCGAACATGTATGCGTTACTCTCGCCACAGGAAGAGAGACCGAACCAATTCTGGACCGGCACCAAAGAATTCGATCCCGTGAAGCTAGGTCACGACACATCCGAACTTAAGGGTGGATATCTCTACGACGTGACCAAACCGGGCAACGACAATCACGGCCACGAGTTCAAAGACGGCCCCAGAGGAAACGGAGTAGTTGGCCCAGCCATCTCCCCCGACGACCGCTACGCCATTATCGAATATCTGAAGTCGCTGAAAGCGCCCGACCTGCAGAAGTAAAATGCGAATCGTAAAAAGAAGGTGATGGAAATAGCCTGAATAACTGCTTGAGCAACCGTGGAAGAGCGGCGCTTCAGCGCCGCGTCAAGTAGTGGAGCTGCCGGGGCTTCAGCCCCGGTGGATATTCTTCCAAACGCATTCATCCGAAGGACGCTACAGGCTGCTCGATCCCCCGAATCCTCATTTCAATCCTTCAAGGCCTCACCAAGCACCTTCAAAATCCTGCAATTACTCTCTTCATCCTTCACTGCGATACGCAAAGCACGGTCGCCGAGCCCACGCGAGATTTCACCCGCATCCCGAATATAGACGCCTTGCTTCCGGCAGCGACGAGCAACCAAGGCTGCATCGGGATATCGTTCAGGAAGGTGACACAACAAAAAATTGGCCACCGACGGATTCACATCCAGCCCCAAATCTTGCAGGCCGGCAGCCAGCTTCTCGCGTAAAGCATGAGTCTCTCGATACCGCGCGGCATAGTATTCGTGATCTTCGAGCGCGCGCACCGCGGCCACCTGTGCCGGCAAGCTGACCGCCCACGGAGGACTGATCTCTCGCAGGCGTGCGGCGATTGCCGGCGTCGAGCACAAGTATGCCGCGCGTACTCCAGAGAGCGCATACAGTTTCGACATCGATTTGCAGACCACGACATTCTCGCTCGTCGCTGCAAATGCCTCCAGAGACTGATCCTTGCCGGCATAGTCCAGGTAGGTTTCGTCAATCCATACGCGAGTTCTCTTCGGAACCTTACTCAGCAAGGGCTCCATCCTCTCGCGGGACACATACTGTCCCGTTGGACTGTTCGGATTAACGATTACCACTAGATCATAGTCATCCTCAATGATCCGCGCCTCAAGCGCCTTCACATCCAATCGGTATTCTGAGCTCCGCGATAACTCGATGCGATCTACGTGACACCCAACCACGCGTTCCGTCACATGAGCGTATTCCCCATAGCTCGGATCGAGAAGCAAAACTCGCGACTCGCGATGCAGCCACTCCCGAAACGCAAGAAAGATCAATTCCGATGAGCCTGCCGCTGCCACAACGCACTCCGTTGGCACTCTCCGCGCTCGCGAGACCGCACGGATAAATCCCGCGCAATCGGTCGGTGGAGATGTTCGGATCAAAAATGGAAGATGTTCTTGCAGCGCCGCGATCACTCGCGGCGACGGTGCGAACCACGCATCCAGCACGTCAGCGTTGACGACATCAGCGCTTCGCTCAAGATGATCGAAATCCTCTCCGATATCCAGAAATGAATCCCCACCATGACGACAGGACTCTACGGGTGCAAACGAAAATGCGAACTGCCAATCTACGCGCGATCTCAGCCAATCCAGAGTTGCTGCATGTTGATTCGCGTTCGCTCGTAGATCGGCAACCGTCGCGGTCAGCAGCTCATACGTAACCGCTCCCGACTGAGCCGATCTGCCAAGTGACTTCAATCCCGCCCTCAGATATAGGCTGAGCACTTCGCGGCGTCCGATTGCGACAACCCGCGTTCCGCCACTCACCTCTATCCAACGAAACGCCGCATTCATCAGCAAGCTGGCCATCGCCATCCCGCGATATTCTGGCAAGACTGTCAGCAACCGAATCTCGTACACGCGCTCATCGAATGAAAATGGAAATACCTCTCTGTCAAAGTACTTGTCTACCGAATACTCTTGCCCGGAGGAGTCACGCTGACGAAACCGCCAATTTGTTCGCCGACGCTGGCTTTCAGATAGACGTTGTATTCATCGAGAGGATCTCGCAGTTGCCGCTCCACGTTTGGAGGGTGCTGCCCAAGTTCCAGCGCATAAATCTGATGTCGGAGCTTGTAGATGGCGGACCGATCCGCGTCATCGGCCAAAGCAATCTGCACCTTCGTTGACAACCGCGACGGCCGCGGAAACTCAGCAACAGAAGTGGACATGGCTGGAGATTGTAGCGGATCTGGCGAGTGAGTAGCGCCTCGCTCGCGACCATCACGACTTCGCGATCACGTCGTAAGGCCGCATCATCTCGTTATCTTCATGCTCCAAAATATGACAGTGCCAGACGTAGCGCCCAACGTATCCTTCAAACTTGACGATGATGCGAGTAATCATCCCCGGATCGGCCCGAACCGTATCTTTCCATCCGGCCTCGCTTGGTTCGGGAGGCATTGGATTTCCCCGATACCGCAGGAGATTTTTTTCATTCTGATAAGCGAATGCATCGAACCGCCGTCGATCCAAGATTTGGAATTTCACCATATGAAGATGGATGGGATGAGCATCATCTGTCACATTGATCAACTCCCAGATCTCCACGGAATCCAGCGTCGGATTCTCCGTAACGGGCATGCTCCAATGAGCATTGTTGAGCAACATCGTGACTGAATCGCCGTGTAGATCCGTGATCTCGCCAAGCATGAGAGACCGCGTCTTCACCGCCTCGGACTCGGCGATCTTATGCACCGGACGCAGCGTCGAAGGCACGGAGCTCTCGTCGTTTACCTTTCCCTTCGCTACTCGAAACTGCATCACCGGCAAAAGCATGTCGTTCTTCAGAATGATCTGTTCACCTGAGTGATCTCCGAAATCCACGATTAGATCCGCGCGCTCTCCTGGCGCCAGTGAGCAGATCTTGACCGTCACGGGCGCCGACAGAAGCCCTTGATCCGTCCCAATCTGCTGAAACGTCTGACCCGATGACATCGACAGATGAAAGAACCTTCCATTCGCGCCGTTCAAAACCCGAAAGCGATATTTCCGCGGCTCGACCTCCAGGTATGGCAGCAGCTTTCCGTTGGCAAGAATTGCGTTCCCAAACAATTCCGGTATCCACGGCTTGCCCGCAACGGGCGACACCGGATAGTAAAGCTGTGAGTTTTGATCAAAGAACCGGTCATACAAAACCAGCGGAACTTCGTACTTCCCACCAGGCAGGTTGAGTCCCGACTCAAAAGAATCGCGAACGATAAACAGTCCCAGCAGGCCGGCATAGACGTTCAGTCGATTAAGGCCAAGCGTGTGATCGTGATACCAGAGCATCGCGGCATCCTGCATGTTGGGATATAAGTACATCGCCGACTTTCCCGGCACATACCAATCCTCCGGATACCCATCCGCCGCGGCCGGGACGCGCGCACCATGCATGTGAATGACACTGCGAACGTCAGGCTTTTCTGCCTCTGCTCCGTGCAGGCTGTGATCAATGGGCAAGAAATGCGCTTTCGGAAGTTCATTCGCCCACTCGACAAACATGCCTTGGCCGCTTTGCGTCTCCAGAGTGGGCCCGGGGACCGTCGAGTCGACCGCCCACTGCATCGTCGGCTTCATATCGCGGTGCACCTTGCTCTGCACCTGCCGCATTGCCAGCCGGTAATACGGAGCCTTTTGCTTGCCACCATCGGGACTCGGCCGAAAATCGTTTGGCCGTGCGACCGGTGGAATCGGAAGCGGATCAACAAACGGCGTCAGGCTATTCGGATCCAGAACAGGCTTCGCCATCACCACCTGCCGATGCCGCCCCATTTGAGGCACGGAAAGCAGGGCCAGACTCATCCCCCCACGTTTCAAGAAGGTTCTGCGCGTCGTAAGCGCGCGACTCACGTCGTTTCCGGTCATCGTAGAATCCGTTTTGTCAGAAAATGAAATGGACACGCAGAAGACTTTTTTCCGCATGCCCATTCTTACCTAAAACTGCTTATTCTGCTGGGATGCCGTAGCCTGCCTCTACGGAATTGGTTCTCCAGTGTTCGGATTCAGAACCAGGAAGCCATTGCTTCTGGGTGCCGAAAAATCAAACATCTGCGTGATGGAGTTGGCGATGCTGTCGAAAGACCCCTGGCCAATTCGTTGACCATGCAGCCAATTGTCCTCGACGAAACGAATCACCGAGCTCTGGTCCGTTACGACATGATCCACGAAGTTCTCGCGGGCATACGGTGAGACCACAATCAACGGTTGCCGCGGACCATAGCCGCAACGTCCGAGAGCGTGAGGATTCCCGGAATCGATTCCCGGAAGTGCGATAACACCGGTACCACAAGCATTCGTGCCGGTGAGTGCATCAGCCGGTCCGGTGGACTGGTTAACGATGGGAGCCATCGCGTGGTCGTACCAGCCGTCGGAGTCATCGTACAGAATGACAACGGCTGTGCTGCTCCAGGTATCCTGCTGCTCCAGGAAATTGATCAACCCGACAACAAACTTCTGTTCGTCCAGTGGACCTGAGTAGCCGGCGTGACCATCCTGATATCCGGGTGCCTTGATGAAACTTACCGCCGGGAAGTTCCCCGCTTTCACGGCGTTGACGAAATCGATGACATCATACTGGTGGTTCGCCGGGCCATCGTTTCCGATCTCAGCAAGGCTCTTCGGGCGGGTATGGTTCGGATTCGCCGTCGAAGTGTAATAGTTGAAAAACGAGTGATGCGGAATGTAGTCGCCAGTCGTTCCCGCCAGGCCGGTCGAACTTCTCGCGCAACCGGTGGTTCCGTTCGGATTCACGATCGAAAGATTGAATCCTCCCATGAACGATCCCCAGCTCACCCCTGCGGCGCTCAACAAGTCTCCAATGTTCTTGCTTCCCATCGTGACCTGGTTGCGCGTCGAATTGGAACAAATATCGCCGATTGGGTCGGGATCTCCAATGACTGTAAGCGAACCATTGCCGCCATCGACTTCATCGCCGGTTCCATTCAGAGTTGCAATGGCGCCATTGGTCTGACCCGAGACAAGGTTGATTACACCAACAGTCGACGGACCAAACGTCGTGCTGTAAGAGTTATCGCTCATCGCGAACTTCTGAGCGTAGTTCCACAATCCTGTCACGGTGTTCCCGTCGAAGTATCCGAGGTTCAATCCAGTCGTGTCCAGAATCCCTCCGCCCGCAGGAGGCGGTCCCGGCGTTCCAACGTACTTGGGGAACAGGTCGAGCAAGCCGGCGTCAAAGGCCTGTTGCTCAGCCATGTAATCGTGATCCTGGTCCGACGTTACGGACTGCGTGCGATCCAGACGGAAAGGGTTAGTGGCGCCGTCACCGTTTGCCGGGTTCAGGTTGGGGTTGTTGTTCAGGAGTGCGTTCGTGAATCCGTTCACGTTCGGAGTTCCGCGCTTGGCGACGAACCGAGGCTCTCCGGCAGGGTTCCTAGCTATCGGGTAGGTTCCGAAGTAGTGATCGAATGAAACGTTCTCCTGGAAAATTACAACCAGGTGTTGGATCGGCGTAGCAGTAGATTGCGGACTCGAGGCCGAGGCCGCGAACGCCGGGGTAGCACTCGGTCCCAAGCCGATCGACGCTGCTGCGAGCAACGCCAAAAGCTTCCTGGGGGCAACTGCTGCTTTGAACTCTTGGAACATCTGGTCCTCCGTGCCCTGGCGGATTCTGGCACACTACGTTTCTCGTCCGCCGGGTCAGGCTAGGGTAAAGACCAATTGTTGCGCCTGTGCGACTGTCTGATTAACGGTAAGTAAATTGTGATGGGGCAAATCAAAGGGCTGCAAACCCTGTGGAAAAACTTGCAACAGCCCTGTCTTGCCACGATGTGCTCCTCCAGTCACCAGATGCGCCGGTGATCGCAGCAGAAAACAATTCACGAGTGCGACACGTGTTTCGATTAGAACTCTGTGGAGCCAGAGATGTTGGCTATGTAGTTAGCTTTCCCTCCTTGAGCTGCCAGCTTCTAGCTCCTGGCTTCTGGCTAAGACCCGATCGCGCATGCCATTTCGACGGCGGAATGTTTCCACAATCAGGATTTCGCCTGAGTTTCGGCTACCGCTTTCGTGAGCGCGGGTAGATTTTCGCGAATCTCTCTCGTGATGTTAGCGCGCGTTTGTTCCAGGGTTGTGCCGACCGGAGGCTTTCTGGGCCTGCGTGCGAGGTATCCATCCTCATCGATATATTGTTCATCCTCGTCGGGATGTTCGTTGTTCCATTTGCGTAGCGCTTCGCGGTCCTGCTCGCGCTTTTGCGCCTGTTCGCGCGCTTTGATTCTCTGCTTGGCCTCGATGCGGGCCATGATCTCGGCCTGTTTCACCTTTTCCTGCACGTGGGCTTCAACTTCGTCCAGTTCTTCTTCCTCGTCGTCGTCTTCGAATTCGTCATCTTCCCATGCGCGGTAATTCAGCGGAGTGATCCGGGCCGCGCGCGGATCGAGAATCACCGTGTGCATCTGCGGGTCGAATTTCGTCGAGCGCAGATTCGTACTCGCCGTTTGCAAAGCGTAGAGAAGCAGGCTCGCGGTCTTGTGCTCGATCTCCCCAGTGAGGATGAGACGCATGATTTGCATGATGGCCATCTGAATCGAGTTGGCGTCTTCGAGCACGGGCAGGATGAACGTCGCCGTGCCGCGCCGTCGACGATCGGCCGAAAGGCGGATGCGTTGGTTCTGATACTGCTTGTGAAAGAAACAGAACCGGTTGCGGCGCAGCGCGGGCGATCCGCACTGC
>DATJWZ010000730.1:0-1303 GCA_035500795.1 Candidatus Eiseniibacteriota bacterium | reverse complement strand
GAGCCGACATCGAGGTGCCAAACCTAAGCGTCGATGTGAACTCTTGGCTTAGATCAGCCTGTTATCCCCGGCGTACCTTTTATCCGTTGAGCGATGGCCCTTCCACGCGGGACCACCGGATCACTAGATCCAACTTTCGTTGCTGCTCGACTTGTAAGTCTCACAGTCAAACCGGCTTATGCTCTTGCACTCCACAGTGGGTTTCCAATCCACCTGAGCCGATCTTTGAGCGCCTCCGTTACAGTTTAGGAGGCGACCGCCCCAGTCAAACTACCCGTCTGGCCGTGTCTCCCCACCCGTCACGGGTGGTAGGTTAGAGCGACAGTTCAATCAGGGCAGTATTTCACTGGTGTCTCCCCTCAAGCCGAAACCCGAGGTTCACAGACTCCTGCCTATGCTACGCAGATCGGACCGTTACTCATGACCAGAGTGCAGTTAAGGTGCACGGGGTCTTTCCGTCTAGATGCGGGCATCCGGCGTCTTCACCGGAACCACAAATTCGCCGAGCCGCTTGCCAAGACAGTCGCTCTATCATTCCACCATTCGTGCAGGTCGGAACTTACCCGACAAGGAATTTCGCTCGTCTTTTCCTACTCTGTTTCCAGAGAAGACGGACTTTATCTTTCGCTGCCTGTGTTCATTACTGAAGCTATTTCCCGTATTTCTTCAATGCCTTCCCGTTTCAAGTGCTTTCCCTGATTGATCAGGTGAAGGATCTTTCGGAACCTCGCGAAGTCGACCCGCTTCTTCGATTTAAGAGGATGCTTTTCAAAGAAGGGAACAATCCTTTCGCTGAGGTGATCCAACCCCCGGACTCGGTACGCCATTCGATCTCCGTGATTCTGTCTGACTACGCCACAACCGAAAAATTTCTTCAGTGCGTGAAGCAGTCGAACGTCACGTTTATGCTGAACAACGGTGAATTCGGGGAGTACTTGAAATTGGCAGGACATCTCTGGGTGCGGATTGATGCCGACGTAAAAACATCCTTCGCCGTCAACAAACCCGACAACCCATTGGGCTTGTAGCTTCTCAGGCTGCGACTGAACGTTAAGTCTCTGAGGGTTCTCCAAAATTTTTACCTCCTGGAGTCTTCCCTGCGGATTGTCCCCGTGTCCGCCGGATTTTGACTGCTCCGATTTTCATCGGAACGAGTACCGGACAGCTGTGTGAGGAGTTTCCCGCATATGGTTCAGTTTTACTAAGGCTGCGCGATCGTTAACCTTAGGACCGTTATAGTTACGGCCGCCGTTCACCGGGGCTTCAGTTCGAGCCTTCGCGCCTTGCGGCGGTGAGCCCTTGC
>DATJWZ010000729.1:0-4260 GCA_035500795.1 Candidatus Eiseniibacteriota bacterium | reverse complement strand
CATCTGCGGTCTGCTGATTTCATCCTCTTTGTGGGCGCAGGTAGAAATTGGCCGCCTGACAGGTACGGTTCTTGATCCGACAGGAGCGCGGGTTGCTCAGGCCGAGGTTTCTTTAGACAACCGCCTCACCGGGCGCCTAGTGAGGATTTCCAGCAACAGTCAGGGCGAGTTTCGCATCGAGAACATCCCCTACGGCGCGTATGTTCTGAGGGTCGCTGCCCCCGGCTTTGGGACTTTCGCCAAAGACGTGGCTGTGCGATCCAACATTCCACTGGAAACCACGGTTCAATTGACGGTAGCGGCTGGGGGCGCCGAAGTAACCGTACGTTCTGACCTGGTTCAGGCGGACTCTCCACGTACAGAAACCGTGATTGATGAGACCTTCATCAAGCTAGCACCCGCCGTGGTTCGGAGGGATCAGTTGCAGGCCTTGATTTCGACGACCCCGGGGTGGAACACAGAAAACGATGGCCTGATGCATATTCGTGGGGTCGATGACGGGACTTTGTATGTTGTGGACGGTGTCCCGACTCCGGATCGGGTGGATGGACTATTTGCCGGCTCCTTCAATACCGATGCCATCACTTCCATGGATATCATCACCGGAAATATTCCGGCCGAATTTGGTGACAGGTCGGGCGCGGTTGTGGTCATTCAACCCAAGTCCGGATATCGCACACCGCTCAACGGAACCGTCTCCCTCGGAGCCGGGAGCTTCAGTTCGCGTGATGTCTCAACGACTCTAGGGGGCGGAACGGACAAGTGGGGACTGTTTTTCGCTGGCTCAGGACACCAGTCCGATCGGTTCCTGGACCCGGTTCATCCGCGAAATTTCAACAATACTGGTGGCGATGTTTCCTTCGACATTCGCGCGGACTGGCATCCCACACAGAACGACGCAGTTCGACTGGCTGGAACATTGCAGGGCGCAAACCTCGATGTGCCCAACAACCAGGACCAGCAGGACGCCGGACAGCGTCAACGGCAGGAAGTTCGCCACGATCACGAGTCGCTTTCGTGGCAGCATACGTTCTCTCCGAGCACTCTGATCGACGTGGGCTACTTTCGAAACTTCTTTCGGTCCAGTCTCGATCCGAGTGAATTCGATACGCCGATTACGGCGCAGCAGAACCGGCATCAGACAAGGCAAGGAGTCATCGGCAGCCTTTCTCATTTGACACATGGTCACGTCATCAAAGCCGGCTTCGAGGTGGCGAATGTATCGATCTCGGAGCTATTTGGGTTTGCGATTACCGATCCCGACGCAGCAGAAGAGGCCGGCATCAGTGAACCAGCCATGGCCTTCACCCCTGACAATCCATTTCTCTTCGTCGGTCACGTCTCCCGGGGCACACAGGGAGTTTACGTGCAAGACGATTTCTCTCCGCTCAAGAACCTCACTTTGAGTCTGGGCGTGAGATTCGACCATTCTGATCTTCTGGTTTCTGACCATCAGACCAGTCCAAGAATCGGCGCGGTCTACTACATCCCGAAGACCCGAACTGCGCTACGCGCTTCCTTCAATCGGCTCTACATGCCTCCGCAGACGGAAAACCTGCTCATTGCCAGTTCTGAGCAGGCGCGCGAACTTTCGCCATTTGCCGACTCGGGTGGAGGCGCTGACATTCACCCCGAGAAGCTGTCATCCGGGGAGGTTGGTTTTGCCCAAGAACTTCCTCACTCCCTGCGCCTCAATGTGGCCTATTGGTGGAGACGTTTTAAGAACATTGACGACCCGAACGTTCTGTTGGGCACGACCATCATCTTCCCAAACAGCGTAGCGAAGGCAGAAGCGCAGGGGCTCGACGTCCGGCTCGATGTACCCATTCGGAGAGGGTTCTCGGCATATTTTACGTACACAAACAATCAGATTGTCGAGATCGGCCCTTTGAACGGAGGTCTCTTCCTCGACGATGACTTCATCGAAATCGGCCCCGGGACCCGCTTTGTCCCCGATCACGATCAGCGTAATGTAGCGTCGTTTGCGCTCACCTATGCATCGCGACACCGCGGGATCTGGACATCGTTCAATGGGAGGTTCGAAAGTGGTGTTCCAATGGAACTTCCCGATCTCGACGACGAGGAGTTGCATGCTTTGCCTGGAGCGAATTTGGTGAATTTCGACACGGGACGCGTGAAACCCTGGTATGTGTTTGGATGGTCTGGTGGAATGGATCTCGTTCAAAGAGACCGTTTCACTCTGGGAGCCCAGCTTGACCTGCAAAACCTGGCGAACCGTGATTTTGCCTTCAATTGGGGTAATCCGTTTTCTGGCACTCACTTTGGATATCCCAGATTGATCGCTGGGAGCCTGAAATTCACTTTCAAGAAGTAGGTTTACAATCCTGGATACACTCGTAGTTCTGTAATGATCGGATGGAATCGGATCATGTTCGACAGTCTGGGATGGTTCAGGGCCGGGAGACTCGCGCTGACCGTCGTGGCCCTTCTTGCAGTCTCCATGGCGCGCACCGGTGTGAGGGAAACGACCTACACGGTCGGACGCAGAGCCAGGATCTCAATAACGAATTGCTGTGGTCCAATCACAGTCAAGCCCTCCGGACGCAGGCTGGTTGTCGCTAAGACGTTATCTCACTCGGAAGAAGTCAACTTTGTCAATGAGCAGCGTGGAGAACGAGTGAAGCTGCGATCCGAATCGAACCGCCAAGGAGACAACCTCGCAGAGTACACCGTTCTGGTACCGGCTGATGCGATTGTGACGCTACGGTCAGCGAACGGGGTGATCGATGTCGAGGGGTTGCGCGGCGATGTAATCGTGGAGGCGATGACCGCCTCAGTCCACATAGATAACATCAGCGGCGCTCATCTGCATGTACGGACTCTGAGCGGGCCGATCACGCTTGCGAATATTGGCAGATGCCATGTCGATGTGGGTTCGGTCAGTGGAAACGTCGATCTGCACAATGTGAGCGAATCATCGGTCAAGGTAAACTCCGGAACGGGGCGAATCGCATATCAGGGTGACCCTGGATCGGACGGCGACTACCTGCTTACTACTTATTCGGGCGACCTTGATCTCTCGATTCCTGCCAGAGCGGTGGTCGACGTCAAGTCGCGCTCCATGAATAGTGAGCTTAATCAGGGCAAGTCAATCTCATCAGGTGTTTCAGAGGCTGGGACGGGGAACCACCTGTTGAAATCGAGAACTATTGGCATACCGCGGTTTGTGCTGCGTACGTTCCGAGGCAGGATAGGGCTCAAGAGACCGTAGACAATTCGTAATCTCCCTGCCGATGACCGACGATATAAGGGCCGCTGCACATTCTGATCAACGCCAGATATCGAGCATGAACGCCGGGCGGAAAGCAGGTTGGTGCTGCATGAATATACACAGGAGACTTGGCACAGATTCCAACCAGACCGAGCGTTATGCAATTTGGGTTAAGGTACAACTTCCCATTCGGGGATCGTTGGAAAAGAAACTGTGGCTCGGTGTCGTCCTAGTGATTGCCGTTTGGTGCGCACCGCTGTGGGGGCAGCTCAAGACGCGCAACGTCGTTCTTATCGTCAGCGATGGTCTGCGCTGGCAGGAAGTCTTCACTGGTGCTGACCCGAATCTGCTCGACGAGAAACACGGCGGGATATGGACGAGTCCAGAACACCTCCGCAGCAAATTTTGGAATGACGACCCCGAGATCCGCCGCAAAATGCTCTTTCCGTTTCTTTGGGCAGTCGTCGCGAAACAAGGACAGATATTTGGGAACCAGAACAAGGGGAGTGTAGCGCGCGTTACCAATGGCCTGGCATTTTCTTACCCGGGATATAACGAAATGCTGGCAGGGCATCCGGACCCAAGAATCAACAGCAATGAGTTTGGCCCCAATCCGAACACAACTGTCTTCGAGTGGATCAACGGATTTCCAGAATTTCGCGGGCGAGTTGCGGTTTATGCCACGTGGGAAGTCTTCAAGAACATCTTTAACGAGCCTCGCAGCCGACTTGTCATGCAGGCCGGCTGGGACCTTCCCGAAAAGGATGAGCTGACGCCGCGGCAACAAGTGGTCAACGAACTGTACCGCACTGCCACACGGTTAGATGACGAGGATGTGTGGAACTCATTTCTGCAGATCCCGTTGCTTGAATATGTGCAATCTGCCCATCCTCGATTGCTGTTCGTCGGCTACGGCGAGACCGATAGCTGGGCCCATGCCGGGCGCTATGACCTGGTGCTCGCAAGCGCGCATCAGTTTGATGACTTCGTACGCCAGCTCTGGGAGACGATGCAAGCCATACCTGACT